>NZ_JAFGZB010000015.1:0-109012 GCF_017947305.1 Pseudomonas sp. MWU347
TCCTACAGCATGCGGTAGGCCCTTCCGGCTGTCACAGCCTGCCGACAGTGCTAAGGTTCTGCCTTGGCTTTTGTACTTTTCCAAGGAAGCTTTTATGCCGGACGCCTCGTCCCTCAACGCTGCATTCATGGTGGTTCAGAGCAATAGCCTGGACGAGCTGCGCAGCCTGGTGGTCAGCATCATGCGGCGCTACCCATTGGCTCCCTTGGAGAACGAAATCGCTCTGGTCCAAAGCAACGGTATCGCCCAATGGCTCAAGCTGGCATTGGCAGAAGATCCTGAAGAGGACGATCTCGGTGGTTGCGGAATAGCCGCTGCCATCGATGTGCAGCTTCCAGGCAGTTTCATGTGGCAGCTCTACCGTATGGTGTTGGGCCGAGACGAAATCCCCGCCACATCCCTGCTCGACAAGGCTCCCCTGACCTGGCGGCTGATGCGCCTGTTGCCGCAAGTGATTGATCGCCCCCATTTCGAACCGCTACAACGCTTCCTCACCCATGACACCGACTTGCGCAAGCGCTACCAGTTGTCCGAGCGCCTGGCAGACCTGTTTGACCAATATCAGGTGTATCGGGCCGACTGGCTCGAAGATTGGGCCGAGGGCCGGCATCAGTTACGTAATGTTCGAGGCGAGATAAAGCCACTGCCTCCAGTCAGTTGCTGGCAGGCTGAGCTGTGGCGTGCTCTTTTGGAAGATGTCGGTGAGCAAGGCATGGCCCAGAGCCGCGCCGGTGTTCATCAACGATTTATCGAGTGCATAAATTCCCTCGAACATGCACCAGCAGGACTACCCTCGCGGGTGATCGTGTTCGGTATATCCTCGTTGCCCGCCCAGGTGCTTGAAGCGTTGGCCGGACTCGCACGTTTCAGTCAGGTGCTGTTGTGTGTACACAACCCTTGCCGACACCACTGGGCCGATATCGTCGCCGACAAGGATCTGCTGCGTCATCAATACAAGCGTCAGAGCCGCAAGAACGGCATGCCGGTCGTACTCGATCCTGAAACGTTGCACCAACATGCTCATCCGCTGCTCGCCGCCTGGGGCAAGCAAGGCCGCGACTATATCAACCTGCTCGACAGTTACGATGACCCCAACAGCTATCGCGCGGCGTTTCGTGACGGGCGCATTGATCTGTTCAGCGAAAATCAGCCACATAACATGCTCAACCAACTTCAGGACGACATCCTCGAGTTGCGGCCACTCAATGAAACGCGTGAGCGCTGGCCTGCCGTTGACTTGACGCAGGATGGGTCGATCCGCTTCCACATAGCCCACAGTGCCCAGCGCGAAGTGGAAATCCTTCACGATCAGTTACTCGCACGCTTCAGCGCCAATCCAGATCTGCGCCCACGAGATGTAATTGTGATGGTGCCGGACATCGACAGCTATGCGCCGCATATCCGGGCGGTGTTCGGACAACTGGATCGACATGATCCACGCTTCATTCCATTTACCTTGGCCGACCAGGGCCAGCGGGGCCGCGATCCGTTGCTGATTGCTGTCGAGCACCTGCTGAAGCTGCCCGATAGTCGTTTCCCGGTGAGCGAGATCCTCGATCTGCTCGACGTCCCTGCGTTGCGCGCCCGATTTGGCGTACAAGAGCGTGATTTGCCTACTCTGCATCGCTGGATCGAAGGAGCAGGCGTGCGCTGGGGAATGAACGCCGGGCAACGTGCCGGCCTGGGCTTGCCGGATGAGCTTGAACAGAACAGCTGGCATTTCGGTTTGCGGCGGATGTTGTTGGGGTACGCAGTTGGCAGCTCCAGCGCCTGTGCCGGTATCGAACCCTACGATGAAATCGGTGGTCTGGATGCTGCGTTGATCGGTCCGTTGGTTGCCCTGCTCGATGCATTGGAACTGGCCCATCACGAACTCACTCAAGTCGCTCAGCCCAAGGTGTGGGGCCAGCGCCTGCAAATCCTGATGCAGCTGTTTTTCAAGGCCAGTAACGAGCACGACGATTATCTGCTCACGCAACTTGAGGAGTTGCGCGAAACCTGGCTGCAGACCTGTGAATCCGTTGGATTGGTCGATGAATTGCCGCTGACGGTGGTTCGTGAAGCCTGGCTCGCGGGGCTGGATCAGGGGCGTCTGTCCCAGCGTTTTCTCGCCGGCGCAGTAAACTTTTGCACGCTGATGCCCATGCGGGCGATCCCGTTCAAGCTTGTCTGTTTGCTGGGGATGAACGATGGCGATTATCCCCGGGCGCAACCCCCGCTGGACTTCGACCTCATGGGCAGTGACTACCGGCCAGGGGACCGTTCCCGGCGTGAAGACGATCGCTATCTGTTGCTCGAGGCGCTCCTGTCTGCGCGCGATCAGCTCTACATCAGTTGGGTCGGACGCAGCATTCGCGACAACAGTGAACGGCCTGCTTCAGTGCTGATCGGGCAGTTGCGCGATCACCTCGCCAGTGGCTGGCGGTCGCTCGATGAGCATCAGGATCTGTTGACCTCCATGACCGAGGAGCACCCCCTGCAACCGTTCAGTTCGCGCTATTTCCATGAAGGCGATCAACTATTCAGTTATGCCCGTGAATGGCAGGTCTTGCACCAGGTGCATGCGCCACAACATGAGATGGAGCTACTCGCGCCCCATGTTCAGGAGGAGCCGCTGAGTCTGGCTCTGCTGCAGGATTTCTTGCGTAACCCGGTCCGGCACTTTTTCACGCAGCGCCTCAAAGTGTACTTCGAGGCCGCCGAGGCGCCCCTGGCTGACGAAGAACCGTTCGTGCTGGACGCATTGCAACGCTACACACTGAGCGACAGCCTGCTCGAAGCCGCACTCCGGCAGCCGGACAATATCAATCGGGCACTCGAAGATCAGGCGCGGCGTTTGCAAAACAGCGGATTGCTGCCCATGGCCGGCTTCGGCGAATGCCTGCAACGAGAGTTGATCGAGCCGTTACCTGACTTGCTGCAACGTTACCAACACCTTCTGGCGTTATGGCCGACACCATTGACCAGCGCGCTCCCGGTCAGTCTTGAGTTGCAGGGCGTGCGTGTTGAAGGCTGGCTCGCCGGTTTGCATCAACGCGCTGACGGTGGCGTGTTGTCGGTCACGACCATTCCCAACAGCATCGGCTCGATCAAAAGTCGGAAATGGCATCGGTTGATCAAGCCGTGGGTCAATCACCTGGTGGCCTGCGCCAGCGGACTTATCCTGACCACGGCACTGGTGGCGAGTGACGATACGCTGCTGCTTGAGCCGACGGAGAAGGACCGAGCGGTTCGTTTTCTGGGTGATCTGCTGCTCGCCTGGCAGGTCGGCATGCGCCAGCCGCTGCCGATCGCGGTCAAGACGGCCTTCGCCTGGCTTGCGCAGACTGATCCGCTCAAGGCTGAGGCGGCTGCCAGAAAAGCCTACGAAGGCGACGGCCAGACCAGTGACGGTGAGCGCCGTGAAAGCCCTGCGCTGTCACGCCAATTCGCTGACTTTGACGCATTGAGTGCCGACGAAACATTCTCCGGTTGGTGCGACGCGTTGTATCGCCCCCTGTTGGAAGCGCCATGGCGCTCGTTGGCCAGCGAAGGGGCACGCGCATGAGTACCAAAACACCGCTGGCTCTGGCCTTCCCGCTGCACGGCAGTCAACTCATCGAAGCCAGTGCGGGTACCGGCAAGACCTTTACCATTTCTGCTCTCTATCTGCGGCTGATCCTTGGCCACGGCGGCGAATCGAGCGGCTTCGGCCGTGAATTGCTGCCCCCGCAGATTCTTGTGGTGACCTTCACCGATGCCGCCACCAAGGAGCTGCGTGAAAGAATCCGTACGCGGCTGGCCGAGGCTGCGCGGTTTTTCCGTGAAGAAACCCCGGCGCCGGATGGCTTGATTGCCGAGCTGCGCGAGCAGTTTGACCCGGCACAATGGCCCGGTTGCGCCAATCGCCTGGACATCGCCGCGCAATGGATGGATGAAGCGGCCGTCTCCACCATCCACAGTTGGTGCCAGCGCATGCTGCGCGAACACGCGTTCGACAGCGGCAGCCTGTTTACCCAGTCCCTGGAAACCGATCACAGCGATCTGCTCGGTGAAGTACTGCGCGATTACTGGCGACTGTTCTGTTACCCGATGCAGGGCGACGCGCTGAACTGGGTTCGCGCTAACTGGGGTGGGCCGGCAGCGTTGTTGCCACGAGTGCGCGGCCTGTTTGGCAGTGAGCGCGACAGTGATGACGGCAAGGTCCCCGCAGAGCTGATCGACGAGTGTCTGCAAGAACGGCGTGCCGCGTTGCTCGAGCTGAAGATGCCGTGGCGTCAGTGGGCCGATGAGCTGCTGGTGATCTGTCACGAAGGCGTTGCGAGCAAAGCCGTCGACGGACGCAAGATGCAGGCGCGCTACTTCGAGCCCTGGTTCGAGAAACTCAAGGCGTGGGCCGAAGACGAGGCTATGGAACAACTGGACATCGGCACCGGTTTCACCCGATTGACCCCTGACGGAATGGCCGAAGCCTGGAAGGGCCAGGCACCGAGTCATCCGGGTCTCGACGCGATGCCGGGGCTCAAGTCGAGCCTCGACGCGCTTCCCACCCCCGATGCCGCCGTATTGCAACATGCGGCGAGATGGGTGGGCGCGCGTTTTGAGGAAGAGAAGCGTCGTCGTGCGGAAATGGGGTTCGACGACATGCTGTTGCGCCTCGATGCGGCGTTGCAATCCGACAGCGGCGAGCGCCTTGCTGCGGTGATCCGCGAGCAGTTTCCGGTTGCTCTGATCGATGAGTTTCAGGACACCGACCCGGTGCAATACCGGATTTTCGAGAGCATCTACCGCATCGAGGACAACAGTCCGGATACCGGTCTGTTCCTGATCGGTGACCCCAAGCAGGCGATCTACGCGTTCCGTGGCGCCGATATCTACACCTACCTGCGTGCGCGTCAGGCCACTGCCGGCCGCCTGCATACGCTGGGCACCAACTTCCGCTCCAGCCATGGCATGGTCAACGCGGTCAATCACGTATTCGAACGCGCCGAGTCCCGCGAGCAGGGACGCGGCGCGTTTTTGTTTCGGGAAAAAACCGGGGAAAACCCGGTGCCGTTCCAGCCTGTTGAGTCTCAGGGGCGTAAAGAGCGGCTGCAGATTGCGGGGCACGATGTCGCGGCACTGAATGTCTGGCACCTGTCGACGGAGCAGCCGCTGTCAGGCGCGGTCTATCGCCAGCAATTGGCGGCGGCCTGTGCCAGCGAAATCACCGCGTTGCTCAATGGCGGGCAAACCGGTGCGGCGGGATTTGTCCGCGACGGAGAAGACTTCATAGGCTTGCGACCCTCTGACATTGCGATTCTGGTACGCGACGGCAAAGAGGCCCAAGCCGTACGCGCAGAACTCGCGGCCCGTGGCGTGCGCAGCGTTTACCTGTCGGACAAGGACTCGGTGTTCGCCGCCCAGGAAGCGCATGACCTGTTCTCCTGGCTCAAGGCCTGCGCGGAGCCGGATGTCGAGCGCTCTCTGAAGGCTGCGCTGGCCTGCATCACCCTCAATCTGCCGTTGGCTGAACTGGAACGATTGAATCAGGACGAGTTGGTCTGGGAAGCCCGGGTCATGCAGTTTCGTGGCTATCGCGAACTGTGGCGCAAGCAAGGTGTGTTGCCGATGTTACGGCGCCTGCTGCACGACTTTCACCTGCCGCAGACCCTGATCGCACGCAGTGATGGCGAGCGGGTACTGACCAACCTTTTGCACTTGTCGGAACTGATGCAGCAGGCTGCCGCTGAGCTTGATGGCGAGCAAGCGCTGATTCGTCATCTGGCCGAGCTTCTGGCGTTGTCCGGTCAGGCCGGCGAAGAGCAGATATTGCGTCTGGAGAGTGACGAGCAACTGGTCAAGGTCGTGACCATTCACAAGTCCAAGGGGCTTGAGTATCCACTGGTGTTCCTGCCGTTCATCTGCTCGGCAAAACCGGTGGATGGCAGTCGCTTGCCGCTGCATTACCACGATGCCTCCGGCGAAGCCCAGGTGACACTGAAGCCGACCGCCGAATTGATCGCCCTGGCGGATGACGAGCGTCTGGCCGAGGACCTGCGTCTGCTCTACGTCGCCCTGACTCGCGCGCAACATGCCTGCTGGCTGGGTGTCACGGACCTCAAACGCGGTAATAACAACGGTTCGGTGCTTCATCTTTCGGCGCTTGGCTATCTGCTGGGTGGCGGCGCAAGGCTGGATGAGTCAACCGGTCTGAGCCGCTGGCTGCAGGATTTGCAGCAGAACTGCACGGCCATCAGCTTGGGGGAGTTGCCTCAAGCCACTCAGGAGATCTACCGGCCCGAGCGTAACGAAGCGATCCTCAGCGCTACATTGGTGCCCAAGCGCAAGGCCAGCGAAAACTGGTGGATTGCCTCTTACAGTGCTTTGCGCATCAGTGACGTATTGAGCCTGGGCAGCGATGAGGCGCCGGACAGTCCACAAGCGCAAAAGCTGTTTGATGATGAGCGTCTCAACCCGGATGCGCCACGCGAGATCGTCGCCGGTGGCGCCGATATTCATCGTTTTCCTCGCGGTCCGAATCCGGGAACCTTTCTTCATGGTCTGCTCGAATGGGCCGGAGACGAAGGTTTTGCCGTTCCTTTTGAAACGCTCAAGGATGCGATTGGCCGGCGCTGCAACCTGCGTGGTTGGGAGGGGTGGATCACCACCCTGAGTGACTGGCTGCAACACTTGCTCAAGTCGTCGCTGCCAGCAGGTGGCGGACAGCCTCCGGTGGTTCTCGAGCAACTGAAACAGTACCGCGTCGAGATGGAGTTCTGGTTCGCCAGCCACAAGGTCGATGTTCTCAAACTCGATGAGTGGGTGCGCCAGTACACCCACAACGGTGTGGCACGAGTAGCCGCCGAGCCAGTACAGCTCAACGGCATGTTCAAAGGCTTCATCGACCTGACCTTCGAACATGAAGGGCGCTACTACGTGGCCGACTACAAATCCAACTGGCTGGGTGTCGACGATGCGGCCTATACCGAGCAAGCCATGGAGCGCTCGATTCTCGACAACCGTTATGACCTGCAATACGTGTTGTATCTGCTGGCGTTGCATCGACAACTGAAGGCGCGGTTGCCTGACTACGATTACGATCGGCATGTCGGTGGTGCGTTGTATGTGTTTCTGCGCGGGACCCGGGCAGACAGTCGCGGGGTGTATTTTGCGCGGCCGCCGCGCGAACTGATCGAGCGCCTGGATCGTCTTTTCCAGGGTAAGCCGGAACCCAAGGCCGAACCCGCATGGGAACAGGGAGTCCTGCTATGAGCCGTACCTTCGCCGATCTGTCATCGGCTATCGACAACCCGTCGAGCCTGGCGCCACTGACCAGTGCCTCGGATCTGCTGATCTTGCTTGGTCGCTGGGTCGAGCGAGGCTGGCTTCGTTCGCTGGACAAGGCCTTTATCAGTTTTCTGTACGAACTCGCACCCCAGTCCGATCCACTGGTGTTGCTCGCTGCCGCACTGACCAGCCATCAACTGGGTCACGGACATGTCTGCCTCGACCTGTTCGAAACCCTCAAGGCCCCGGATTTCGCCCTGTCTTTACCTCCTGAAGGCGATGAGCAAAGTGATGTCTTGCTCCTGCCGTCGCAGCTGCTTGAAACGCTGGATGGCGCCCATTGGTGCAAGGTGCTGGCGAGCAGCGCTCTGGTTGCACTGGCTGCGGACAATAGCGAAGCGGCGCATCAGCGACCGTTGGTGCTGTCCGGCAAGCGTCTGTACCTGCGGCGCTACTGGGCCTATGAGCGGCGTATCGATGCGGCGTTACGCACACGTCTGGCCCAAGGCGAAACGCCGCCGGATGACTTGCCCCAGCGTCTCGATGAATTGTTCGGCCCCGCCAGGCCCGGAGCAGTGATCGACTGGCAGAAACTCGCCTGCGCGCTTGCCACTCGGGGAGCCTTCAGCATCATCACGGGCGGCCCGGGAACTGGCAAAACCACCACGGTGGTGCGTCTGCTCGCGCTGCTTCAGGCGCCGGCGGTGGAAGCCGGTCAGCCGTTGCGCATTCGTCTGGCGGCGCCCACGGGCAAGGCTGCTGCGAGGTTGACCGAGTCCATCAGCCAGCAAGTGCAGTCGCTGCAAGTCACCGAAGACGTGCGCGAGAAGATCCCCTGCGACGTGACCACTGTCCATCGTTTGTTGGGCAGCCGGCCCGGCACCCGACACTTCCGCCACCATGCCGGCAACCGCTTGCCGCTGGACGTGCTGGTGGTCGATGAAGCTTCCATGATCGACCTGGAAATGATGGCTAACCTGCTCGATGCGTTGCCGGCGCATGCGCGTCTGGTGTTGCTCGGTGACAAGGATCAACTCGCCTCCGTAGAGGCCGGGGCGGTGCTCGGCGATCTGTGCCGCGATGCCGAGGCAGGCTGGTACAACCCGCAGACCCGGCGGTGGCTGGAGTCGGTCAGTGGTGAGTCATTACAGGACAGTGGCCTGCACGAGGACCACGACGGCTCGCATCCTTTGGCTCAGCAACTGGTGATGCTGCGCCATTCCCGACGCTTCGGTGAAGGCAGCGGCATCGGTCAGCTGGCGCGGCGGGTCAATCAGCAGTTGCCGGAGGAGGCGCGCCAGTTGCTGGCGGCCGGTCACTATGATGACGTGTTTTCCCTGCCGCTCAAGGGCGAACACGATCACACGTTCGAGCGGCTGCTGCTCGACGGTCATGGGGAAGGTCCAAAGGGTTATCGCCACTATCTGAATATCCTGCGCCAACAACGCCCGCCAGCGGAAAGACCGCTGGAGCATCCGGACTGGATCAACTGGGCGCGGGAAGTGCTGCAGGCGTTCGACACCTTCCAGTTGTTGTGTGCTGTGCGCAAGGGGCCTTGGGGCGTTGAAGGGTTGAATCTGCGGATCACCGAAACGCTGGTCAAGGCACGCCTGATCGAGCATGACCAGCAATGGTACGAAGGCCGGCCGGTGCTGATGACGCGCAACGATTACGGTCTGGGTCTGATGAACGGCGATATTGGCATTGCCCTCAAGTTGCCCGAGCGCGAAGGCCCGGACGCCGGCAAACCGGTGCTGCGCGTGGCCTTTCCGCGTAACGACGGGCAGGGCGGTGTGCGTTTCGTGCTGCCGAGCCGGCTCAACGATGTGGAAACGGTGTACGCGATGACGGTGCACAAATCCCAGGGCTCCGAGTTCGCCCACACCGCGCTGATCCTGCCGGATGCCTTGAATCCGGTGTTGACCAAGGAATTGATCTATACCGGTATTACCCGGGCCAAACACTGGTTCACTTTGATCGAACCCCGGGCTGGCGTGTTTGAAGAGGCGGTGCAGCGCAAGGTCAAGCGCCTGAGCGGATTGATGCTGGAACTGGAGGAAGGTGGCGAGGTTCGGGAATGAAATAGCCTGATGTTCGGTGCCGATTACTGACCAACTGGTCAGCAGCTGCTGTCTCGCTGGTGTTACTCCGCTGTGCTATCGTTGCGGCATCATTTCGGTACGATCCAAGAGAATCCCTGCATGAAGGTGGCTGTCTGGGCGACAGAGCGCGTGGTTCGCTGCAAGCACGCATTGCTTGTCGGTCTGCTCTGTTTGCTGACCGGCGCCGCCATGGCGCAGGCACAGACGCCGGTGGGCATGGCCGAGCAGCGCGCCCAGTCGGTGACGCAGGTTGTGCTGGGCATCCTCAGTTACGCGCGCTGGCCGGTGGAACCCGCACAATTGCGCCTGTGCATCGTCGGCCCCACCGAATACACCGATGACCTGGTCAAAGGCACTACGCAAGCCACCGGTCGTCCGGTCGCTGTGCGCCGACTGCTGGCCGACAACCCGGCGATCGTCAGCGAATGCGATGCGGTGTACATCGGCAAACTCACCGCAGATGAACGCAGTCGGCTGTTCACCTCATTGATCGGCCATCCGGTGCTGAGCATCAGCGAAGGGGGCGATCAGTGCACGGTCGGCAGCCTGTTCTGCCTGCGGGTCGGCGATCAGCAGGTTTCCTTCGAGGTCAATCTCGACTCCGTCGCCCGCAGCGGTGTACGCATCCACCCGAGCGTACTGCAGTTGTCGCGCCGCAAACCGGCGGCACCATGAAGCTGTTTCGTTCCAGGAGCCGCCCGACACTGGGCTCGGTCATCGGCCGCGGCCATTTGATTGTCGCGCTGGTGGCCGTGACGATGGCCAGCGTGTCGCTGACCCTGCTGGGCGTTCTCGCGCTGCGGGTGTACGCCGATCACAACCTGCATCTGATTGCACGTTCGATCAGCTACACCGTGGAAGCGGCGGTGGTGTTCAACGATAAGGACGCCGCCACCGAAGCGCTGGCCTTGATCGCGTCCACCGAAGAGGTGGCGGATGCCCAGGTGTTCGACACACAGGGGCAGTTGCTGGCGCGTTGGCAGCGGCCCGAAAACGGTCTGTTTTCCCAACTGGAAATGCAGGCTGCCCGGACCATTCTGGAAAAGCCGATCAGCCTGCCGATCGTGCATCAGGATCGTGAAATCGGACGCATCCTGCTGGTCGGTCACGGCGGTAGCCTGATGCGCTTCTTGCTCAGCGGTCTGGCGGGGATCATTCTCTGCACCGCAATCAGTGCCTGGGTCGCGCTGTATCTGGCGCGCCGACAGCTGCGCAGCATTACCGGCCCGCTTCGCAGCCTCGCGGCGGTGGCCCACGCTGCCCGCAGCGAGCGAGCACTGGATCGCCGGGTACCGCCGGCGCAGATCGCCGAGCTCGACAACCTCGGCAACGACTTCAATGCCCTGCTCGATGAACTCGAATCCTGGCAGACCCATCTGCAAAGCGAGAACGAAACCCTCGCCCATCAGGCCAGCCACGACAGCCTCACCGGTTTGCCCAACCGGGCGTTTTTCGAGGGGCGATTGATTCGCGCCTTGCGCAACGCCGGCAAGCTCAATGAGCGGGTGGCGGTGCTGTTTCTCGACAGCGACCGCTTCAAAGGCATCAATGACAACTTCGGTCACGCCGCTGGCGACGCGGTGCTGGTGGCGGTCGCCAATCGGATCCGCGCGCAACTGCGTGAAGAGGATCTGGTGGCGCGGCTCGGCGGCGACGAGTTCGCCGTACTGCTCGCGCCGCTGCACAAGATCGAGGACGCCGAGCGCATTGCTGACAAGATTCTCGCCAGCATGGACATGCCCATCGCGCTGCCGGGCGACACCAGTGTGGTGACGTCGCTCAGTATCGGCATTGCGGTTTTCCCCGATCATGGCGCCACGCCAGGTGCTTTGCTCAACGCCGCCGACGCCGCGATGTATCAGGCCAAGCGCCTGTCGCGTGGCGCTCAATTCACTGCCGGGTCGGAGAGCCCGGTCGTCAATCTGCAAACCAGGAGCTGATTCCGTGTTCACATTTCCCGCTCGACTGTTTTCCGCCTTGCTGATGATCGCCGTACTGGCGCTGACCGGGTGCCAGACCGCACCGCAAAAAGGCCTGACCCCGGCGCAGATCGCCGTACTCAAACAACAAGGCTTCGAAGCGACCGACGAGGGCTGGGAGTTTGGCCTGTCCGGCAAAGTGCTGTTTGGCAGCGATATCGAAAGCCTGAACAACCAGAGCACCGAAATCGTCGAGCGCATCGGCAAGGCACTGCTCGGCGTCGGTATCGAGCGGGTGCGGGTCGACGGTCATACCGATGCCTCGGGCAAGGAAACCTACAACCAGCAACTGTCGCTGCGTCGGGCCAAAAGCGTGGCCAAAGTGCTGACCACCGTCGGCATGAAGGAAGAGAACATTCAGCTGCGCGGACTGGGCAGCAGCGAGCCGGTGGCGTCCAATGACACTGCCGCCGGACGCACCGAAAATCGCCGGGTGTCGATTGTGGTCAGCGCCGATTAATCGGCAAACCGCATCTCGCGGGTCTGCCCCATCAGCAGACCCTGATTACGCTCGGTCACCTCACGGATGTAATCCCACAACAGGGTGATCCGCTTCAACTTGCGCAAGTCCTCCCGGCAGTACATCCAGAACTGTCGGGTGATGTCGATTTCTTCGGGCAGCACCGGCAGCAGGCGCGGATCCTGCGCCGCGAGGAAGCACGGCAGAATCGCCAGTGAACGCCCTTGCTGCGCCGCGACGAACTGCGCGATGACGCTGGTGCTGCGCAGGTTTGCGCTGGCGCCGGGCAGCACATTCGCCAGGTACAGCAGCTCCGAACTGAACGCCAGGTCATCCACATAACTGATGAATTGATGCTTGCCCAAATCGGCCGGGCGGCGGATCGGTGGGTGTTGGTCGAGGTAGTCCTGGGTTGCGTACAGCTGCAAGCGGTAGTCGCAGAGTTTGCAGCACACGTACGGGCCGTGCTCCGGGCGTTCCAAAGCGATGACGATATCGGCCTCGCGCTTGGACAGGCTGATGAAGTGCGGCAGCGGCAGGATGTCCACCGAGATCGCTGGGTAGGCGTCGACGAAGTGGCTCAGCTGCGGGGTGATGAAAAAACTGCCGAAACCTTCGGTGCAGCCCATGCGTACATGCCCGGAAAGTGCCACACCAGAGCCCGAGACCTGCTCGCAAGCCATGTGCAACGTGCTTTCAATCGACTCGGCATAGCCCAGCAAACGCAGGCCTTCAGTGGTCAGGACAAAACCGCTGGTGCGCGATTTTTCGAACAGCAACGTACCCAATGCCGCTTCCAGCGAACTGATGCGCCGCGACACGGTGGTGTAGTCGACGGCGAGCCGTTTGGCCGCGGTGCTGGCCTTGCGGGTGCGGGCGACTTCGAGGAAAAACTTCAGGTCGTCCCAGTTCAGCGACCCCAAGGAGGTGATGTTTTTTTGCATGATGGACGGGCTTATATGTGCGTTCTTATTAGAAGTTTGCACATCTATACTCCAAAAACAGTCCGACAACCAATTCGTGACACACGCCTCATCTCAAGGCGAACCCTTTCGCCTTGGCTCCTACGATAAAAACAAGTTTCGGAGACCAGCATGAACGCATCGCTTACGCCCAACGAAACCACGGTCCAGAAGGTCAAGTTGCTGATCGACGGCGAGTGGGTCGAATCGCAGACCACCGAGTGGCACGACATCGTCAACCCGGCGACCCAGCAAGTGCTGGCCAAGGTTCCGTTCGCCACTGCCGCTGAAGTCGACGCCGCCATCAGTGCCGCGCACCGCGCGTTCCAGACCTGGAAACTGACCCCGATCGGCGCGCGGATGCGCATCATGCTCAAGCTGCAGGCACTGATCCGCGAGCACTCCAAGCGCATCGCCGTAGTGCTGAGCGCCGAGCAGGGCAAGACTATTGCCGACGCCGAGGGCGATATTTTCCGTGGCCTGGAAGTGGTCGAACACGCCTGTTCCATCGGCACCCTGCAAATGGGCGAGTTCGCCGAAAACGTGGCCGGCGGCGTCGATACCTACACCCTGCGCCAGCCAATCGGCGTGTGCGCCGGCATCACCCCGTTCAACTTCCCGGCGATGATTCCGCTGTGGATGTTCCCGATGGCGATCGCCTGCGGCAACACTTTCGTCCTGAAGCCTTCGGAACAGGATCCGCTGTCGACCATGCTGCTGGTGGAGCTGGCGATTGAGGCGGGCGTTCCGGCGGGCGTGCTCAACGTCGTGCACGGTGGCAAGGACGTCGTCGATGGCCTGTGCACCCACAAGGACATCAAAGCCGTATCGTTCGTTGGTTCGACCGCCGTCGGTACGCACGTTTACGACCTGGCCGGCAAGCACGGCAAGCGCGTGCAATCGATGATGGGTGCGAAGAACCATGCCGTGGTGCTGCCGGACGCCAACCGCGAGCAAGCGCTGAATGCCTTGGTCGGCGCCGGTTTCGGTGCGGCAGGGCAACGCTGCATGGCCACCTCGGTGGTGGTGCTGGTTGGTGCGGCGAAACAATGGCTGCCGGATCTGAAAGCGCTGGCGCAGAAACTCAAGGTCAACGCCGGCAGCGAGGCGGGCACCGATGTCGGCCCGGTGATCTCGAAGAAAGCCAAGGCGCGGATTCTCGATCTGATCGAAAGCGGCATCAAGGAAGGCGCCAAGCTTGAACTCGATGGTCGCGACATCAAGGTGCCGGGCTACGAACAAGGCAACTTCGTCGGCCCGACCCTGTTCTCGGGCGTGACCACTGACATGCAGATCTATACCCAGGAAATCTTCGGCCCGGTGCTGGTGGTGCTGGAAGTCGACACCCTCGATCAGGCCATCGCACTGGTCAACGCCAACCCGTTCGGCAACGGCACGGGCCTGTTCACCCAGAGCGGTGCGGCGGCGCGCAAATTCCAGACGGAAATCGACGTCGGCCAGGTCGGCATCAACATCCCGATTCCAGTGCCGGTGCCGTTCTTCAGCTTCACCGGTTCCCGTGGTTCGAAACTCGGCGACCTCGGTCCGTACGGCAAGCAAGTGGTGCAGTTCTACACCCAGACCAAAACGGTTACAGCGCGCTGGTTCGATGACGACAGCGTCAACGACGGCGTGAACACCACCATCAACCTGCGCTGAGGACTGGCCATGAAAATCGCATTTATCGGTCTGGGCAACATGGGCGCGCCGATGGCGCGCAACCTGATCAAGGCCGGCCATTCACTGAATCTGGTCGACCTGAACAAGACGGTGCTGGCGGAGCTTGAGCAACTGGGCGGCACTATCCGCGCCTCGGCCCGTGAGGCCGCCGAAGACGCCGAGCTGGTGATCACCATGCTCCCGGCGGCGGTGCATGTGCGCAGCGTCTGGCTCGGTGAGGACGGTGTGCTCGCCGGTATCGGCAAAGGTGTGCCGGCGGTGGATTGCAGCACCATCGATCCGCAGACCGCCCGCGATGTGGCCGCCGCTGCTGCCAAACAAGGCGTGGCCATGGCTGATGCACCGGTCTCCGGCGGCACTGGCGGCGCGACCGCCGGCACGCTGACCTTCATGGTCGGCGCCACTCCGGAACTGTTCGTCACCCTGCAACCGGTGCTGGCGCAGATGGGCCGCAACATCGTGCATTGCGGCGAAGTCGGCACCGGGCAGATCGCCAAGATCTGTAACAACCTGCTGCTGGCGATCTCGATGGTCGGCGTCAGCGAAGCCATGGCGCTGGGCGATGCACTGGGGATCGACACCTCGGTGCTGGCCGGGATCATCAACAGCTCGACCGGGCGTTGCTGGAGTTCGGAAATGTACAACCCGTGGCCGGGCATCGTCGAAACGGCGCCGGCCTCGCGCGGTTATACCGGTGGGTTTGGTGCCGAACTGATGCTCAAGGATCTGGGGCTGGCGACCGAAGCAGCGCGTCAGGCGCATCAACCGGTGGTGCTCGGCGCGGTGGCGCAGCAGTTGTATCAGGCGATGAGCCAGCGCGGGGAGGGTGGCAAGGACTTCTCGGCGATTATCAACAGCTATCGCAAGCCACAGTAACTTGGACATCAATACTTTTTGTGGCAACGGAGACTTTGTGGTGAGGGGATTTATCCCCGATCGACTGTGTAGCAGTCGCAACCACTGAGCCTGCGTTTCAACTGACACAATGCGGGGGGGCGCTTTGCGCCCATCGGGGATAAATCCCCTCGCCACAAATCTCACAGGCGCCACAACCATGGCGTCAGCCAGAATGCAGTAGGTGTTGCCGGGAAATCACGTCGGGTGGTTTCCCGGCTTTTTTTGCATCAGGCGAAGACGAAATATTTGCGTACGGTCTCGACCACTTCCCAGGTGCCTTTCATCCCCGGTTCAACCACGAAGATGTCGCCGGCTCGCAGGTGGATTGGCGCCATGCCGTCCGGGGTGATGATGCAGTAGCCTTCCTGGAAGTGGCAGTACTCCCACTTCACATAATCGACCCGCCACTTGCCCGGGGTGCAGATCCAGGTGCCCATGATCTTGCTGCCGTCTTCGCTGGTGTAAGCGTTGAGGTTGACGGTGTGCGGGTCACCTTCGAGTTTTTCCCATTTGCAGGCATCGAGTACCGGCAGCGGGTGGGTGTCGCGCAGAACGGTGATGGGGGCGGTCGCGGTCATGAGAACTCCGGGCAGTGGGCGGATGGCAAAGAAACCAACTCGCACCCTATAGCGCCCGGTTGCCGCTCAGTTGTCTGTGCTCGACATCGAGCTGCTCAGAAACGCGCAAACCGTCAAAGGTTTTCCAGCGGGCATTCGACCCGCGCCCGTTCAAGGTCGATTTCGAAACCTTCCAGTTGCGCGTATTGCCGCGTCAGCTCAGCGATGCTGCTGTTGATCTCGCGTTTTTTTGCCTCGATAGCCTGTTGGGCCAGATCCCATGGCATGGCCTCGCCATGATGCGCGGCAAAAATCGTCTGCAATTCCCGGAGCCTGAAGCCCATCTCTTTTGCGCATTTGATGAAGATCAGCAGTTCGATGCTTTGTTGGTCGTAGAGGCGATATTTACCTTGGCGCCGGGGCGTGGGCAGCAAACCGATCGACTCGTAGTGGCGAATGCTTTTGATGGTGGTGCCGGCACGTTGCGCGGCTTGGCCGATGTACATAAAAGTCCTTTTTCAATGTGAATCCGTGCGGCGCATTATCGGCAGACTTAGCGGCGGGCGATAGCGTGCGCCTGTTGCAGCCAGCGCTGGCGCTGCCGGTCGCTGGACTCAAGCAGCGGGCCGAAGGTCAGCGTGCGCAGGGGGTTGATACCACAGAACTGCAGGGTGGTCTTGCGCACCTGATGCAGTCCCGGCATCCGGTAGATCCAGCGGTAATACCAGAGTGGCGTGTCCATCGTCACCAGCAAATGCGCGGTGCGCCCCTTGAGCAACTGATCGGGAAAGGGTTTGCCTTTTCGGTATTTGAAAGCGAATCCCGGCAGCAACACCCGATCAAAAAAACCTTTGAGCAGCGCTGGAATGCCGCCCCACCAGATCGGGTAGACCAGCGTCAGATGTTCGGCCCAAAGGATGTCGGATTGCGCGCGGCTCAAGTCTTCTTCCAGCGCTTGAACCTGTTGATACCCCTGGCGCAACACCGGGTCAAAAGCCATCTCTCCCAGGCGTAGCTGACGCACCTGGTGTCCGGCATCGAGCGCTGATTGTGCATAGCGCTCGGCGAGTGCGGCGCAGAAGCTCGTCGCGCCGGGATGGCCGAGAATCAGCAGAATGCGTTTGCCCATGGTCATGCTCCTTGCCGTTGAACGCCAAGGATGAAGTCTGCCCCTCAGGGGAGAGTCAAGGCTTGCAGCAAGGCTTTGGCATAACCGGGCAGGGCGCTGAAATCCCGGGCGCAGAGCATCAGCGTGCGGCGCGCCCATGGCTCGTTGAGGGTGATGCTGTTGAATGAGCGCGGCGTCGCGCGTTCAATGGCCGCCAGCGGCACGATGGCGAGGCCGGCGCCTCGGGCGACCATGCGCAGCACCCCTTCGAAACCGTCGGCGCGGATCCGCACCTGCATGCGCGAGCCGCTGTGCAGCGCCTGTTCTTCGAGGTAGATCGCCAGCGCGCTGTCGGTGCTCAGGCCGACAAAATCGTGATGCAGGGCGTCGCTGAAGCTGACTTCGGCGGCGTTGGCCAGTGGATGTTCCCGCGGCACGATCAGCACTAACGGATCATCGCGAAAGGGCTGAGTCTGTAAATCGGAGGTGTCCACTGCATCGGAGACGATGCCGATATCGGCTGCGCCCTGGCGCAAGGCGTGGATGATGCGGGCGCTGGGCAGTTCCTGCAGATCGATGTCGAGGTTGGGATGCTCGCGCAAAAAGTCCGCGAGCACTTCCGGCAGGTATTCGGTGATCGCCGTGGTGTTGCACAACAGTCGCACCTGTCCTTTGACGCCCTGCGCGTAGTCGGCCAGATCCTGCTGCATGCGTTCGGCCTGTTGCAGGAGGATGCGCGCGTGGTGGGCCAGTGCCTTGCCAGCGGGCGTCGGGCTCACGCCACGGCGGCCGCGATGCAGGAACTCGGTGCCCAGCGAGGCTTCCATGGCGCGAATGCGCGCACTGGCGGCGGCGAGCGAAAGATGGCTGCGGGCGGCGCCGGCGGTGATGTTGCCGGTGTCGAGGATGTGCAGGTAGAGGCGCAGGTCGGTGAGGTCGAAGTGCATGGGGCCGCCTGTGGTTGTTGTGGTGTCTGGGCGGGCCTCTTCGCGAGCAAGCCCGCTCCCACAGTGGATCAGTGGTGAATCCAAAACTGTGGGAGCGGGCTTGCTCGCGAAGGGGCCATCAGCCGCAACGCAATTAACAGCCTCTTGTACCGGCAGAGGCAGCCTCAGTATATGGCAGATTTTCAACGCACCCGCCAAAGCGCACAGTAGCGCCATGAACGCATTTGCAGACTTCTATCAAAACCTCGGCTTGGCTCTGTCCCTGCTGGTCATCGCCACTTTCATCATGGCCGGGCTGGTCAAAGGCGTGATCGGCCTCGGTCTGCCCACCGTCGCCATGGGCCTGCTCGGTCTGGCTATGGCGCCGTCACAGGCAGCCGCGTTGCTGATCATTCCGGCGACGCTGACCAATGTCTGGCAATTGGCGTTCGGCGGGCATCTGAAAGGGCTGCTCAAACGCCTGTGGCCGCTGTTGCTGATGATCTTCCTCGGCACCGCCGTCGGCACGTTGTCGATCGGCATGGTAGGCGGGCATTGGGTGGTGCGTGGGCTGGGCGCGGCGTTGCTGCTGTATGCGTTGAGCGGGTTGTTGCTGCCAACGCTGCAGGTCAATCCCCGGCATGAACCGTGGCTCGGCCCGCTGTGCGGGCTGATCACCGGGGTTATCACTTCGGCCACCGGTGTGTTCGTTATTCCGGCGGTGCCGTACCTGCAGGCGCTGGGTTTGAGTCGCGATGAGCTGGTGCAGGCGCTGGGCCTGTCGTTCACCGTGTCGACCTTGGCGCTAGCCGGCGGCCTGTTCTGGCGTGGCGCACTGGGCAGTGGCGAATTGAGTGCGTCGCTGCTGGTGCTGATCCCGGCGATGCTGGGCATGGGGTTCGGCCAATGGCTGCGTCAGCGCATCAGTGCCGTGCTGTTCAAGCGAGTATTTTTCGTCGGACTGGGCGCGCTCGGCGCCCATCTGCTGATCAGCGGCTAGCCGACGAGGCGCTGAGCATCTCGATCCGGCGGATATCGAAATCGCGCTCCAGATACGTCATGCGGTTGTCGAAAAACTCGCGCATGTGCGGCAGGTTCGAATGCACGTCGAGGTGCGCCTGGCTTTCCCAGATCTCGTAAAAGATGAACAGCGTCGGGTCTTCCTTGTCGCGCAGCATGTGGTACTCGATGCAGCCTGGCTCGGCTCGGCTCGGCTCGACATAGGCGCGAAACAGCGCTTCGAAAGTCTCGGCTTTTTCCGGGCGGGTCTTGGCATGCAGGATGAAACCGTGGCGTTCACTCATCGAAACAACTCCTCAAATGCAGATGGCCGGGAATGCTATTGCAACAATCGGCATTCGATTCGTGCTTTTTGATCAAATGTATTTTGCGCCGACGCGGCTTATTCCGCGCGAGATGGATGGTTAACCTGCCGCCATTCGTTTTCCCATCTTTCTCCAGCCCAATGGCTGCGCGAGGCGTTCCGATGAAAAAAGTGTTGTTGCTCAATGGTGGCAAGAAATTCGCCCACTCCGACGGTCGTTACAACGCCACCCTGCACGAAACCGCGCTGAGCGTGCTGGATCGCGGTGGTCTGGATGTCAAAACCACGTTCATCGACGAGGGCTACGACGTCGCCGGAGAAGTGGCCAAATTCCTCTGGGCCGATGTGATCATTTATCAGATGCCGGGCTGGTGGATGGGCGCGCCGTGGACGGTGAAAAAGTACATCGACGAAGTCTTCACCGAAGGCCACGGCAGCCTCTATGCCAGCGATGGTCGGACCCGTTCCGATGCGTCGCAGAAGTACGGCAGCGGCGGCCTGATTCAGGGCAAGCAATACATGCTGTCGCTGACCTGGAACGCACCGCAGCAGGCGTTTGATGACCCGAGCGATTTCTTTGAAGCAAAGGGTGTGGATGCGGTGTATTTCCCGTTCCACAAGGCCAATGAGTTCTTGGGCATGAGCGGGCTGCCGACGTTCCTCTGTGTGGACGTGATGAAGCGCCCGAACATCGAGAATGATGTGGCGCGGTATGAGCAGCATCTGAAACAGGTGTTTGCTCTCAAGGCGTGAAGTGATTTCATGTGGTTACGGTTGTAACTGTGGTGAGGGTTTTAAATGTGGTGAGGGGATTCATCCCCGATGGGTCGCGCAGCGGCCCCCCGATCTTGATCTCGAAAAGCGGGGCCTGCTGCGCAGTCCATCGGGGATAAATCCCCTCGCCACAGGGGTGTTCTCTCTCCACAATGGATTTTGTGCAGCCGATCAATAAGGAACACCCGTGAAAGCCAGATCCGATGAGTTGCAGATTTTCGTCTGCGTGATCGAATGCGGTTCGATTTCCGCCGCTGCCGAGCAGGTCGGCCAGACCCCCTCGGCGGTCAGCCGCACACTGTCGCGGCTGGAAGCCAAGCTCGACACCACGCTGATCAACCGCACCACGCGGCGCATGGACCTGACCGAGGAGGGCAAGTATTTCTTCGAGCAGGCCAAGCTGATTCTCGATCAGATGGACGCCCTCGAAGAGCGACTGTCCTCACGCCAGCAAACCCCGTCCGGACGCCTGCGAATCAACGCCGCGTCGCCGTTCATGCTGCACGCCATCGTGCCGTACATCGACGAATTCCGTGGCCTGTACCCGGACATCCAGCTCGAACTCAACAGCAATGACCTGATCATTGACCTGCTGGAACAAAGCACCGACGTCGCCATCCGCATCGGCACCCTTGCCGATTCGACCTTGCATGCGCGCTCGCTAGGTTGCAGCCCGTTGCTGATCGTCGCCAGTCCGGCGTATCTGGAAAAGCACGGCGCGCCGCAGCAGGTCGCCGACTTGAGTGACCACACCCTGCTCGGTTTCACCCACAACGAAGGCCTCAACCAGTGGCCTTTGCGCTACGTGCATGGCGACCGTTGGCCAATCACTCCGGCCATCAGCGCCTCCAGCGGCGAGACCGTGCGCCATCTGGCGCTGGAAGGCCAGGGCATTGCCTGCCTGTCGCACTTCATGACCATCGACGACATCCGCGCCGGGCGCCTCAAGGTGCTGCTGGCGGAATTCAACAGCGGTTATCGCCAGCCGATCAACGCGGTGTACTACCGGAACTCGCAACTGGCGCTGCGCATTCAGTGCTTCCTCGACTTCATCCAGAGCAAACTTGCGGCCTACGCCAGCGCCGATTTCAAGGGTTGATTCGTGATCCCTGCGCAACAGTGATTTGGGTGATCGCGGGTTTTTCCACCGGGGTTAGCGGTCGATACTCGCTGCATCACTTATTCACGCAGGGAGTTTCTCCATGAACGTATTCATCACCGGCGCTGCCGGATTCATCGGCGGTTCCATCGCCACCGGTCTGGTTCGGGCCGGCCACACCGTCACGGGTCTGGTGCGTAGCGCCGAACAGGCTGATGAGCTGATAGTACTGGGCATCACCCCGGTGATCGGCACCCTCGAAGACAGCACATTGCTGGCTGAACAGGCCCGCGCCGCCGATGCGGTGATCAACGCCGCCAGCAGCGACCATCGCGGCGCGGTCGAAGCGTTGCTCGATGCCCTGCGCGGTTCGAACAAAGTGTTCCTGCACACCAGCGGTTCGAGCATCGTCGGCGATGCCTCGGGCGGCAAGTCCAGCGACGTCATCTACTACGAAGACAACCTGCCGGAACCCACCGTCGACAAGGCTGCCCGTGTGGCCATCGACAACCTGATCCTCTCTGCCGCACAGGACGGCGTGAACTCGGCGGTGATCTGCAACACCCTGATCTACGGTCACAGCCTGGGCGTCAATCGCGACAGCGTGCAGTTGCCGCGTCTGCTCAAACAAGCGCGCAAAAGCGGCGTGGTGCGCCATGTCGGCACTGGCCAGAACATCTGGTCCAACGTGCACATCGAAGACGTCGTCGCCCTGTACCTGCTGGCGCTGACCAAAAACGTACCGGGTACCTTCTACTTCGTTGAAAGCGGTGAGGCCTCGTTCATCGACATGACCACTGCCATGGCTGAAGCGCTGAATCTCGGCGAACCACAAGACTGGCCACTGCAAGATGCCGAAGCCGAGTGGGGTTACGAAATGGCCAACTACGGCCTTGGCTCCAACAGCCGGGTACGCGGCAAACATGCTCGTGAACTGCTGGGCTGGGTACCGAAGCGTACGTCGGTGGTGGACTGGATTCGTAACGAGATGGTGTGAGCCCGCGCTACACCGTGTGAAGCCATTCGCGAGCAAGCTCGCTCCCACAGGTTGATGACCGCATTCTTGCTGAAGGAATGCAATCAAACTGTGGGAGCGGGCTTGCTCGCGAAAGCGGTGGATCAGTCGGCAGAGATCTTGAATGGGCAGCCGCCATCGCTGGCAAGCCAGCTCCCACAAGTTTTTGTGTTTGCCTGAGAACCATGTAAATCCCACCCCGCGATTTTCATTAATCGCGACAAGACATATCCAACAGCGACACGCCTTACCTCTCCACGAAAATTACTTTCATGGTGTTTGAAAACTCGATCTCGAAATGATTTATGAGTTTCACAACCCATTCGAACGTGACCCTTTCGAGGAGTACCGCATGACGCCTTCCTTCGGCTACTGGCTGCTGATGTATGCCGCCGTCGCCATCATCGCCTTGATCGTGCTGATCGCGCGTTACCGGCTCAATCCGTTCATTGTCATCACCCTGATTTCCATTGGTCTGGCGCTGGTGGCGGGGATGCCGCCGTCGGGCGTGGTGGGGGCGTATGAGGCCGGGGTGGGCAAGACGCTGGGGCATATTGCGCTGGTGGTGGCGCTGGGGACGATGCTTGGCAAGATGATGGCCGAGTCCGGCGGCGCGGAGCAGATGGCCCGCACCTTGATCGAAAAATTCGGCGAGAAGAACGCGCACTGGGCGATGGTTTGCATCGCGTTTCTGGTGGGGCTGCCGCTGTTCTTCGAAGTCGGTTTTGTGTTGCTGGTACCCATCGCCTTTACCGTGGCGCGGCGGGTGGGCGTGTCGATTCTGATGGTCGGCTTGCCGATGGTTGCCGGTCTGTCGGTGGTGCATGCGCTGGTGCCGCCGCACCCGGCGGCGATGCTCGCGGTGCAGGCGTATCAGGCCTCGGTCGGGCAGACCTTGCTGTATGCGATTGCCATCGGTATTCCCACCGCAATCATCGCCGGGCCGCTGTACGCCAAATTCATCGTGCCGCGCATTCAGCTGCCGGCGGATAACCCGCTGGAAAAACAATTTCTCGACCGCGAACCGCGCGACAAGCTGCCGGGTTTCGGCATCACCATGGCGACCATTCTGTTGCCGGTGGTGCTGATGCTGATCGGTGGCTGGGCCAACCTGATTTCCACGCCGGGCAGTGGTTTCAACCAGTTCCTGTTGTTCATCGGCAACTCGGTGATTGCGCTGTTGCTGGCGACCTTGCTGAGTTTCTGGACGCTGGGCATCGCCCAGGGTTTCAATCGTGAATCGATCCTCAAATTCACCAACGAGTGCCTGGCACCGACCGCCAGTATCACCTTGCTGGTCGGCGCCGGTGGCGGCCTGAACCGGATTCTGGTGGATGCCGGAGTCACCGATCAGATCGTCGGGCTGGCCCACGAATTTCACCTGTCGCCGCTGATCATGGGCTGGCTGTTCGCCGCGTTGATGCGGGTTGCCACCGGCTCGGCCACCGTCGCGATGACCACCGCGTCCGGCGTGGTCGCACCGGTGGCCATTGGTCTGGGTTATCCACACCCGGAATTGCTGGTGCTGGCGACCGGCGCCGGCTCGGTGATCTTTTCCCACGTCAACGACGGCGGCTTCTGGTTGATCAAGGAATACTTCAACATGACGGTCGCGCAGACGTTCAAGACCTGGACCGTGCTTGAGACCCTGATCTCGCTGGTCGCTTTCGCTCTGACCGTCGGCCTTTCTTATTTGCTGTAACCGGAGCCAGCCGCCATGGACATCCTTTATCAGATCCGCGCCCGTCAGGACTCCTTCAGCGCCGGCGAGGGCCGTATCGCCCGACTGATGCTCGACGATGTCGGTTTTGCCGCCTCTGCCAGCCTCGAAGAGCTGGCGCAACGGGCCGAAGTCAGCACCGCCACGTTGTCGCGTTTTGCCCGCACGGTGGGCTGTCGCGACCTGCGTGATCTGCGGCTGCAACTGGCTCAGGCCAGCGGCGTCGGCAGCCGTTTTCTCGACCCGGCGGGCACACCTGAACAGTCGGCGTTCTACGGCCAGATTGTCGGCGATATCGAAACCACGCTGCGCCAGCATCTGGCCGGGTTTGACGAATCGCGCTTCGCCGACGCGGTGAAAATGCTCGGCCAGGCGCGGATGATTCACGCGTTCGGCATGGGCGGCTGCTCGACCCTGTGCAGCGATGAATTGCAGGTACGCCTGGTGCGCCTCGGCTACCCGATTGCGGTGTGCCACGACGCGGTGATGATGCGCGTCACCGCTGCCAGCCTGAACGCCGAGCAAGTGCTGATCGTCTGCTCGCTGACCGGCATCACCCCGGAGCTTTTGGAAACTGTCGAGCTGGCGCGCAACTATGGCGCGCGCATTCTGGCCATCACCCGCGCCGACTCGCCGCTGGCCGAACTGGCCGACATCGTCCTGCCGCTGCAAGGCGCGGAAACCTCATTCATCTACAAACCGACGGCGGCGCGCTACGGCATGTTGCTCGCTATTGATGTGCTCGCCACCGAGCTGGCGCTGGCCAACCCTGAAGACAATCAAGAACGTCTGCGGCGGATCAAACTCGCCCTCGACGAATACCGTGGCGGCGACGATCACCTGCCGCTGGGAGACTGACATGCTGTACGACACGCTGATCCGCGACGCCACCGTCATCGATGGCAACAATACGCCCGGCTACCGTGCCGATGTGGCGATTCTCGACGGGCGCATCGAACGCATCGGCGACTTGCGCGATGCCAGTGCGACCGAAGAAATCGACGCCACCGGCCGCGTGCTCGCCCCGGGTTTCATCGACGTGCACACCCACGACGACACCGTGGTCATTCGCCAGCCGCAGATGCTGCCCAAGCTCAGCCAGGGCGTGACCACGGTGATTGTCGGCAACTGCGGGATCAGTGCTTCGCCGGTCAGTCTGAAAGGCGATCCGCCGGACCCGATGAACCTGCTCGGCAGCGCAGCGGCGTTCGTCTATCCACGTTTCAGCGATTACCGCGCCGCCGTCGAAGCGGCGAACACCACGTTAAACGTTGCCGCACTGGTCGGTCACACCGCACTGCGCAGCAATCACCTCGACGACCTGTTTCGCACTGCCACGCCAGACGAAATCGCCGCCATGCGTGAGCAACTGCGTGAAAGCCTTGAAGCCGGCGCGCTCGGTTTATCCACAGGCCTGGCCTACGCCAGCGCCTTTAACGCCTCCACCGACGAAGTGAAGCAACTGACCGAAGAACTGACCGCATTTGGCGCGGTGTACACCACCCACCTGCGCAGTGAGTTCGAGCCGGTGCTGGAGGCGATGGAGGAAGCGTTCAGCATCGGCCGTCACTCACAATCCCCGGTGATCATCTCCCACCTCAAATGCGCCGGTGTCGGTAATTGGGGGCGCAGTCCGCAGTTGCTCGCGGCGTTGGAGGAAGCAGCGAAAACCCAGCACGTAGGATGCGATTGCTATCCCTACGCGGCGAGTTCTTCGACGCTGGATCTGAAGCAGGTCACCGACGCCCACCGCATCACCATCACCTGGTCGACGCCGCATCCTGAAGTCAGCGGCCGCGACCTGATCGACATCGCCGCCGAATGGAACGTGCCACTGCACGACGCCGCCAAACGCCTGCAACCGGCGGGCGCGGTGTACTACGGCATGGACGAGGCGGACGTCCGAAAAATCCTCGCGCATCCGCTGTCGATGGTCGGTTCTGACGGACTGCCGGAAGACCCATTCCCGCATCCACGCCTGTGGGGCGCTTTCCCACGAGTGCTCGGCCATTTCAGTCGCGATCTCGGGCTGTTTCCGCTGCACACGGCGGTACACAAGATGACCGGCCTGTCGGCGGCGCGGTTTGGCTTGAAAGAGCGCGGCGAGATTCGCGAGGGGCACTGGGCGGATCTGGTGCTGTTTGATCCGGCGACCGTGCGCGATGTGGCGGATTTCACTGATCCGCAGCGGGCGGCACAGGGGATTGATGGGGTGTGGGTCAATGGTGTGTTGAGTTATCGCGATGGGCAGGCGAATGGTCGCCGGGAAGGGCGGTTTCTGGCGCGGGACGGGGATTTGCGCAACAACTTTCGCTGACGTTTCGCGGAGTGCGTCACAGTGGTGGCACATTGCAATTAAAGAAAGCCACCGCCAAGCCGAATTGCTGACATCCAGCCCGTCTACACTTTTGGGCCAACCAGTCAGGGAGCACCCCATGAGCTTCGGCAAAACCACCCCGATCCTGCGGATCTTCGATGAAGCCAAGGCGTTGGAATTTTACGTCGACTTCCTCGGCTTCAAGATCGACTGGCAGCATCGTTTCGAAGCGAACTTCCCGCTGTATCTGCAGGTGTCCCGTGGTGAGTGCGTGCTGCACCTGTCCGAGCATCATGGCGATGCGACGCCGGGTTCGGCGTTGCGTATCGAGACCGACGAACTGGAGGCTTTTCAGCAGCAGTTGCAAGCCAAGGATTACAAGTTCTCGCACCCACAGATTCAGGCGATGCCGTGGGGCAGTCAGGACATGACGATTGCTGATCCGTTTGGTAATCGGTTGGTGTTTACCAATGCGATCAGTGTTTGAGCTGAGAAGAGCCCCTCACCCTAACCCTCTCCCAGAGGGAGAGGGGACTGACCGAGGTGTCTTGCGCTGTACATCGACCTGAATGATCCGCTGCGATTGTGCATTCACAGCAGCATTTTCAGGTCGGTGTGTCTCGCGAGCATCCCTCGATCGGCCCCCTCTCCCTCCGGGAGAGGGTTGGGGTGAGGGAAAAAGATTCACGCCATACAAAAAAGCCCGCTGCCAAACCACTAAGGTTTTGCCGCGGGCTTTTTCGTTACTCGGTTGGCACTAACTGATCCAGCACCCGATTGACGGCGATTTCCGCCACCATCACCACCTGAGCGATGCCTTGCAGGGTCTTGCGGTGTGAGCCTTCAAGCAGGCCGGCGAAGTCGTTGAGCATCACGGTGGCCGAGCCCAGGGTTTCGCTGGCGTCGGCCAGCAACGGTTCGGTGCCGCTGGCCGGGTTGGCCATGTAGAGACGATTGGGCTGGTACGGGGTGGCCATGATCGCGGGCCTCGGTGGGCCGAGGTAGTGGTCGAGGGCGCGCTCGGCGGCTTCGTGGAATTTCCTTGATTCGGGGGATTCGTAGGGGGAGGCCGCGTCGGTGGGCGGCGGGTTGGGTGTAACTTTGAACATTTGCCAGATCCTCATTGAGGGCTGGCCACCGTTTCCCTACTAAAAGAAATGGAGGCAGCCGTGCGCAGGTTAGTAGACCGGGGATCTGGGAAACCGGCGCGCCCGAGGGCGCCCTGCGCACAGCCACCATAACGTTCAGGCAAAGACCTGACTGTCTGATGAGCGATACGCCCCAAAAACCTCGGGCTACTAAACCCGATCACTGGAAATCAGTGACGGACTCAAGTTACCGACGGCCTCCGGGGCGCACAAGCCGGCGGATTCTGGCTTAGCCGTAGGTAGCGGCGCAAGGAATTGTAGGCAGTAGGGCGTAACACTGAGTGTCTTTAAACAGGCGTGCTGGAAAGTGTTTATTGCACTACAGGAGCGGAGGATTTGTCTGTCGGATTGAGGTGAGGCGACTGGCGCCTTCGCGAGCAAGCCCGCTCCCACAGTGGATCTTCAGTGAATGCAGATTTTGTGTACGACACAAATCCCCTGTGGGAGCGGGCTTGCTCGCGAAGAGGCCAGTCCCGTCATCCCCGATGCATCTGCCGAAACTCCCCCGGTGGCATCCCGCGCCGGCTCTTGAACGTGCGATGAAACGACCTCGGCTCGGTAAACCCCAGATACTGCGCAATGTCTTGAATCGGCAACGTGCTGTTGAGCAAATAATGCTCCGCCAGCTCCTGACGCAAATCATCCAGAATCTGCTGATACGACGTCCCCGCCTGATGCAACTGGCGCTGCAACGTGCGCACCGACACCGCGAGCTGCTCGGCCACCTGTTCCTTGCGCGGCAAGCCTTCCTTGAGCAACTGGCGCAGGATGCTTTTGACCCGTTGTTCCAGCGACGCATCCTCCAGCGTCGCCATCAAGCCCATCGCGTGTTCTTCCAGCGTACGCAGCAATTGCGCATCGGCCTGGCGCAGCGGTAATTGCAGATACGCCAACGGCACGATCAGCGCTGAATAGGCCTGCTCGAACAGCACCGGGCAATCGAAAAAAGCTTCGTACTGCGCCTGGGTGGCGTCTGTCGGGCATGGATGTTCCAGCCACACAGCGGCGGGCGACATCTGTGTGTCGGCAATCCAGCGTGCATATTGCAGCCACGAGCCAAGGACGTTTTCCACCAGATGCCGGCGAATCCTGGGGCGTTGATAGCGGCAAGTCCAGATCAGGTGCACATGACCGTCCTGCACCTCAGCGCGGCTGACGCCCATGTCGCCCACCAGTTTTTCGAACGGCATGATCCGGCTCATGGCATCGCCCAGGGTCGCGCAGTTCATGGTGATGTAACCGAGCACGCTCCAGGAATTGGGCAGGACGAAATTGGCCGCGTTGAGACCAAACAGCGGATCGCCCGAGTGCTCGCAGAAATAATCGAGCAGGCGTTCATGGGTTTCGCCCGGCAGGCGCAGGCTGTTGTCGCTCAGTTGCTGCGCCTGCAATCCGGCTGCCGCCAACGCCGGCTCGATGGCCATGCCCAGTTGCTCGGCATGGCGCACGTATTTGAGCAGCGGCGGAACCGAGGTGAAGCCGAGCGATTGCATGATCCGAATCCCTTGATCAAGGCCTGCGTGAGCGAATGAATGCCTGAAAGGTAATTTGAAACCCCGACTAAAGTAAATGGCTGGCACTTGCGCGACGTTTGACTCAATTGGCTACTCGAACTGGCCGGATGCGACCGTGACACTTTTTGGCCGCTGACTAGTATGGAGGCCTGCCACATCACTGATCAGACTGCATAAGAAGGACACACGCATGCGACGCTGGAACGGCTGGGGAGAGGCAACAACGGTGGTCGAACTGCCGGCCCAGGGCGCGAGTTTTCTCCATGAACGACTGGGGGCCGGGCACGTATTGCCCGATGCCACGCTGGAGTCGGCATTGGCGCGGGTGCCGCTCTCGCGGCTGGCGGCGCACACCTTGTACAGCGTCGACGCCCATGACCGTCTGCTGCACGCCAGGGGCCAGAGCCTGCCGGACTGGCTGGCGCTGCGCGAAGGCGCGCTGGGCAACTATCCCGATGCGGTGGCGTTTCCCGAAACTGCCGAACAGATCCGCCAGTTGCTGGCGCTTGCCCATGAGCAGGACCTGTGCCTGATTCCCTACGGCGGCGGCACTTCGGTGGCCGGGCACATCAACCCGCCGGATTCGACGCGACCGGTGGTGACCGTGTCGCTGGCGCGGATGAATCGCCTGATCGACCTCGACGAGCAGAGCCAACTGGCGACGTTCGGCCCCGGCGCCAGTGGCCCGCAGGTGGAAAGTCAGCTGCGCGCTCGCGGCTATACGCTGGGGCATTTCCCGCAGTCGTGGGAGTTGTCGACGCTGGGCGGTTGGGTGGCCAGTCGCTCCAGCGGTCAGCAGTCGTTGCGCTACGGGCGCATCGAGCAATTGTTCGCTGGCGGCACCCTGGAAACTTTCGCCGGGCCGTTGGAAATTCCGACGTTCCCAGCCTCGGCGGCGGGGCCTGATCTGCGCGAAGTGGTGCTCGGTTGTGAGGGTCGTTTCGGAATCATTTCCGAGGTCAAAGTGCGGGTCAGTCCGCTGCCGGCCGATGAGCGTTTTTACGGAGTGTTCCTGCCCAGTTGGAGCAAGGCGCTGCAAGCGATTCGCCAATTGGCCCAGGCGCGGGTGCCGCTGTCGATGCTGCGCCTGTCGAACGCGGTGGAGACCGAAACCCAACTGGCGCTGTCTGGGCATCCGCAGCAAATCGCCTGGCTGGAAAAGTACCTGAGCCTGCGCGGTGCCGGTGAAGGCAAATGCCTGCTGACCTTCGGCGTGACCGGCAACCGTCGGCAAAACGCGCTGTCGCTGAGCCAGGCGCGCCAGCATCTGAAAGCCTTCGGTGGCGTGTTCACCGGCACCTTGCTCGGCAAGAAATGGGCGCAGAACCGCTTCCGTTTCCCCTACCTGCGCGAGAACCTGTGGAACGCCGGTTACGTGGTCGACACCCTGGAAACCGCCACCGACTGGAGCAACGTCGACCACCTGCTCAACCTGATCGAAAACAGCCTGCGCGATGCCTTGGCAGCGCAGGGCGAGCGGGTGCATGTGTTCACCCATCTGTCCCACGTTTACGGCGAAGGCTCGAGCATCTACACCACTTACGTGTTTCGCCCGGCGGCGGATTATCCGGCGACGCTGGCGCGCTGGCAGGCACTCAAGCACGCGGCCAGCCAGACCATCGTCGACAATCACGGCACCATCAGCCACCAGCATGGGGTCGGCAAGGATCACGCGCCGTACCTGCCGCGCGAAAAAGGCGCGCTGGCGATGGACGCTTTGCAGGCGCTGAGCAAGCACTTCGATCCGGCCGGGCGCCTCAACCCCGGCACGCTGTTGCAGGAGTGACGGTCATGCACCCGGACTGGAACGCCGCGTGGCGCCAGCAAACCTTGCCGACATTGGCCGACGTAAGCTGGGATCTGATCGTCATCGGCGGCGGCATCAGCGGTGCCGGCATCCTGCGCGAAGCGGCACGGCGTGGCTGGCGTTGTCTGCTGCTGGAACAACGGGATTTCGCCTGGGGCACCTCCAGCCGATCGTCGAAAATGGTTCATGGCGGTTTGCGTTACATCGCCAAGGGCCAGTGGCGCCTGACCCGCGATTCGGTGCGCGAGCGTCAGCGTCTGCTCGACGAAGCGCCGGGGCTGGTGGAGCCGATGAGTTTCATGATGCCGCACTATCGCGGTGGCTTTCCCGGGCCGCGTGTGTTCGGTGGCTTGTTGTCGGTGTACGACGCGTTGGCCGGACGCCGCAGCCATCGTTTTCATGACGCGCAGCAACTGCGTTTTCTGGCGCCGGGGGTGAAGGAAAATCACCTGCTCGGCGGCACCTGTTTTGTCGATGCGCTGACCGATGACGCACGGCTGGTGATGCGCGTGTTGCACGAAGCGCGGGCCGATGGCGCGGCGGTGTTCAACGGGGTGCGCGTCGAACATTTGCTGCGCGAAAACGGTCGGGTGTGTGGGGTGCAGATAGAGGACTGCGAAGCGGGTGGATCGCTGCAATTGCGTTGCGGCGTGCTGGCGGTGGCGACCGGGGCGTGGGCTGAGCGCCTGCGTTTGCCCGAGGCGCCACGACAGTTGCGGCCATTGCGCGGCAGCCATCTGCTGTTGCCGGGCTGGCGCTTGCCGGTGGCGCAGGCCTTCACGTTTCTGCATGCGCGCGACCGTCGGCCAGTGTTCGTTTTTCCGTGGGAAGGGGCGACGGTGGTTGGCACCACCGACCTCGATCATCGCGAGAATCTGGACCAGAGCGCGAGCATCAGCGCTGACGAACTCGACTATCTGCTGGCGGCCTGCACGCAACAATTTCCAGGTGCCGAAGTGACGGCGAGCGATGTGCTGTCGACCTGGTCCGGCGTACGTCCGGTGGTGGGCAGCGCGGCGGGTGAGCAGCAAGGCAAACCGTCGAATGAAACCCGTGAACATGTGCTGTGGCAGGAGCCGGGGTGCGTCACGTTGGCTGGCGGCAAACTGACGACGTTTCGCCCGCAAGCCATCGAAGTGCTCAAGGCCTGCGCTGACATGCTTGGCCGCGATTTCGAAGATCACGGCGCAGCGGTTTTTGCCGCTGTAGTGCCACTGCCGATCCCCGGACTCAGCCCGCAACAGTGGCGACGTCTGGCCGGACGCCACGGGCGTGACCTGCCGCGACTGGCGCAGTTGATCGCCGAGTTGGGTCACGAAACGGTCGGCAACACCGACACCTTGTGGGCAGAGCTGGCCTTTGCCTGCGAAGCGGAAATGGTGCTGCACCTCGATGATCTGTTGCTGCGCCGCACCCGTCTGGGCCTGTTGCTGGCGCGCGGTGGTGAAGAATATTTCGCTGCTATCCGCCAACTCTGCCAGCCAAGACTGGGCTGGGACGATGCACACTGGCAGCAAGAGCTGCAGCGTTACCGGGCGTTGTGGCAACGCCATCACGGTCTGCCGGATGCCACGCCTTGATGCCCCTTGAAGAGAGCGCCATGGATAACCACGCGAACAAGCGCTACCTGCTGGCGATCGACAACGGCACCCAGAGCGTGCGCGCATTGCTCTTCGATTTGCAGGGCAATCTGCTCGGTAAAGGCAAGGTCGAGTTGCAGGCGTACTACTCGACGCAACCGGGCTGGGCCGAACAGGACCCGGAATATTACTGGGCGAAACTCGGCGAAGCCTGTCAGCAGGTATGGGCGCAAACCGGGATTGATCGCTCGCAGATTGCCGGGGTGTCGCTGACCACTCAGCGCGGCACGGTGATAAACGTCGATGCTCAGGGCAAGCCGCTGCGCCCGGCCATTCTGTGGCTCGATCAGCGCCAGAGCGAAGTCGAGGGCGGGATCAAGGGGCCGTGGGGCTGGCTGTTCAAACTGGTCGGCGCGCAGGCCACCGTGGATTATTTTCGCGCTCAGGCCGAGGCCAACTGGATCGCCAGACACCAGCCTGAAGTATGGGCGGCGACCGACAAGTTTCTGCTGCTCTCGGGGTTTCTCACTCATCGTCTGTGCGGGCGCTTTGTCGACTCGGTGGGTTGCTGCGTCGGCTATTTGCCGTTCGACTTCAAACGCCTGAAATGGGCCGCGCCCAGTGACTGGAAATGGCAGGCGCTGGCGGTGCGTCCCGCGCAATTGCCGACCTTGCACAAACCCGGTGAAACCCTTGGCTACATCAGCGCCGAAGCTAGCCGTCACACCGGGATTCCGGAGGGCTTGCCGCTGATTGCTGCGGGCGCTGACAAGGCCTGCGAAGTGGTCGGCTCCGGCGTGGTCGATGCGAGCACGGTGTGCCTGTCCTACGGCACCACGGCGACGATCACCAGCACTCGCTCGCGCTACCTGGAAATTGTCCCGCTGATCCCGCCGTACCCCTCGGCGGTGCCGGATCAGTACAACTGCGAGGTGATGATTTATCGCGGTTACTGGATGGTCAGCTGGTTCAAAAACGAGTTCGGCCTGCGCGAGATGCAGCAGGCGCAAGAGCAGGGCATTGAACCCGAGCAACTGTTCGATGCGCTGGTCAACGCGGTGCCGCCGGGATCGATGGGGCTGATGCTGCAACCGTACTGGTCGCCAGGGATTCGTGAGCCGGGTGTCGAAGCCAAAGGCGCGATGATCGGCTTCGGCGACGTGCACACCCGCGCGCATATTTACCGGGCGATTCTGGAAGGGCTGGCGTATGCGTTGCGCCAAGGCCTGGAGAACATCGAGAAGCGCTCGAAGGTGTCGATCAAGCGCCTGCGAGTGGCCGGTGGCGGTTCGCAGAGTGATGCGGCGATGCAGCTGACGGCGAATATTTTTGGTCTGCCGGCGGAGCGTCCGCATGTGTACGAAGCGTCCGGGCTGGGCGCGGCGATCTGTTGTGCGGTGGGGTTGGGCTTGTATGCGGATTTCCCCACGGCGATCGCTGCGATGACGCGGGTGGGCGCGGTGTTCACACCGCAGCCCGAGGCGCAGCAGGTCTATGAGCGTTTGTACAACGAGGTGTACCTGCGCATGTATAGCCAGCTCAAGCCGTTGTATCAGAGCATCCGCAAAATCACCGGTTACCCCGCCTGACCAGACACCAGAAATCCCCTGTGGGAGCGGGCTTGCTCGCGAAGGCGGTGTGTCAGCTTGCACCTGTTTGACTGACCCACCGCCATCGCGAGCAGGCTCACTCCTACAGGGGGCGTGGTGATTCGCACATGGCGCTATCGGAGACTTTTTCTGGTGAGATCGGACAGTGTCAGCGCCGGGCGCGGTTGTTAGGCTCAACCCCCACAGCACATCCAATAAGAATTAAAAGCAATGAAGCTGACATTTCTCCTGTTGCTGCTTTGTGCAATGGCCCCGACGGCGTGGGGCTGGTCGAACCACACGGTGGGCAGCTATCTGGCGTTGCAGGAACTGCCGGCGCTGCGCGATGCGCCGCTGGTCGAGGTCGAGCCGCTGGAGCGTTTTCTCGCCGAGCAATATCCGGCCGTGGCCGCATTGCTGGAGCAACAGGAAAGCTTCGCCCGTGAACACTTCACCCAGTACCCGCCGCGCCCCGACAACCTGAAGCTGCTTGCGGTGCCGAGTGACAATCTGCGCCACGACTTTCTCACCGCGTTGCGGCTCAATCCGCGCATTCATCTGGCGATGGTCATTCAACCGCTGCCGGGTCAAGACCTGCCCGAGCGCGAACATCTCAGTGCCGATCAGGTGATGGTCGAACAGACGCTTTCGCCATGGAATCGTCAGCGTTTCATTTGCGTGGCGGACGGCGATAAAGTCGCGGCGCTGGCGGTACTGGCGAGCGCCGCCGACGAGCCGGATTACGGTCACGACATCAACCTGTTCAGCGATAACCCCGGCGAGGTCGGCGCGCTGTATGGCTTCGGCCCGCAGCCGTTTGGCGATGCGCGTTTTCAGTACAGCTCGCAGGCGCCGTTCCACATGGGATTCTTCCATGAAAGCCCGGTGGTGTATGCCGCTGCCGGATTTCTTCAGCGCAGTTGGCCGGATTGGCGCGCCTATCAGTACCTGGGGCTGGCGCGTTTGGCGTTCGCCAGTGGCCATCCTTACTGGGGCTACCGGTTCCTCGGATGGGGCGTGCACCACGTGCAGGACCTGACCCAGCCGTATCACGCCAAGCCGCTGCCCGGGGTCGAGCTGCCGAGTCTGTTGTTGCTGGAAGGCAAGGCGCTGGCCGGTTTTGCCGATGATAAAAAAGCCTCGATCGAACGCGTCGCCACCCGCCATATGGAAATCGAGAAGTACCAGTCGACCTGGCTGCGCCGCGTGCTGCGTACCGGTCAGGCGCATCCGATGCTCGCGGCCTACGCCGATGTCGCTCAAGACCAACACTATCCGCCGTACTCGGTGGACTACCTGCGCGACGTGGTCAGCGCCGAGTCGGTCGAGGACTCGACAGCGTTCGATGAAGCCATCGGTCAGTGGCTGGAGACGGCTCCGGTGACCAGCGATTTCAGCAGCGGCAATCAGTTGCAGCGCGAGACGTTCGAGCATCCGGCACTCAATCAGCAGCTGTTCAAACTGCTCGGCCATTTCGGCGCGCACAGCCGGACTTATGTCCGTGCGGGACTGGCACCGTAGCCATCGCGGCCACGCAAAAAACAATAAGAACAAGGAAGGAGGAACCCATGATCAACACTCGATTGCGCCTCACCGGCGTGGCACTTCCCGGTGTCGGCCTGGCAGGGCTGCTGCAACTCTGCGCGGTGGATGCGCTGCAGGCTGCGGAGTTCAGCGTGCTGGACAATCAAGTCACCGGCTCGATTGACACGACCCTTTCCTATGGGCGTTTGTGGCGGGTGCAGGGCCGCGACAAGAACAACGATGACGTCAACACCAACGACGGCAATCGCAACTTCGACACCGGATTGGTTTCCGAGGTGTACAAGATCACTTCGGAGCTGGAAGCCAACTACCAGAACTACGGGATGTTCCTGCGCGGCACGGCGTTCTACGACACCCAGTTGATGGACAAACGCAACGATTACTACCGCAACAACAACCCGTCGCAGCCGAGCCAGAGTTACCCGCAGGACGACCGCTTCACCAGCCAGACCCGCGACATCGCCGGCAGCCGGATCGAGATGCTCGACGCCTATGTCTACGGCAACTGGGACGTGGCGCAGATGCCGGTCACCGCGCGGGTCGGGCGTCAGGTGTTCAACTGGGGCGAGGGGATTTTCTATCGCGGCGGGATCAACACCACCAACCCGGTGGACGCGGCGAAATACCGTTTGCCCGGCGCCGAGGTCAAGGAAGTGCTGATGCCGGTGGAGGCCGTGAGCTTCAACATCGGCCTCAGCGATTCGCTGACCCTCGAGAGCTTCTACCAGACCAACTGGAAGGAAACCCGCATCGACCCGGTCGGCACGTTCTACTCGCAGACCGACCTGTTCGCCGATGGCGGCAACACCGGTTACAACAACTTCAGCGGCACTGCGCTCGACACCCCTGTGCCGGGCTTCGGCAACGTCATCGGCCTGTACAGCGCACTGGGCAACAATCCGTTGCTCGGCCCGGCGCTGAAAAGCACCGGCCTGTACGCCAACGGTGTGACCCCGGCCTACGGCAACACGCTGAAAGTGGCGTCGATCGGCAAGGACTACAACGCGCGCAACGATGGCCAGTTCGGCTTCGCCTTCCGCTACATCGCCGAAGAACTCAACAGCACCGAGTTCGGCCTGTACCTGGTCAACTACCACGCCAAGGAACCGACCATCGCCGCTGATCTCGGTGGCTACAAAGGCATCGACATGAATGCCCTGACCAACATGCTCTCCAGCGTCGCTGGCAGTCAGGCTGGGGCGCTGGCGAATGGTCTGGCGACAGCCGACGTGATGGGCAATATTCAGGCGCATCGGCGCTATGCCGAAGACATCCGCATGTACGGTTTCAGCTTCAATACCACTTTGGGCCAGGCCTCGGTGTTCGGCGAGATTGCCTACCGGCCGAACCTGCCGATCGGCATCGCCGCGACTAACGACTTGATCGGCGATCTGGCCAACGGTGCCGCTGTGGCGGTGACCGGTAAGGCGGTCAACGTTGGCGGGCAGATGGTCACCCTCGACAGCGAGATCAACAACGCCGAGCGCGTCGAGGCGTTCAACACCTCGCTGGGCAGCATCTACAACTTCGGCCCGACGCTGTCGTTCGACTCGATGTTCGGCATCTTCGAACTGGCCTCCGAACACCTGCGCGGCAGCAGTCTGCAATACACCGCCTACGACGGCAGCACGCGTTATTACGCCGGTACCGGCAACACCTCTTATGTCTCCGGCGGTGATCGTGATGATCAGGTCAACCGCAACTCCTACAGCTACACGGTGATGTTCAACGGCACCTGGAACGACGTGTACGCCGGGGTCAACGTCTCGCCTTACGTCGTCTACAAGGACGACTTCAAGGGCAACAGCTATCAAGCCGGCAACACCATCGACGGGCGTAAGGCCTACACCCTGGGGATCAAGGCCAACTACCAGAACAAGCTCGAAGCCGAGGTGCAATACACCAACTTCTGGGGCGGCGGACAGAACAACGGGATTCGCGACCGCGACAACGTCGGGTTCAATCTCAAGTATTTTCTTTGATATCCAGAACACAGGCGCACCCCCTTGTAGGAGTGAGCCTGCTCGCGATAGCGGATTTTCAGTCGCGGTAAATGTTGTCTGACACACCGCTATCGCGAGCAGGCTCACTCCTACAAGGGACTTGCGGTGATTCTCAGACCTCACTCCCATCTCGGAGATCGATCATGTTTTACGCATCACGATTCAGCAAAACCATGCTGGCGCTGGTTCTGGGCCTCACCGCCGGCAGCGCCCTCGCCGCCATCACCCCACAACAAGCCGAACAACTGAAAACCACCCTCACGCCTATGGGCGCCGAGCGCGCCGGCAACGCCGCCGGCACCATTCCCGCCTGGACCGGCGGCATCACCCAGGCGCCCGCCGGCTACAAACCGGGCCAACATCACCCGGATCCATATGCGGCGGACAAGCCGTTGTTCACCATTACCAAGGCCAATCTCGACCAGTACAAGGCCCACCTCAGCCCCGGTCAGATTGCGCTGTTCAACAGCTACCCGGACACGTTCCAGATGCCGGTCTACCCGTCGCGTCGCTCGGGTTCGGCGCCGCAGTGGCTGTATGACAACACCCTGAAGAACGCGACCTCGGCCAAGCTGCTGGAGGGCGGCAGCGGATTCGCCGATGCCTACGGCGGCGTACCGTTCCCGGTGCCCAAGGACGGCATCGAAGTGCTGTGGAACCACATCACCCGTTATCGCGGAATCTACGTGGTACGTCGCGCGTCCGAAGCCCCGGTGCAGCGCAACGGCAGCTTTGCGCTGGTGACCTCGCAGCAGGAAGCGCTGTTCAACTTCTACCGTCCGGGCGGGCAGTACGCCGACCTGAAAAACATCCTGTTCTACTACCTCGCCTTCGTGAAAAGTCCGGCGCGGCTGGCCGGCGGTGCGGCGCTGGTGCACGAGATGCTCGATCAGCTCAAGGACCCGCGTCAGGCCTGGGTCTACGATGCCGGCCAACGCCGTGTGCGCCGCGCGCCGAACCTGGCATATGACACGCCGATCGCCTCATCCGATGGCCTGCGCACGGCGGACGATACCGACCTGTTCAACGGCTCGCCGGACCGCTACGACTGGAAGCTCAAGGGCAAGCAGGAAATCTACATTCCCTACAACAACTACAAGGTCGGCAGCCCCGACGTGAAGTATGCCCAACTGCTGACCCCCGGCCACCTCAACCCGCAATTCACCCGCTACGAACTGCACCGCGTGTGGGTGGTTGAAGGCAACCTGAAACCGGGCGCGCGGCATATCTATTCCAAGCGCGTGCTGTTCCTCGACGAGGACAGCTGGGGCGCGGCGCTGGTTGATCAATACGATGGGCGAGGGGAGTTGTGGCGGGTGTCGATGGCCTACCTGAAAAACTTCTACGACCTGCCGACCACCTGGAGCGCACTGGACGTGTTCCACGACCTGCAGGCCCGCCGTTACTACGTGCAGAACCTCGATAACGAAGAAGCCTCCACCGTGGACTTCTCGCAACCGGTGCCGGAAGACGCGTATTTCATGCCCTCGGCGTTGCGCCAGCGCGGGACACGCTAGAGTCAGGCAACACGCGCACCGGCCTGCTGATCCAACGCAACCCCTGTAGGAGCTGCCGCAGGCTGCGATCTTTTGACTTTGATTTTAAAAACAAGATCAAAAGATCGCAGCCTGCGGCAGCTCCTACAAAGGCTCGATCAAATGGCGTTACAACCTGAAAACGAAGATTCGTAAATCGAGTGGTAGTCTCGCTGCTTCGATGGCTGTATCGCTGGAGTACATTGTGGCGAGTTTGACTATCAGCAATCTTGACCTTCAGCTCTATGAAGAACTGCAGTTAGCGGCAGATATTAATAATCGTTCGATTGAAGAGCACGCGCGTGTGATGTTGCAGAAAGCGCTCGAGCAGAATCAATCTGCCGCTGGCTTGGGGACTCGAATTCATAGACGATTTAATAATGTCGGTGACGTTGAATTGGATGTGCCTTCACGCTGAAGCCAGTATTTTCTCGGCATCGCCAATTTTCAGTGGCAGTAAATCTGACGCAATCGCGGGCAAGCCCGCTCCCACAGGTTTTTCGGTCGTTCACATATTCCGTGTTCGACTCGTTTCCTGTGGGAGCGGGCTTGCCCGCGATTGGATTTACCCTTTGGCGCTGACTGAAGATCAGACGCGGAAGTGGCTGACCATCTGCTGCAACTGACCGCCCAGGCGCGCCAGTTCAACGCTGGACGCGGCGGTTTCATCACTGGCCGCGGCGGTCTGTTCCGACACGTCGCGCACGTTGATGATGCTGCGGCTGATTTCTTCGGCCACGGCGCTTTGCTGTTCGGCCGCGGCGGCGATCTGCTGGTTCATCGACTGGATGTTCGACACCGTGCGGGTGATGTTTTCCAGGGAGTCGCCAGCCTTGCGGGTCAGGGCCACGCTGCTGTCGGTCAGGGCGCGGCTGTTGTTCATCACCGCCGCCACTTGCTGGGTGCCATTCTGCAGACCGGCGACCAGACCTTCGATTTCTTCGGTGGATTTCTGCGTGCGCTGGGCCAGACCACGGACTTCGTCGGCGACCACGGCAAACCCGCGACCGGCTTCACCGGCACGCGCCGCTTCGATCGCGGCGTTGAGCGCGAGCAGGTTGGTCTGTTCGGCCACGGCTTTGATCACGTCCATGACGCTGCCGATCTTGTCGCTTTCCTGTTGCAGCACGCTCATGGCTTCGGTGGAACGCACCACTTCGCTGGCCAGACGTTCGATCTGCGCGATGGCTTCGTTGACCACTTTGTCGCCTTCACGGGCTTCGCCGTCAGCGGCGGCTGCGGCTTGCGATGCTTCCTCGGCGTTGCGCGCGACTTCCTGCACGGTGGCGGTCATCTCGTGCATGGCGGTGGCCACCTGGTCGGTCTCGACCTTCTGGCTGTTGACACCGGCGCTGGTCTGCTCGGTCACGGCCGAGAGTTCTTCGGCGGCGCTGGCGATCTGGGTGACGCCGTCGCGGATGCCGCTGATCAGGTCGCGCAGGGTCACGCCCATGCGCGCGATGCCCTGTTGCAGCACGCCGAGTTCATCGCGGCGGGTGACCGTGACGTTCTGGGTCAGGTCGCCGCTGGCAATGCGCTCGACCACGGCCAAGGTTTCTTGCAGCGGACGGGTGATCTGACGGGTGATGATCACTGCGGCAATCACACCGACGAACAGCGCCAGCAGGGTGCTGATCAGCTGGAAGGTACGGGCCTGGGCGCTTTCGATGTCACGGCGGTCGAGCTGGATCTGGTACAGCTGCTCGCTGGTGTTGACGATCGCGGTGCCCTGATCGGTCATCTCTTTACGCGCCTGCACCGCTTCGCTGTTGGCGTTCTTGTACGCCTGCAACGCGCTGCGGTAGTTGGTCAAAGCGGTTTCCAGCTGACGCAGGGCGTCTTGCTGGGTGGCGGCGAAATGCACGTTCAGCTGCTTGAGGCTGGCGATCGCCGCGTCCAGTTGGCCGACGGCTTTCTGCTCGGTTTCGGCGTTGGTGGTGGCGGTGTAGCCGCGCACTTCATAGCGCGCGAGGATGAAGGCTTCCTTGGCCTGGGTGATGGCCTGGAACTGCTCGAAGCGCTGCTCGCTCATGTCCATTTGCTGCACGCGCTTGCTGATCGTTTCGATCAGGTTGTAAGCGGTGTCGGCGTTAGTGCCCATCACGTCGCGGGCGCTGTTGCCGGTGCGGTAGGCGTTGCGCATCTTGTTCAGCGAGGTCTGGTATTCGGCGATAGTCGCGGCCTGCTCTTTCAGCAGTTTGACGTTTTCCGGGCTCTTGAACTTGTTGATCAGCGCCTGTTGTTGCGCGGCGAAGCTTTCGAGGGTGGTTTGTACATTCTGCGCGGCGGTTTCGTCGCCGTTGGTCAGCATGTATTGCAGGCGCACCACGCGCAGCTTGGTCAGACCGGCATTGAGCTGGGTGATGTCGCTCATCCAGTTGCTGCGGTCAATCAGGCCGCCGAGGCTGGTCCAGCCCGTCAGGGCCAGCACGCAGGTCAGGGCCAGGACCAGGCCGAAGCCCAGGCCCAATTTCATGTTCACGCTGATGTTGCCGAACCAGCTATTCATCACAATTCCTCCAGGAACGTAGAGCTACTTGATCGTCGGTCAGGCTGGAAGATTGTTGTTTTTTTGAGCCAGCAAGGGTGTTAGCAGGTCTGTATCGGCCGCAAACACGAGAGCTGAAAGGTTTTTGTCCTACGGAATTTGTAACAAGGGCGCTTCAAGACTTTTTTCACATGCGTTTCACTCGCCACTTACGCCCGCTTCCTTACTCTCGCCGCATCGTATTGACTTTGATGCATGCCGACGAGGCGGCCCGATGTGGAGTTGAGACTGAGTCTGTTCGGCGTCAAACGCTCGATTTCCCTGAGCGGATTGGCCCGCTATCGCAATACCTGGGTGGTGCTCGGCGCGTCGCTGCTGGTGATTCCGCTGACACTGTGGCTGCTCGCCCCGGCGGCGGTGCCGGATCTGGCCCATGGCAATGTGTCCGGAGCCCGCGCGCTGGCGGCCGGGTGGGCCAAGGGCGACATGATTGTGCTGGTGCGTCACGTCGAGCGCTGCGATCACTCGCCGGCGCCGTGCCTGAGTGGCGACGACGGCATCACCGACCGCTCGCGCAGTGTTGCGGTCGGTGTCGGTGCACAGTTTGAGCATCTGGGCCTGAATAACGCTGACATCTACAACAGCCCGATGCTGCGCACGGTGCAGACCGCCGGTTACATGTTCAACCGCGCGGCCAGCGGCGAAGATTGGCTAATCAGCTGCAAGGGCCACATCCTGCAGGAAGCGCTGGCGCACAAGCTCCCCGGGCGCAATCTGATCCTGGTGACCCACAGCGAATGCATGGCGGAGCTGGAAAAGGACTTGAATACACCGGTTTCTGACCCTGGCTACGGTTCCTCACTGTTTGTGTCTGCCGCAAACAAAGCAGACCCGCGGGTGCTTGGCTTCATCGAAGCCTCCGACTGGCACTCCGTGAGCACCCGATGAACTGACGTTTGCCAAGCTTCAGCGCAAACAAAACCCGCCAGTGACGGCGGGTTTTTTATTGTCTGGTGCGAAGGACGTCAGTAGCCGACGAAGTAATACGCCTGACGCCCGACCATCATGGTCTTGAGCACTTTGAGTGGTGCGGCGGGTTCGCTGTCTGCCGAGATCACCGCGACGTTCGAGGGGGAAGCGCTGAGGAAGTCGTGCAGTTGCGCGTCAGTATCCAGCCCCTTGAGCACGCTTTGGGTGTAGAACACGCTGGCGCCGCCGACCCGTTCATTGGCCTGGAACAGTGCGACCTGCTGACCGTTGGCCTGCAAGCTCTGAATGTGTTCGGTCAAAGGCAGGAACGACAACTCCTTGTCGGCGTTGGGCAGTGCCCACTGGGCCGCGCCGAGGTAGCTGGCGATCACCACCGTAAGCAGTCCTGCGGCAATCGCCTGACGATGACGGGCGACTTTTCCGATGAAGCGGTCGGTGGTTTCGCGCGCCTGCAAGCGCTCGAACAACACGCGCGCGTACTCCGCGGCGATCACGGCAGCCGCCGGGGTCATCGACATCAGGTACACCGTGCGCTTGCTCGAGGCCAGGGTCAGCATAATGAACTGCGCAACGATCCACAGGCTGAAAAACAGCAGGTAACGGTTGGCCTTCAGATCCTTGCGGAAATGCCATAGGCCCAGGTACACCAGAATGTTCCAAGGCAGAAACGCTTCCGGCAGTTTGGCCAGATAGTAATAGAACGGCTCATAATGCCCGGCCTCGACGAACGAGCCGCTGAAGCGACCGACGCTGTTGGTCAGCAACACTTCAGCGACGGCGTGCGAGCCACCGCGCTGATAGAGTACGGCGAGCCAGATCAGCAACGGAATCAGGCCTACGGCCGTGAGCAGGCCAGGACGCAGCCACGCGCCGACCTTCAGGCGTTTGTCGATCAGGTTATCAGCCAGCAGGTAGGCAAAAATCACCACCCCCGGCATTGCCAGGCCGAGCACGCCCTTGCTCAAAGTGGCGACGGCGATGCCGACGATAAACAGCAGCGAGTTAGCCGCGTTCGGTGCGCGTTGTGCCTGAAAGAACGCCAGCAGCGCCGTGGTCACGCCGAGCGCCAGCAACGCATCTTCGCCGACCCCGCGCACGTTGCTCCAGTAACTGGCCATGGTCGCCAGCAGAATCCCCGCCGTCCAGGCGACCGCTTTCGGGCGGCCGAAACGGCGCAGCATGCCGTACAGCAGCATCACGCTGAGCAGCCCGGCTACCGCCGACGCCAGCCGCACCGCCCACGGCGAAACGCCGAATACGCGCATGGCGCCGGCATCCAGCCACAGGCTCAGCGGTGGTTTTTCCAGAAATGGTTCGCCGAACAGGCGCGGCGTCACCCAGTCATCGTCCAGATGCATCTCCATGGCGATCCCGGCGACCCGAGCTTCGGTGGAGCCTTGCAACTGGTGGTTACCCAAAGCGAAAAAAAACAGCAGGGCGGCGAGTAGAAACAGTGAAGTGGCGGCACGCGGCATGGATTTCAGGCAACCGGAAAGGGCAGGAGCCTTGAGCATACTTCGCCAATGCTTAACAAATTGTGAAACTCACGCTAATTGGCGCGACCAGCGCTGTTCCGGTGCTTCGAACAACGGATTGACCAGCGCCGTCAGCACATGATCCTGCCAACGTCCGGCGATATTCAGATAAGCCTTGGCATAGCCCTCGCGCTCGAAACCCAGACGCTCCAGCAATCGCGCACTGCGCTCGTTACCGGGCATGTAGTTGGCCATGATCCGATGCAGGTTCTGCGTGTCGAACATATAGCCGATGCCAGCCTCCAGACCTTCCTGCATCAAGCCTTGGCCCTGATGCGCGTGGTCGATGTGATAACCCAGATAACAGGCCTGAAACGCTCCGCGAATGATCCCGCTGAAATTGCACGCGCCGATCATTTGCTGGCCATCCGGCGTCAACAGAGCGAAATGCATCGCCAGCCCGGCCTCGTAGGCACTGGCCTGGACTTCAAGGCGTCGGCGAATCTGCTCGCTGGAAAAGTATTCGGTGGTGCGAATCGGCGACCAAGGGGCGAGATGGCGCTGGTTGCGTGCATAGAAGTCACTTTCCAGCTCGGCCTGTTCCGGGGCGAGGATGGCGAGCGTCAGGCGTTGGCAGGGCAGGCTCAGCAGTGACATCGGCGGCTCCGGTTGGCAGGGTCGAGGGACAGGATTGCCTAGGAGATGGAAAAAAACAAACCGCGCTGGCGCTCTGTAAATTTCTTTGGTTGAGTGCACAGGGTTATCGACTGCGGCATTTCCGGGATTGGAGGAACAAGCAATGGAATTTGCATTGACGGTGAACGGGTTGGCGCTGCGTGTTCGGGCGCCGGACCCAGCGCTGGTCGCTCCGGTGCGCGAGGCGTTGAACGCCAGTTACCGCGAGCATGCGCCTTTTCTCGAGTGGGCGGTTGAACACACCAGTGAGGGGCGGGCGCTGTCGTCCATGCTGCGAGCAAGGGATGATTTCGCTAGCGAGACCGGTGAGCGGCGCCTATTCATCGTGACTGAAGACGGACAAACCGTCGTTGGCTGCATCGGCCTGGTGCCGCGTCGGCGCAAGCGTTATGTCGTCGGTTATTGGGCCAACAGCGCGTTTGCCGGCAAGGGCTACATGCGCGAAGTGCTCCAGCAACTGGTCAGGCGCCTGCCTGAGTGCACCTTTTACCTGACCACATCGTCGGCCAACAGCCGCAGTCAGCGTCTGGCTGAAGCGGCGGGGTTTGCGCTGATCAGGGTTCACCCACAGGCGCGGCAATTGCAGCAGCGCGGCGTGCAGGACACTTGGGTGTATCGCTTCAGCAGCAAATGCCAGGCAAAAAAAAGCCCGCGGGAGAGCGCGGGCGAACCGTAGTTTCTTGAATGAGCGAGCGGACTGTACCGTGTTGATCGAACGGGGGCAGTGAAGAAAAATTCATCTCGGCGGCGACCGCTCTGCAACGCCTCAGGGCAGATGATCCGCGGCGAAATCGGCTTCCGGGTCGGCCGTAACGAGCCAGGTCATTTCAGAATTCCGTGACCTTGTCCTCGCGCAAAATCCACCCGGCTTCACCCGCCACCAACTTGTACTGAACCTGACGCATCTTCCCAGTACGCCCGGCGCCAGCGTCGGCACTGTCATACACCGGGAAACGTTGCACCAGGGTGCTTTCCACCACCGCAAACGAGTCCTCGCCCTGATAGCCCGACGCGGTCTTCGGGTTGTCGCTGACCGGAGGCAAGTAGATTGCGCTCAGGGACTTCTTGTTGTTGGCTGAATAGGCGATCAGTTCGCCCGGCATGCCGCGCTCGGGCGAGCGGGTAAAAACGTAGAGTTCGGGGGAGCCGTCGTTATTGATGTCGGCGACTTCGGCGCGTACCACATCACCCGTTAGCGCCTGGCTGATGACCGTGTTGTCGATCTCCAGCCCCTTGGGAGCGATGCGCAGCGTCGGTTTGCCATCGACCTGCTCGGTGCTGACGTGAAAAGCGATGCCGTGCAATTCCAGCGTCTGATCGAATGGCTGCTGCCGGCTGATGGCATCGCCATCGAGCAGCCTCAGCGACAACTGATAGTTGGCCACTTCATTACGCCGGGCGGCGTTGCGCATGAGGTAGACCTGAACCGTGTACTCGCCATCGCCGGGCAGTGGACCGAGAAAGTGATTGCCCATGATCGAGCCGTTGAACAGCGCGTAATCCGCACCCTTGGCGAGGATGTTGAAGTAAGCGGAGGTGTTGGACGGTTTGAAGTCGACGGTCAGTATCTGGCCGGCCTTGGCGTTGAATGTGTACTGCGCGGTCTGGTCCCCCTTGATCGACTGTTTGCGCTGGATGCTGTCGGCACTGGTTGTGAACGCGATCGGTTCGACGCGCACAGTGGGGGCGTCGGCCGCATGGACGGACAAGGAAATCAGCGCGGCCAGCGCTACGGCAATCCAGCTTTTCATCTTCAACTCCATTGCATCTCGATGTTCGCAGCATAGAGCCTGCTTCGAGCGACCGCCCAGAGATTGCGCGGATTAAATGTTGCTGGATTTGAGCACAAGCCAGAGATGATGTTCGCTGACACGAATCAGCTGTTCACATAATTCTCACCTGAGTTTTGCGATGATGGGCGCCGGTATTCCATCGGCCCCAGCGAGTGATCCCAGCATGAATGTGAGCGTTCTCCACGCATTGATTGCGGCGGCGCTGTTTGGCGCCAGTACGCCTCTCGCCAAACTGTTGGGGGTACAGGTTTCGCCGATTCTGCTGGCCGGGTTGCTCTATCTCGGTAGCGGTCTGGGCTTGACCGCCCTGCGTTTTGTCCGCGATCGTGGCTGGAAGCCCTCCGGGCTCGGCACCGGTGAATGGCCATGGCTGCTCGGCGCCATCGGCTTCGGCGGAGTGCTGGCGCCGGTGGCGCTGATGTTCGGTCTGACCCGAACGTCCGGCGCGAGCGCGTCACTGATGCTCAACCTTGAATCAGTGCTCACGGCGCTGCTGGCGTGGGTGGTGTTCAAGGAAAATGCCGACCGACGAATCGTGATCGGCATGCTCGCCATCGTCGCCGGTGGCGTCGTGCTGTCCTGGCCACAAGAGGCCGTCTCGGCGCAAGACTGGAGCGGCCCGTTGGCCGTCGCTTTCGCCTGCTTCTGCTGGGCCATCGACAACAACCTGACCCGTAAAGTCTCGGCCTCGGACGCACTGTTCATCGCCGGCAGCAAAGGCCTGGTGGCGGGGCTGGTCAACTGCACACTGGCCCTGTTCATCGGCACCCAACTACCCGTCGCCACCTCGCTGGTGCCGATCATGCTGGTCGGCTTTCTCGGCTACGGCGTCAGCCTGGTAATGTTCGTCCTCGCCCTGCGCGGCCTCGGCAGCGCACGCACCGGCGCCTACTTTTCCACCGCACCGTTTCTCGGCGCAGGCATCTCGATTCTGCTGCTCGGCGAGTCGATATCGCTGATGTTTCTGCTCGCAGCGGCGTTAATGGCCGTGGGGGTATGGATTCATCTGATGGAAAACCATGTTCATGAGCATCAGCACGAACCGCTTGAGCATGATCATCGGCATACACACGATGAGCATCATCAACATACGCATGGGTTTGAGTGGGATGGGGTGGAGCCGCATAGCCATCCGCATGTGCACACGCCGATGCGGCACAGTCATGCGCATTTTCCGGATGTGCATCATCGGCATGGGCATTGATTGAAACTCTGAAGTCTGTTGATTGATGTCATTGTGATATCGTCTCTGTCGATTTCTTCAGTCTTTCATTCGAGTCATTCCATGAAACCAATTTTCCTGCTGTTGCCCATTGCGGCCCTTTTTTCTGCTTTCAGCGTTGCCGCTGCACCTTCGCCGGTGGCGTCGTTTGCCGCTTGTGACGATCACTCCCTGGCAGTCGTGCAATCACCTTTGTTCAAGAATCTGGTGCCGAGCACTGTCGAAAATGGCCAGATCAAATTGTCCGGCGGCACCAAGAGCGATATGGGGCAGCGCTGGATGTTCGCCAAGCCGGTCGAAATTGACGGCATGTCGTTGACCGGCTTCTACGCCGAAGATACAGACCTGATGGGCACTCGCATCATCAGTTGGGGGTTCTACGCCAAACAGACGCCGAATGAACTCCACACCCAGTTGGAAAAAGCGGGTGGGCCGCGTATGGACATGTCGCAGGGACTCTACGCACGCGCGGAAATCTGGTCCCACGACAAATCCAACTGGCAGCCGGAAGACCCATCCGCAACGGCGGGCAAGCTGGTTGTCGACAGTGCCGAGCGCGTGTTCCTGATCGAGCCTGCTCCGCAAGAGCTGACGACTGGCAGCAAGGGGATGTTTACCTGCTCGATTCAAGGCAAGGTCAATGAGGCAATGCTCAAATCCAGCCGCCCGGATCTGCTCAGCGCGGTTCATTGATTTTGATGAATGCGGGTACGAAAAAGGACGACATCGTGTCGTCCTTTTTTGTGAGTAGGCAGAGCATTGCCAGGGTTATCGAGTTTGATCGCCTGCAGGCTGTGGGTTTGTGTGCCCGGTTTGGCTGATGTGCAAATGCGACAAAGCCCGCACAAGGCGGGCTTTGTCGTCGAGAGTTGGTGGAGCCGGGGGGATTTGAACCCCCGTCCGCCAGTGCTCCGCTGTCGGTACTACATGCGTAGCCGTGTCTATTAAGTTAACCCTCAGCGACCCGACGGGCAGGGTGCTTTGGGCGAGTTGTGTAAGTTTTAGCCGCTTCGTCCACAACGTACTGCACGGCGATTCTGTTCTATATGACAATCATTTCGGGTTTACAGACATCCCCTGATGATTGCTGGGCCCGAAGGCACCAGGAGTGCATGTCAGCTGCAATTAAGCAGCGAGAGCAGCACCGTATTGGTCGTCATTGGCAACTATAAGAAGTTGCAACAGTGGATTTACGACTTCTGTTACCAAGTCGGCATGCACCTAAAGTTTCGTCACCGGCGTCGAATCCTAATCGGCCCCGAACTCATTGCCTCGTACATCAGGTGAGGCAACAAGCCTGCGCAGTGTACGCCAAACGGCCGGCGAGGCCAACCCGAAGGTTGGCCTCGTGGCATATCAATTGCGCGTTGGATTGCGGATTTGCATTTTGGTTATCAAGGAAGAGGTGACCTCAACGCAATCCTTGTCATTGCCGGCCGCCTGCGCGTCTTCAGCTTTTTTCTGCGCTTCCTTGACGTTGTTCATGGACGTCTCGGGAATTGACGGCTGACTGGTAACGAAGTCTTTGATGGTTTGAAGATTCCCGGCACAAAGGTCTTTGTCTGCCGCAAACACCGGCGACGTCAGCAGGGCACCAGCGATGAACAAACCAGCAATTGCAGAATGCTTCATGGGTATCTCCTTGAACGGTTGGTCTCGGTGCTGCCGGACGGTCTGGCGGCGATGCCGAGGTCGTAACAGGCCGTGTTTGGTAGTGGGCCTGTTCAATCGACCGCGGCCGCACGCAGGAATTCGGTTTTTTTTACATCGTGGCCCGTCAACCCGAACCGCGCTGCATCACGCCACCTGAAGACTGGTCGTCCCGAGGTTTATTTCTTGGTATCCCCCGTCGAGTTCTGGATTACCAGAAGGGTTTGCTGGGTTTCCGCCAGGCAGTCGTCGATCCTGCCCTGAGCCTTAAGGGCCTGGGCTTTGCTGACGCTTGCCGAGACGCGCGAATTCAGATCCGGCGACGTCTGATATTGCGTCTTGGCGCTTTCGATCTTTTGCAGATTCGCCTCGCACAAGTCGGCAGGTTTGCCATCGGCGAACGAAGTAGAAGCCATCATCGAGGCAGTAACGAACAGACCAAACAGTACAGAATGCTTCATGAGTATCTCCTTGCACTGAGGAATCCAGACTCTCGCTGACCGTCAGAGCAGGCCTGCGAAAGGAGGAAAAGCCCCGCGTGTTCGGGGCTTGTTCTGTGGACTACCGCCTCGCTCAAGGGTTCTAACTTTCTTTTAGCAGGCCTTCGCTCGAGTGACCCGATCCACCAGATAGACCAGTCCGTGATAGTCGATGCCGCCGTGCTGCGTCAGGCCGATCTCACAGGTGCGGCTGGTGGAAATCCCCTCGTTGCAATGTTGCACCGCGTCCTTGAGTGTGCGCAGCGAGTGGCTGTTCAGCTCCGGCGTGGTGAAACCCTTGTCACCGGCAAACCCGCAACAATGAATACCTTCCGGAATCACCACGGTTTTGCTGCATTTGCGTGCCAGTTCGATCAGCGCCTGGCTTTCGCCCAGATGCTGGGTGCTGCAGGTCACATGAACTGCAATCGGTGCTTCTTGCGGGGTGAACTCCAGTCGATCGAGAAGATGCGTACGGATGAAGCGCACCGGGTCATACAGATCCAGGCGAACATTTCCCACGTCCTGCACCAGGCGCAAGGTGCACGGGCTGGTGTCGCAATAGATCGGATCGAGTCCACCGCGACTGGCGTGCAGCAGCGCGCTGATCAACTCCTGACGCTTGTGCTCGGCCTGTTCGGCGTAGCCTTTGGAAGCAAACGGCTGACCGCAGCAGAGGTTGTCCTGATTGTCCGGGAATACCACTTGGTAACCGGCTTTTTCCAGCAGGCCACGGGTCTTGTCGTACAGCGACATCTGCTCCTTGTCGCCCGCTGCCGGGCCCATCACCCGTGAAACACAGGCGGCCAGATACACAACGCGTGGGCGTTCGTCGGACACGCTCGGGCTGAAGCGAATGGCTTTTTCCGGTTGCGGCATCGCGCTGGTCCACAGCGGCACCTGGCCTTTGGACAAACGTGTCAGGGTTGCCGACAGCTTCGCCAGGCGCGGTGCGCCGAGCAGCATCCGTGCGCCGTTGGCCACGTGCAGGGTGAAGCGTGCGCCTTGCAGGGTCTTGGCGAAATTTCCTTCGATCCAGTCAGCGGTTTTCTGATGCGTGGCGTTGCGGGCGCGGAGCTTTTTCACCAGTTCGCCGGTATTGATGCCTACGGGGCAACGCTGCGCGCACAGGCCTGTCGCGGCGCAGGTTTCAATGCCTTGGTACTCGTAGGCTTGTTCCAGCTCGGTGGTGTCAACGCCGGCACGTTTCTTCGCTTCAATGTCACGCCAGATCACGATGCGCTGGCGCGGGCTGAGGGTCAGACCTTTCGACGGGCAGACCGGTTCGCAGAAGCCGCACTCGATGCATTTATCGACAATCTCGTCAGCCGCCGGCAGCGGCTTCAGGTGTTTGAGGTGGATCTGCGGATCTTCGCTGAGCACCACGTCGGGGTTGAGGATGCCGTTGGGGTCGAGCAGACGTTTGAGCTGCCACATCAACTGATAGGCATCGCTGCCCCATTCCAGCTCAACGAACGGCGCCATGTTGCGCCCGGTGCCGTGTTCGGCCTTGAGCGAACCGCCGAATTTCACCGCCACCAGTTGCGCCACGTCGTCCATGAACGCCTGATAGCGTGCGACTTCTTCCGGACTGTTGAAGCCTTGGGTGAAAACGAAGTGCAGATTACCCTCCAGAGCGTGTCCGAAAAGGATCGCTTCGTCGTAGGCGTGTTTGTCGAACAGCGCGATCAGGCGATTGACGCCGATAGCCAGTTGCTCGACCGGGAAGGTCACGTCTTCGATGATCACCGTGGTGCCGGTTTTGCGCACGGCGCCGACGGCGGGGAAGGTGTCCTTGCGGATGGCCCAAAGCTTGGCGTTCTCGGCCGGGTCTTCAGTGAAATCGACCTGTTTTTCCACCGGGAAACGGGTCAGCGAAGCCATGATTTGCGCCAGTTGTTCTTGCAGCAAAGTGGAAGAGGCGGCGCGGGATTCGATCAGCAGCGCGCAGGCATTATTCGACAGATGCTGTACGAAATCCGGCATGCCCGGTTTGTCCTGCACCGAGCGCAAACTGCGCCGATCGAGCAATTCCACCGCCGACACCGGTTGGCTTTTCAGCACGGTGACCGCGTTACAGCAGGTTTCCACATCCGGGAACACGATCAGCGCCGACGCCTTGTTCGGATGGTCGATCACCGTGTCATAGGTCACCGCGCTGATGAAGCCAAGGGTGCCTTCGGAACCGACCAGCAAGTGGCTCAAGATATCCACAGGCTCGTCGAAATCCACCAGGGCGTTGAGTGACAGACCGGTGGTATTTTTCAGACGATATTTGTGGCGGATTCGCGCAGCCAGTTCGGCATTGGCGCGGGTCTCGCGGCCCAATGCTGCCAGGCGCTCCAGCAGATCTTCGTGGCTTACGCGAAAAGCGGCGACGCTGGCGGCGTCTTCGGTGTCGAGACGGGTGCCGTCGGCGAGTACCAGACGGATCCCGGCCAGGGTGTGATAGGTATTTTGCGCCGTGCCGCAGCACATGCCGCTGGCGTTGTTGGCGACGATGCCGCCGATCTTGCAGGCGTTGATCGACGCCGGGTCCGGACCGATCTTGCGCCCGAACGGTGCCAGCCATGCGTTGGCCTGCGCGCCGATCACGCCCGGCTGCAGGCGGATTTGCATGCCTTGGTCGCGAATCTCGCGAGCGTTCCAGTTATCCCCCAGCACAATCAGCACCGAATCGCTGATCGCCTGCCCGGACAAACTGGTGCCAGCGGCGCGGAAGGTCACCGGGACTTGATCGCGCTGGGCCAGTTTCAACAGCGCTACCACTTCATCTTCGGACTCGACGCGGATCACCAGTTTGGGAATCAGCCGATAAAAACTGGCGTCGGTGCCGAAGGCCAAGGTCGACAGCGGATCGTCGAAGCGGCGATCCGCTGGAATCAGTTGCTGCGCGTCGCGCAGGAAATTCACTGGAAGCGTCATTGGTCCTCCAGGATCAGCACCACAAGGTCTTTCGGGCCGTGGGCGCCGTAGGCCAGTACTTGTTCGATGTCGGCAGTTTTCGACGGGCCGGACACCAGCAGCGCGTTGGTCGGCATGCCTTGGGCCCACTCGAATTCCTGTTGCACTTGATAGAAGTTGTCGCGGATTTCGCTGGCCTTGAGCAGGGCGAAATGCACCGGCGGCACCAGGCTCATCAATCGCGGCTCTTCACGAGTGGGCCAGAGAATCAGGCTGCCGGTCGCGGCGATGGCGCCGAGAGTGCCAGTGAGGCTGGCCGGGGTGTCGTTGAACAGCTCGGCTTTCCATTCTTCCATCGGCCGGTTGTAGGATTTCAGTGTCGGCAGATCAGGATTGTTCGCCCAGTGTTGTGAGATGCGCTGCCCGTGAGGCGTAGTCGGTGCGATCAGCAGGCTCGGTAGCTGCCGGTCACGCAGCAATTGCGCGAGCAGCGTCGGCCAGTCTGCGCCGGTAGTCAGATGGATCTCGGTGTGTACCGCTTCCATCAGTTTGCGCAGCTGCGGGATGCGTTGCTCGGCGCTGTAGGTGTAAGGCTGGGTCACCAGATCGACGTCGAAGTCGTCGGCAATCGGTGTGGTGCCGGTCAGACTTTTCCGTAGCTTGGCGAGGATATTTTGCTTGGCGCTCATCAGCGGTCTCCCTGTTTGCCCAGATGCTTGCGGGCCATGTCGTGCAGTGAGCGGGCGGCGGGTTTTGGTGCGCTGTGGTTTTGTGTCCACGGGCCGACATTGCTCGGCGTTAACGCACGCAGGCGCGTGGCGAAGAAACCGAACAACCGATACAACGTCGGCGAGCTGTTGAGTTTCGCCCAGGCGTTCCAGATGAAACGTTCCTTGCGCGAATACTTGCTGCCCTGACCGCGCATCACTTGATGCGGACTGTCCGGGGCTTTGACGTTTTCTTCGCGCAATCGCCGCAGCAGGGCAGGGATCGGAATTTTCACCGGGCACACTTCACCGCAGGCACCGCACAACGACGAAGCGCTCGGGTGATCCGGGACTTTCGCCAGACCGACCATGTGCGGCGTGATGATTTTGCCGATCGGTCCCGGATACACCTCGCCATAGGTGTGACCACCGACGCGGGTGTAGACCGGGCAATGGTTCATGCAGGCACCGCAGCGGATGCAGTTGAGGGTCTGGCGCAGTTCGCTGTCGGCAAAGGCCTGGCTGCGACCGTTATCGAGCAGCACCAGATGCACTTCTTGCGGGCCGTCGAGTTCATGTTCCTTGCGCGGGCCGGAGATCATGTTGACGTAGGTGGTGATCGGAATGCCCAGCGCCGAGCGGGTCAGCAGCGACAACAGCGGCACCACGTCGCGCAGGTTTTCCACGACCTTTTCGATGCCGGTGACGGCGATGTGCACCGGCGGCACGGTGGTGGTCATGCGTCCGTTGCCTTCGTTTTCCACCAGCAGCAGGGTGCCGGTTTCGGCTACGGCGAAGTTGACGCCGGAAACGCCGATGTCCGCTTCGAAGAATTTCTGCCGCAGGACCCTGCGACCGATCTGAATGAGTTGGTCAACGTCCTTGGTGTACTCCACGCCAAGTTTGTCGTGGAACAAGGACGCGACCTGACCGGCATTCTTGTGGATCGCCGGCATAATGATGTGTGAAGGCTTCTCGTGGTCGAGCTGGACGATGTATTCCCCCATGTCGGACTCCAGGCATTCAACACCTTGAGCCTCGAGGAAATGGTTCATCTCCATCTCTTCGCTGACCATCGATTTGCCCTTGATCACTTGCCGCGCCTCGTGAGCGCGGATGATCGAAAGGACGATGCCATTGGCCTCGTCCACCGTTTCCGCCCAGTGCACTGTCACACCGTTGCGGGTCAGGTTCTGTTCCAGTTGCTCGAGCAGGTCGGGCAACTTGGAGAGCGCACGCGCCCTGATCGAGTTGCCCAGGGCGCGCAAGTGTTCTCTTTCGTGGGCATCGCTGAAAGCCGCTGCCCGCTTGGTCATCAGTGAATCCATCGCAGTGCGGAAGTTGTTCCGTAGCTGCTGATCACCCAGGGCGTTGTGCGCCCGAGTACGGAAATCTTCTTCTACGGCAACCGTAGGAATAATCGTCGAGGTGCTCATTGCGCACCTCCGGTTCGTTGCCACAGAAAGCTGGCGAGATGTTGCCCGCGCAGCGCTTCTTTTTGTTTCTCCAATGCGCCATTGATGTTCATCAAACAGCCGCAGTCGGCGCTCAACACTTTGTGCGCGCCGGAATCCTTCAACGCGCGGGTCTTGTCCGCCACCATCGCGCCGGAAATGTCTGGCATACGGACGCTGAATGTCCCACCGAAGCCACAGCACTCGCTTTCGTGGTCGTGGTTGACCCGTTCCACGTTGCTCAACTGCGCCAATAACTCGCGGCCGTGCAGGTGGGTGTTCATCTCGCGGCGTGCCGAACACGAGGTGTGCAGCGCAACTTTGACCGGCTCGCCGCTGTCCTTGAGCTGCACCTTGCAGACGAACAGCAGGAACTCGGCCAGCTCATAGGTGCGGGCCGCGAGGGCCTTAACCTGTTTCAGTGTTTCCGGCTCGTCCTTGAACAAGTCGGCATAGTGCTCGCGCAGCATGCCCGCGCAGGAGCCGGACGGCACCACCACCGGATAATTCCCGGCAAACAGCGCCAGTTGCGAGCGCGCTACCGTCCGCGCCTGCTCGGTGTAACCCGAGGTGTAGGCCGGTTGTCCGCAGCAGCTCTGCCCTTGCGGGTACTCGACCTTGATCCCTTCACGCTCGAGCAAGTGGATCGCGTCCATCCCGGCTTCGGGGTAGAACAGGTCGACCACGCAGGTACCGAACAGATAGACCCGCGACGGTTTCTCGCTGGGGTACTGCCGAGGTTCGGGCAGTGGCGGTGCGACGCGGGTGGCGTTGGGCACAGCGTTGTAAAAAAGCTCGCTCATCAGGCGTGTCTCCGGGTGGGCCCGGTTATCCGTCTGTTGAGACTGCTGAATATAAAGAGCCTTGCTTTCAGCAGCCTTACAGACCGGGGTGTGAATTGCTGACGCCGGAATCACCAGCCGGCGTCGGTTATTTCCGTTTTGTTTATAGGTTTAGTGCACCAGCATGCCGGTGAACCAGTAGGCCTGGGCCAGAGTGATCAGGCCGACAATCGTGGCAAAGAATAGGCTGTGCTTGAGAGTGAAGCGGAACAGATCCGATTCCTTACCTACCAGCCCGGTCGCGGCGCAGGCCACGGCGATCGATTGTGGCGAGATCATCTTGCCGGTCACGCCGCCGCTGGTATTGGCGGCTACCAACAAGGTGTCATTGACGCCGATCTGGTGTGCGGTGGTCGCTTGCAGCGAACTGAACAGGGCGTTCGACGAAGTATCGGAACCGGTGAGGAACACACCGAGCCAGCCGAGGAACGGTGAGAAGAACGGGAAGGCTGCGCCGGTCGCGGCCAATACCAGAGCCATGGTCGAAGACATGCCCGAGTAGTTGGTGACGAAGGCGAAGGCCAGCACCATGCCGATCGACAGGATTGGCCAGCGCAGTTCGTAGAAGGTCTCTTTAAAAGTGGTCAGACCAGTTTTGAAGTTGATCTTCAGCACCAGCATCGAGATCAGCGCCGAGAAGAAAATCGCGGTGCCGGTCGCCGAGATCGGGTCGAGCTTGAACACCGCCGGAATCGCGGTCGGGGTGGCGACGATCGGCGCGGTCTTGATCACCAGTTGATCAAGGTGCGGGATGGCGAAGTTGAATACCCAGGCGTACATCGATCCGCCGGCGGCGAACATGGCTTTGAAGGGTTTGAGGGTCCAGATGGTCACCAGCACGGTGAGGATCAGGAACGGCGACCACGCCTTGAAAATTTCCCCAAGACTGTAAGGCGAAGCCACGGTGGTGCGCTTCTGGCCGAAACCGCCGACGCTGGCGGTAATCGCTGCGCTCGAGGTGGCGCCGGCGATCTGTGCACCGGCGGTGCGTTTTGGCTGCCAGACTTTAAGGAACAGAGTCAGGGAAATCAGGCTGGCTAGGGCCGAGGTGATGTCCGGCAGCTCCGGGCCGATGAAGTTCGAAGTGAAGTACTGGGTCACTGCGAAACTCAGGCCTGCGACCAGTGCTGCCGGCCAGGTTTCACGCACGCCACGCAGGCCGTCCATCATGAACACCAACCAGAACGGCACGAACAGCGACAGCAGTGGCAGTTGGCGGCCGGTCATGGCGCCGATCTTGAACGCGTCGATGCCGGTCACTTGCCCGGCAACAATGATTGGAATGCCCAGTGCGCCAAACGCCACTGGCGCGGTGTTGGCAATCAGGCACAGGCCGGCGGCGTACAGCGGGTTGAACCCGAGACCGACCAGCAGCGCAGCGGTAATCGCCACTGGCGCGCCGAAGCCGGCGGCACCTTCAAGAAATGCACCGAAGCAGAAACCGATCAGCAGCACCTGCAGACGCTGGTCGTCGGTGATCGACAGCACCGAACTGCGAATGACCTCGAACTGACCACTCTTGACCGTCAGTTTGTAGAGGAACACCGCCGCGACAATGATCCAGGCAATCGGCCACAGACCGTAGGCAAAGCCGTATCCGGCCGCGGCGAAGGCCATGTCGACCGGCATGTGGAAGGCGAAAATCGCCACGGCAATCGACAGGGCCAGCGTGATGCTGCCGGCCACGTGACCCTTGAGGCGGAACACCGCCAGCGCGAGAAAGAAGAAAACGATGGGGATGACGGCCGCAAGAGCGGAGACGCCGAGACTGCCGAGCGGGGTATAGAGCTGTTGCCAGGTTTGCATATGGGGTGGCCCCTAATTGTTGTTGGTCAGGCACTGTCAGCGTTCTTGGTTAATTGGTAATACCAATTTACAATCGCTGTTGGCTAGGGTAAAAGCCTTGATGTCGGTGTGTCAATTTGTCGCCCTGAAACTTTTGTCGAATAAGCGGTGCAGAGGGCATCTGATCCGGTCGGGCGAATGTGCGCTGACAGGTGTCGGCGGGGCGCCGATAGGCCAGAATAGAGAGCCCGGCGAGCGGTCGGGATCGTGGAGAAATGAGTTATGGGGTTTGATCAGATTCGTCAGCGCCGTTTGTCTGACGATATTGTCGAGCGCCTCGAGGGGATGATCCTCGAGGGCACGCTGAAGTCCGGTGAGCGGCTTCCGGCCGAGCGCGCTTTGGCCGAGCAGTTCGGCGTGTCGCGTCCGTCTTTGCGCGAAGCGATTCAGAAACTGGCGGCCAAGGGCTTGCTGGTCAGTCGCCAGGGCGGCGGCAATTATGTGGTGGAAACGCTCGGCTCGACCTTCAGTGATCCTCTGCTATTGCTGCTGGAGAGCAATCCCGAGGCGCAGCGCGACTTGCTTGAGTTTCGGCACACTCTGGAGGCATCGTGCGCCTATTACGCAGCATTGCGCGCCACGGATGTGGATCGGGAGCGTCTGACTGCTGCGTTCAATGAGTTGCAGGATTGCTATACGCGGCATGACGAAGTGAGCCGGGCGGAAGAGGGCGCGGCGGATGCGAAGTTTCATCTGGCGATCGCCGAAGCCAGCCACAACGCAGTGCTGCTGCACACCATTCGCGGGTTGTTCGATCTGCTCAAGCGCAACGTGGTGACCAACATTGGCGGCATGTACAAGCAGCGCACGGAAACCCGCGACATGCTGATCTCTCAGCACCGGGAGCTGTATCTGGCGATTATCGAGGGGCGTGCGGAGCAGGCGCGGGAGGTTTCCAGTCGGCACATTCTGTATGTGCAGGAAGTGCTGGAGGAGGTACGGCAGGAAGTTCAGCGCATGGCTCGGGCGGAGCGGCGCAAGGGAATGTAGCTTTTAGAGGCAAAAAGATCGCAGCCTTCGGCAGCTCTTACAGGGAAATTCTCATTCCTGTGTAGGAGCTGCCCCAGGCTGCGATCTTTTAAAGCAGGAAAATTATTCTTCCTTGCCCTTGTTGCGCACGGCGCGCTGCAGCTCTCGACCAGCGTCGCGTTCGCGCTCGGTGTCACGCTTGTCGTATTCCTTCTTGCCCTTGCCCAGAGCAATTTCGCACTTGACCATGTGCTTGCTCCAGTAGAAGGACAGGCACACGCAGGCGTAGCCTTTCTGTTGCACGGCAGCGGCGAGTTTTTCCAGCTCGCGCTTGTTCAGCAGCAGTTTGCGGGTGCGGGTCGGATCGGCGATGACGTGGGTGCTGGCGGTCATCAACGGCGTGATGTGACTGCCGAGGAGCCAGGCTTCGCCATCCTTGAGCAGCACGTAACTGTCGACCAGTTGCAGCTTGCTTGCCCGCAGACTTTTTACTTCCCAGCCGGCCAGGACCAGACCAGCCTCGAAACGATGTTCGATGAAGTAATCGTGTCGCGCCTTTTTGTTCTGCGCGATGGTCCCTGTTGGGTGTTTCTTCTGTTTAGCCATAGGGGCGGCATTATATGGAGATAAACGGTCCTCGGCTACGGTGATGCTGCGTGCTTGAGCACGTTGAGTGAATCCCGGACAATGCGGCCTCTTTTTCTAACGCTTGGGCGTGATATTCAATGTCGACAGACAAGGTTTCTGTCCACGGCAGTTGGGCTAGCCGCTGGGTTTTCATATTCGCCGCGACCGGTTCGGCCGTGGGACTGGGCAGCATCTGGAAATTCCCCTACATGGTCGGGGTCTACGGCGGCGGCGCCTTCGTGCTGATGTTTCTGGCCTGCATCGCCCTGATCGGGATCCCGGTCATGCTGGCTGAAACCCTGATCGGCCGCCGCGCACGGCAAAGTCCGGCGAACGCCCTGAAGGTGCTGGCGCTGGAAGCCGGGCATTCGGGCAAGTGGTCGTGGGGCGCATTTGCCGGGATGATCACGGCGTTGCTGATCCTGTCTTTCTATAGTGTGGTTGGCGGCTGGTCGCTGGATTACATCATCGACATGGGGCGCGGCGACTTCCAGGGCGCCACGGCGGAGCAGGTCGGCGCTTATTTCGGCAATGTCATCTCCGATCCCTGGCGCCTGACACTTTGGCACACAGTTTTCATGCTGTTGTCGGCCGTGGTGATCGCCAAAGGCGTGGTTGCCGGGCTTGAGCGCAGTCTGCGGATCATGATGCCGCTGCTGTTCGTGATGGTGCTGGTGTTGCTGGGTTACAGCATGACCACCGGGCATTTCATGGAAGGCGTGCATTTCATGTTCGATTTCCACCCGGAAAAAGTCCTCGACGGCTTGCTGCCCGCCATGGGCCATGCGTTCTTTTCCCTGAGCGTGGGCGTCGGCTCGATCATGATCTACGGCGCTTACATGACCAAGGAGGCCTCGTTGTCCGGCACCGTGGTCGGTGTGGCACTGCTCGACACCTTCGTGTCGCTGGTGGCCGGTCTGGCATTGTTTCCGATTGTGTTTGCTGGCGGTTTGAACCCTAGCGAAGGTCCGGGCCTGATGTTCGTCAGTCTGCCATTTGCCTTCGGTAACGTGGTTTTCGGCCAGTTGATGGGCGTGGTGTTCTTTGTCCTGGTGGCAATTGCCGCCTGGAGCTCGGCGATTTCCCTGCTCGAACCGATGGTTGCCTATTTGGTTGAACGCACGAAAATCAGCCGTGGCTGGGTGACTTTCTGGCTGGCATTTATTTGCTGGTTCGTCGGTCTGGGTACGGTTTTCTCCTTCAATATCTGGAAGGAAGCCAAATTTTTCGTGAACGATGGCGGGCTGTTTCATCTCTACCAATGGGGGGCGGCAGGCGGTCTGGACTTCTTCGGCGTGATCGATTTCTTCACCTCGCGGATCATGTTGCCGCTCGGTGGCTTGTGCTTCGTGCTGTTTGCCGGTTGGGTGATGGGGCGTGAGGCGGTGCGTGACGAGTTGTCGATTCGTAACCCGGCGCTGTTTGCCCTGTCCTTGTTCTTGATGCGCTACGTGGCGCCTATCGGCATTCTTGTAGTGTTTGCCGCTCAGCTCTGGAAGTAACGCTTACATGACGACACATATTCAACGTTCGGCGTTGCTGCCATACCCGGCGCAATTCCTCTACGACCTGGTCAACGACGTCGCGCGTTACCCGGAATTCTTGCCATGGTGCTCGTCCGCCGAGGTGCTGGAGAGTTCGCCCGAGCACATGCGTGCCAGCGTTGGCGTGGCCAAGGGCGGTCTGAGTCAGCACTTCGTCACGCGCAATACGCTGGTGCCGGGGCAATCGATCGAGATGAACCTGGAAGAAGGCCCGTTCAACCAACTGCATGGCGTCTGGGTCTTCAAAGCGTTGAACGAGAAGGCCTGCAAGATCAGTCTTGACCTGTCTTTCGACTACGCCGGCCCGCTGGTGCGCGCGACGCTCGGCCCGCTGTTCAATCAGGCGGCGAATACGTTGGTGGATGCGTTCTGCCAGCGCGCCAAGCAGATGCATGGTTGAGCCGGTGATCGAGATTGAGGTGGTGTATGCCGCCGTGGATCGTCAGATCTTGCGCACTTTGAGCGTTCCTGAAGGGACGACAGTGCGTGAGACGGTGCTCAAGTCAGGTATTGGCGATGAATTTCCGGAGCTGGACCTGAACGAATGTCCGCTGGGAATCTTCGGCAAGGTGGTGGCTGATTCACAGGTTCGCTTGATTCAGGCAGGGGATCGCATCGAGATCTACCGGCCGCTATTGGCAGATCCGAAAGAGGTTCGGCGCTTGCGGGCGGCCAAGGCTGCCGAAGCCAAGGCGCGAAATCAGTAGGACGAGCAAATCGCAGGCAATAAAAAACCCGGAAATTCCGGGTTTTTTATTGCCTCGCACATTACTGCGGCGAGGTGTCCAGCGGTTCAGGCGTCGGAACCGGAACGGTTTCAACACCGTCCACATCCTTCTGGATCGAATCCAGCAAGGAGCCCGGTTTGGCTGGTTGTTCCGGCTTCGGCTTCTCGGCGTTTTCAGCAGGGGCGGTCACGCTGGTGCCACTGTCCTTGCCGAGAATGGCTTCGTCACGGCTCACGCCCGGCATGAAGTCACCGGACAGGCTGACAAGCTGGTCGTTGGAGTTGAAGTTAACACTCACGCGTTCCTGTTGGCGTTCACCGCCACCAGGTTGCAGGCTGTACAGATAATCCCAGCGATCGGCATGGAACGTGTCGGTCAGCAGAGGGTTACCCATGATAAACCGTACTTGCCGACGGGTCATTCCCGGGCGTAACTGGTCTATCATGTCCTGCGTGACGACATTGCCCTGCTGGATGTCGATTTTGTAAACCCCGGGGAATGAACAACCGGCGAGTGCGAGCAGTCCCACAAAGGTGAAACTGGTTAGCAAGAGCTTGGTGTTTTGCATCGGTGGGCGACTTCCACTATCTTGGCTGGGACAACGTAAACGCCGATCATACCCGCATTAAGAGAAGCTGCGAAGCAGCATCGCGAGAAAGCTGACCATGGTTGAAAATAGCGAACTACGCAAAGCCGGCCTCAAAGTGACCCTGCCACGGGTCAAGATCCTGCAAATGCTCGACTCTACCGAGCAGCGTCACATGAGTGCCGAAGACGTCTACAAGGCGTTGATGGAAGCGGGCGAGGACGTCGGTCTGGCCACGGTTTACCGTGTTCTGACCCAGTTCGAAGCCGCTGGCCTCGTGGTCCGTCACAACTTCGACGGTGGCCACGCGGTATTCGAATTGGCCGACGGTGGCCACCACGACCACATGGTCAACGTGGAAACCGGTGAAGTCGTCGAATTCGTCAGTCCGGAAATCGAAAAGCTCCAGAAGGCAATTGCCGAGGAGCACGGTGTTGATCTGGTAGATCACAATCTGGTGCTGTACGTACGCAAGAAAAAGTAAGCATGTCGCGCGAATTTCAGGTTCGCGAAACGAACGAAGGCGACCCAAGGGTCGCCTTCGTGCTTTCTGCTGTGCTTAAACTTTTGCGGTAACCACCATTTTTTTTGCGTGAGCCAAAGACTCTTTGGTCAGGTCGATGCCGCCCAGCATCCGCGCCACTTCTTCTATACGGTCGTTCTTGCTCAGCTTGGACACGGCGGTGTGAGTCGCCTGTTCGCCCCGTACCTTGTGCACGAACAAATGCTGATGACCCTGCGCTGCCACTTGCGGCAAGTGCGTCACGGTCAGTACCTGCCCGCGATCGCCAAGACGTCGCAACAACTGGCCGACGATTTCGGCGGTCGGCCCGCCGATACCCACGTCCACTTCGTCGAATACCAGGGTCGGCACTCTTGAGGTCTGCGCGGTAATCACCTGAATCGCCAGACTGATCCGCGACAGCTCGCCGCCGGAGGCCACTTTGGCCAGCGCCTTCAGTGGCTGGCCGGGGTTGGCGCTGACCAGCAGTTCAACCTGTTCCAGACCATTGGGCAGCAGTTCGTCGCTGCTATTGGCGCGCAATTCAATGGTGAAGCGCCCGCCCGGCATGCCCAAGCGCTGGATTTCCTGCTCCACGGCGCTGGCAAGGCTGCCGGCGGCCTGGTGACGCAAGTCGCTCAGCTCTCGGGCCTTCTCTTGATAATGGCGTGCGTAGGACGCCAGTTCTTCACCCAGGCGCTCGATAGATTCGTCGTTGGCGTTAAGGGTTTCGATCTCATCCAGCAACTTCTGCTGCATCTCGGCGACTTCGGTTGGCTGGATCCGGTGCTTGCGGGCCAGGGTGTAAATTGCGTCGAGGCGTTCTTCCAGATACTGCAGGCGCGCCGGATCGGCATCGAAGTTGTCGAGGAAGCGATTGAGTTCGCCCACGGCTTCTTCGACCTGGATCTGCGCGCTGGTCAGCAGGCTGCTGGCTTCGCCCAGTGCGCCAACCGAGTTGTTCACGCTCGACAGGCGATTGAGGCTGGCGGTCAGTGCATTCAGCACATTGCCGGAATCGCTTTCGCTGCACTGCTCGACCACCTGTCGGCAGATGCCGAGCAGGGTTTCGGCATTGGTCAGATTCTTGTGTTCCTGCTCCAGCTGTTCCAGCTCGTTGTCGCCGAGGCCGAGGTTTTCCAGTTCTTCAAGCTGGTAGCTGAGCAGTTGGTGGCGCGCGCGTTGTTCGTCGCCAGAATTGGAGAGGCGCTCCAGCTCCTGGCGGGTTTGACGCCAGCGCTGCGCGGCGAGTTGGACCTGACGGGCCAGGTCGGTAGCGCCGGCGTATTCGTCGAGCAGGCGGCGATGGGTATCGGTTTTCAGCAGCGATTGATGTTCGTGCTGGCTGTGGATATCGATCAGCAGTTCGCCGAGGGCCTTGAGATCGCCGAGCGGGCAGGGCGTGCCATTGATATAGCCGCGTGAACGGCCTTCAGCGGTGATCACCCGACGCAGGATGCATGGGCCGTCGTTTTCGAGATCGCGTTCGGCCAGCCAGGCATGGGCTTCGGGAATGTCGACCAGATCGAAGGTGGCCAGAATGTCGGCCTTGTCGGCGCCTGGGCGAACCACGCCGCTGTCGGCGCGATCGCCCAGGGTCAGGCCCAGGGCGTCGAGCATGATCGACTTGCCGGCGCCGGTTTCCCCTGTGATCACGCTCATCCCGCGATCGAGTTCTAGATCGAGATGTTCAACGATGGCGTAGTTATGTACGGACAGGTGCACCAGCATAAAGGCCGCTCCCAGGCTTTAGGTCTGGTTATTTATACAGTGTTTTGTTTCAGGCTGACAATGCCCTCGCTTAGCTCGATTTGCTTGATCCGATCAAATGCTTAGTCCGAGCGGGAATGACAATGCAGCACTTTTTTGTAGGGTTAATCATTGCAGGCCCTTGAAGCCTGATTTTGCGGCCCCATATATCGGGGCAGAAGCGCGAGTACAGCTCGCGGACGTAATTGAAAGGAGAATTCTATGGCTGACGAACAGACAGTAGATACGCAAAATCCAGAAGCCAATCAGGCGCCCGAAACTTTGGGTGACGACCTGGCGACCCGTGTACAAGTGCTCGAAGAGCAGTTGGCCGCCGCGCAGGATCAGTCGCTGCGCGTAGCTGCCGATCTGCAGAACGTCCGCCGTCGTGCCGAGCAGGATGTCGAGAAGGCGCACAAGTTTGCGCTGGAAAAGTTCGCCGGTGACTTGCTGCCGATCGTTGACAGCCTGGAGCGCGGCCTCGAACTGTCGAGCCCGGACGACGAAAGCATCCGTCCGATGCGCGAAGGCATCGAGCTGACCCTGAAAATGTTCCACGACACCCTCAAGCGTTACCAGCTTGAAGCGATCGATCCGCATGGCGAACCGTTCAATGCCGTTCACCATCAGGCGATGGCCATGCAGGAAAGCGCCGACGTCGAACCGAACAGCGTTCTGAAGGTGTTCCAGAAGGGCTACCAGCTCAATGGCCGCCTGTTGCGTCCGGCCATGGTTGTGGTCAGCAAGGCGCCGGCGCCAATTTCGCCTTCGATTGACGAGAAGGCTTGAAATTAGCCGCAAGGCCCCCATTTAGAAGTCAAGCGTTTAAGTATTACCGCAGTTAGCCACCACTGCTGCGGCAACAAAATCCAAAGTTTCGGGAGAGTGAACATGGGCAAAATTATCGGTATCGACCTGGGGACTACCAACTCCTGCGTCTCCGTGCTGGAAAACGGCGTAGCCAAAGTTATCGAAAACGCCGAAGGCGCGCGTACCACGCCGTCGATCATCGCTTACGCCAACGATGGTGAAATCCTCGTTGGTCAGTCGGCCAAGCGTCAGGCAGTGACCAACCCGCACAACACCCTGTACGCGGTGAAGCGTCTGATCGGTCGCAAGTTCGACGAAGAAGTCGTACAGAAAGACATCAAGATGGTCCCGTACAAAATCGCCAAGGCTGACAACGGCGACGCCTGGGTTGAAGTGAACGGCCAGAAAATGGCGCCGCCACAAATCTCGGCTGAAATTCTGAAGAAGATGAAGAAGACCGCCGAAGACTACCTCGGCGAGCCCGTGACCGAAGCGGTAATCACCGTTCCGGCCTACTTCAACGACAGCCAGCGTCAGGCGACCAAAGACGCCGGCCGCATCGCCGGTCTGGACGTTAAACGTATCATCAACGAACCAACCGCAGCTGCTCTGGCTTACGGTATGGACAAGGCCAAGGGCGATCACACCGTGATCGTTTATGACCTGGGTGGCGGTACTTTCGACGTTTCGGTGATCGAGATCGCTGAAGTTGACGGCGAGCACCAGTTCGAAGTGTTGGCCACCAACGGTGACACCTTCCTCGGCGGTGAAGACTTCGACATTCGTCTGATCGACTACCTCGTTGACGAATTCAAGAAAGAAAGCGGCATGAACCTCAAAGGTGACCCGCTGGCCATGCAGCGCCTGAAAGAAGCCGCTGAGAAAGCCAAGATCGAGCTGTCGTCCGCGCAGTCGACCGACGTCAACCTGCCGTACATCACTGCAGACGCTACCGGTCCTAAGCACCTGAACGTGAAGATTTCGCGTGCCAAGCTCGAAGCACTGGTTGAAGACCTGGTTCAGCGCACCATCGAGCCTTGCCGTATCGCTATGAAAGACGCCGGTATCGACGTTGGCGCGATCAACGACGTGATTCTGGTCGGCGGTCAGACCCGTATGCCGCTGGTACAGAAGCTGGTGACCGATTTCTTCGGTAAAGAAGCACGTAAAGACGTGAACCCGGACGAAGCGGTTGCCATGGGTGCTGCGATCCAGGGCGCCGTTCTGGCCGGTGACGTGAAAGACGTTCTGCTGCTCGACGTCAGCCCGCTGACCCTGGGTATCGAAACCATGGGTGGCGTGATGACCGCGCTGATCGAGAAAAACACCACGATTCCTACCAAGAAATCGCAAGTGTTCTCGACTGCCGACGACAACCAGGGCGCTGTGACCATTCACGTTCTGCAAGGTGAGCGTAAGCAAGCCGCACAGAACAAGTCCCTGGGCAAGTTCGACCTGGCCGACATTCCACCAGCTCCACGTGGCGTGCCGCAGATCGAAGTGACCTTCGACATCGACGCTAACGGCATCCTGCACGTTGGTGCGAAAGACAAGGCGACCGGTAAAGAGCAGAAGATCACCATCAAGGCCAACTCCGGTCTGTCGGATGAAGAAATTCAGAAGATGGTTCGCGATGCCGAGCTGAACGCCGAGGAAGACCGCAAGTTCGCTGAACTGGCTGAATCCCGTAACAAGGGTGATGCACTGGTTCACTCGACTCGCAAAATGGTTACCGAAGCGGGCGACAAGGTCAGCGCTGAAGAGAAGACCGCGATCGAAGCCGCTGTGGTTGCACTGGAAGCCGCTGTGAAAGGCGACGACAAGGCTGCCATCGAAGCGAAGATCGAAGAGCTGTCGAAAGTCTCGGCTCCGGTCGCTCAGAAGATGTACGCCGAACAGGCTCAGCCTGCTGAAGGCGCGGCGCCGCACGACGAGAAAGCTGAAAAGGCTGACGATGTTGTCGATGCCGAGTTCGAAGAAGTCAAAGACCACAAGTAAGTTGTTGGTCGGCCGGTTGACTGCCTTGCGGCGGTGACTGGTAGGATGTCGCCGCGCGGGAGCTTGCTCCCGCGTTGGCGTATCTGGAATACACGAATTTTTACAGCATGCGACAAGGTTCGCCTGCTGCTGGTATGGCCGGGAATGCTCCTGCTTTTCGCGCCGCAAGTACCAAAAGAAACAAAGACCAGGATCGTTGAATTGACGTGAGTTGGGTCCGGGCCTGTATTGGGGCTCAACGAGTTTGGCCATCCTCAGGAGGGGTTTGCCGAACGTCCTCAAGAGTGCAAAAGACTTATGGCAAAGCGTGACTATTACGAAGTATTGGGTGTAGAGCGTGGTTCAAGCGATGCAGACCTGAAGAAGGCCTATCGTCGTCTGGCGATGAAGCATCACCCGGACCGTAATCCCGATGACAAAGCGTCGGAAGAACTGTTCAAAGAGGCCAACGAGGCCTACGAAGTATTGTCCGATTCGAGCAAGCGCGCGGCGTACGACCAGTACGGTCATGCTGGCGTCGACCCAAGCATGGGTGGCGGTGGCGCCGGTTTCGGCGGGCAGAACTTCTCCGACATCTTTGGCGATGTCTTCAGTGACTTCTTCGGTGGCGGTCGTGGCGGTTCCCGTGGCGGCGCCCAGCGCGGCAGCGATCTGCGCTACACCCTGGAGCTGAATCTGGAAGAAGCGGTGCGCGGCACTACCGTGAATATCCGCGTTCCGACACTGGTCAATTGCAAGCCATGCGATGGTTCCGGTGCGAAGAAAGGCTCGTCGCCATCAACCTGCCCGACCTGCGGCGGCATCGGCCAGGTGCGTATGCAGCAGGGCTTCTTCTCGGTGCAGCAGACCTGCCCGCGCTGCCATGGCCAAGGCAAGATCATTTCCGATCCGTGCGATTCCTGCCACGGCGACGGTCGCGTCGAAGAGTACAAGACCCTGTCGGTGAAGGTGCCGGCTGGCGTTGATACCGGCGACCGCATTCGTCTGTCTGGCGAGGGCGAGGCGGGCACCCAGGGCGGCCCGACCGGCGACCTGTACGTGGTGATCAACGTGCGCGAACACGACATCTTCCAGCGCGATGGCAAACATCTGTTCTGCGAAGTGCCGATCAGCTTTGTTGATGCGGCGCTCGGCGGCGAGCTGGAAATCCCGACCCTCGACGGTCGCGTCAAACTGAAAATCCCTGAAGGCACCCAGACCGGCAAGCAGTTCCGTGTACGCGGCAAAGGCGTGGCGCCGGTGCGGGGCGGTGGTGCGGGCGACTTGATGTGCCGTGTAGCGGTCGAGACCCCGGTCAATCTGAATCGTCGTCAGCGCGAATTGCTCGAAGAGTTCCGCAGCTCGCTGGCGGATGACAACAGTCACTCGCCAAAAACCACCGGTTGGTTCGATGGCGTGAAGCGCTTCTTCGGCGATCTGTAAGGAGTCGGCATGCGACGTATAGCTGTGATGGGCGCCGCCGGGCGCATGGGCAAGATTCTGGTCGAGGCCGTGCAACAGCGCGCGCCGCTGACCGGCCTGACCGCGGCGATCGTTCGTCCCGGCAGTACGCTGATCGGGGTGGATGCCGGTGAGCTGGCTTCGCTGGGTCGCATCGGTGTGCCGTTGTCCGGCAATCTCGAATCGGTGGCTGAAGAGTTCGATGTGCTGATCGATTTCACCCTGCCGGAAGTCATGCTGAAAAACCTCGCGTTCTGTCGCAAGGCTGGCAAGGCCATGGTCATCGGCACCACGGGGCTGGATGCTGCGCAGAAGCAACTGCTGGCCGAGGCGGGCAAGGATATTCCGATCGTCTTCGCGGCCAACTTCAGTGTCGGGGTCAACCTGTCGCTGAAGCTGCTCGAAATGACCGCCCGGGTGCTGGGCGATGATGCGGACATCGAGATCATCGAGGCGCATCACCGGCACAAGATCGATGCGCCTTCGGGTACTGCCCTGCGCATGGGCGAGGTGATTGCCGATGCGCTGGATCGTGATCTGCAGAAGGTTGCGGTCTATGGTCGTGAAGGCCACACCGGTGCGCGCGAGCGGGAAACCATCGGTTTCGCTACCGTGCGTGGTGGTGATGTGGTCGGCGATCACACCGTGCTGTTCGCTTGCGAAGGCGAGCGCCTGGAGATCACGCACAAGGCTTCCAGTCGCATGACATTCGCCAAGGGTGCGGTGCGTGCGGCGTTGTGGCTGGATGGTCGCGAGCCGGGTCTGTACGACATGCAGGACGTGCTCGACCTGCATTAATTGACTGCTTTACCCAGCGCAAACGCCCGGTTTGCGCTGGTTTTTCTGCACCGCGCGACGGCCTGTCGCATTCTCCGGCCTTTTAGGCTCTTTAGCGGTGGACCAAAAAAGCCTTTTTCTGTAAGCTACAGCTTTAGTGTGTCCACTAAAAGCGCGCAGAATAATTCGGTGAAGAAGCGGGGTGACGTGTCCATACGTCACTCCGCTTTTTTACAACCTGCGATTGCCCTTTCATGCGTTATTTACGGGAGGTCTTCTTGACTAAGCCAGCCATACTCGCCCTTGCTGATGGCAGCATTTTTCGCGGCGAAGCCATTGGAGCCGACGGTCAAACCGTTGGTGAGGTGGTGTTCAACACCGCAATGACCGGCTATCAGGAAATCCTTACCGATCCTTCCTACGCCCAGCAGATCGTTACCCTGACTTACCCGCACATCGGCAACACCGGCACCACGCCGGAAGACGCCGAGTCTGACCGCGTATGGTCCGCAGGCCTGGTGATTCGTGACCTGCCGCTGGTAGCGAGCAACTGGCGTAACACGATGTCCCTGTCCGACTACCTGAAAGCCAACAACGTTGTGGCAATCGCTGGTATCGATACTCGTCGCCTGACCCGCATCCTGCGTGAAAAAGGCGCACAGAACGGCTGCATCATGGCCGGCGACAACATCTCCGAAGAAGCTGCAATTGCCGCCGCGCAAGGCTTCCCGGGCCTGAAGGGCATGGATCTGGCGAAAGTCGTCAGCACCAAGGAAAAGTACGAATGGCGCTCCACTGTCTGGGACTTGAAGACCGACAGCCACGCGACCATCGAAGCCTCCGAACTGCCATACCACGTGGTTGCCTACGACTACGGCGTCAAACTGAACATCCTGCGCATGCTGGTCGAGCGCGGCTGCCGCGTGACCGTGGTGCCGGCGCAAACCCCGGCTGCCGATGTGCTGGCACTCAAGCCGGACGGCGTGTTCCTGTCCAACGGCCCTGGTGACCCGGAGCCTTGCGACTACGCGATCAAGGCGATCAAGGAAGTGCTGGAAACCGAGATTCCGGTATTCGGTATCTGCCTCGGTCACCAACTGCTGGCTCTGGCCTCCGGCGCCAAGACCCTGAAAATGGGTCACGGCCACCACGGTGCCAACCACCCGGTACAGGATCTGGACACTGGCGTTGTGATGATCACCAGCCAGAACCACGGTTTCGCGGTTGACGAAGCGACCCTGCCGGCCAACGTGCGTGCGATCCACAAGTCGCTGTTCGACGGCACCCTGCAAGGCATCGAGCGCACTGACAAGAGCGCGTTCAGCTTCCAGGGCCACCCTGAAGCGAGCCCGGGCCCGAACGATGTGGCGCCCCTGTTCGACCGCTTCATCAACGAGATGGCCAAGCGACGCTAAGCGTTCGCCTTGAGACTGTAGCGAGAAGCCCTCGAGGGCGGCCCCGACACCGGTGGCGCCCCTCAGGGCTTCAGAAATCGATCAAGACGGCTTGCCGACTGACCTGCGGATTTGAGTGACAAACCCATGCCAAAACGTACAGACATTAAAAGCATCCTGATTCTCGGCGCTGGCCCGATCGTTATCGGCCAGGCCTGCGAATTCGACTACTCCGGCGCCCAGGCCTGCAAAGCCCTGCGCGAAGAGGGTTACCGCGTCATCCTGGTGAACTCCAACCCGGCCACCATCATGACCGACCCGGACATGGCTGACGCCACGTACATCGAGCCGATCAAGTGGCAGACCGTGGCCAAGATCATCGAAAAAGAGCGTCCGGATGCCGTGCTGCCAACCATGGGCGGCCAGACTGCTCTGAACTGCGCCCTGGACCTGGAGCGCGAAGGCGTTCTGGAAAAGTTCGGCGTGGAAATGATCGGCGCCAACGCCGACACCATCGACAAGGCTGAAGACCGTTCGCGTTTCGACAAGGCCATGAAGTCAATCGGCCTGGAATGCCCGCGTTCCGGTATCGCCCACAGCATGGAAGAAGCCAACGCCGTCCTCGAGCGTCTGGGTTTCCCGTGCATCATCCGTCCGTCCTTCACCATGGGCGGCACCGGTGGCGGTATCGCGTACAACCGTGAAGAGTTCGAAGAAATCTGCGCCCGCGGTCTGGACCTGTCGCCGACCAAAGAGCTGCTGATCGACGAGTCGCTGATCGGCTGGAAAGAATATGAAATGGAAGTTGTCCGCGACAAAAAGGACAACTGCATCATCGTCTGCTCGATCGAAAACTTCGACCCGATGGGCGTGCACACCGGTGACTCGATCACCGTTGCTCCGGCACAGACCCTGACCGACAAGGAATACCAGATCCTGCGTAACGCCTCGCTGGCGGTACTGCGCGAGATCGGCGTCGAGACCGGCGGTTCCAACGTGCAGTTCGGCATCTGCCCGGACACCGGCCGCATGGTCGTGATCGAGATGAACCCGCGTGTATCGCGTTCCTCGGCACTGGCTTCGAAAGCCACCGGTTTCCCGATCGCCAAAGTCGCGGCCAAGCTGGCTGTGGGCTACACCCTCGACGAACTGTCGAACGACATCACCGGCGGCAAGACTCCGGCGTCCTTCGAGCCGTCGATCGACTACGTCGTGACCAAGCTGCCACGTTTCGCTTTCGAGAAATTCGCCAACGCAGACGCACGCCTGACCACTCAAATGAAGTCGGTCGGCGAAGTCATGGCCATCGGTCGCACCTTCCAGGAATCCCTGCAGAAAGCCCTGCGCGGTCTGGAAGTCGGTGTTTGCGGTCTGGACGAGAAGCTCGACCTGAGCAACCCGGAAAGCATGAGCATCCTCAAGCGCGAGCTGACCGTGCCGGGCGCCGAGCGTATCTGGTACGTGGCGGACGCCTTCCGCGCCGGCATGACCGTCGAAGACATCTTCGGCATGAACATGATCGACCCGTGGTTCCTGGTGCAGATCGAAGATCTGATCAAGGACGAAGAGAAGGTCAAGACCCTCGGTCTGTCCGCCATCGACCGCGACCTGATGTTCAAGCTCAAGCGCAAAGGCTTCTCCGATCAGCGTCTGGCCAAGCTGCTGGGTGTGACCGAGAAGAATCTGCGTACTCACCGTCAAAAACTGGAAGTGTTCCCGGTCTACAAGCGCGTTGACACCTGCGCCGCCGAGTTCGCCACCGACACCGCTTACCTCTACTCGACTTACGAGGAGGAGTGCGAAGCCGCGCCGTCCGGTCGCGACAAGATCATGATTCTGGGTGGCGGTCCGAACCGTATCGGCCAGGGCATCGAGTTCGACTACTGCTGCGTACATGCTGCCCTCGCTCTGCGCGAAGACGGCTACGAAACCATCATGGTCAACTGCAACCCGGAAACCGTTTCCACCGACTACGACACTTCCGACCGTCTGTACTTCGAGCCGGTAACCCTGGAAGACGTGCTGGAAATCTGCCGCGTCGAGAAGCCGAAAGGCGTAATCGTCCAGTACGGCGGCCAGACGCCGCTGAAACTGGCGCGTGCCCTGGAAGCCGCTGGCGTGCCGATCATCGGTACCAGCCCTGACGCCATCGACCGCGCCGAAGACCGCGAGCGCTTCCAGCAAATGGTTGAACGCCTGAACTTGCGTCAGCCGCCAAACGCCACCGTGCGCAGCGAAGATGAAGCCGTTCGCGCTGCCGCGAAAATCGGTTATCCGCTGGTGGTGCGCCCGTCCTACGTACTGGGTGGCCGCGCGATGGAAATCGTTTACAAGGAAGACGAACTCAAGCGCTACCTGCGTGACGCGGTGCAAGTCTCCAACGACAGCCCGGTGCTGCTCGACCACTTCCTCAACTGCGCCATCGAGATGGACGTGGATGCGGTCTGCGACGGCAAAGACGTGGTGATCGGCGCGATCATGCAGCACATCGAACAGGCGGGCGTTCACTCCGGTGACTCCGCGTGCTCGCTGCCGCCTTACTCGCTGCCGGCGCACATCCAGGACGAGATGCGCGAGCAGGTCAAGAAAATGGCCCTGGAACTGGGCGTTGTCGGCCTGATGAACGTGCAACTGGCGCTGCAGGGCGAAGACATCTACGTCATCGAAGTCAACCCGCGCGCTTCGCGTACCGTGCCGTTCGTGTCCAAGTGCATCGGTGTCTCCCTGGCAATGATCGCGGCTCGCGTCATGGCCGGTAAGACTCTGAAGGAAATCGGCTTCACCAAGGAAATCATCCCGAACTTCTACAGCGTGAAAGAGGCGGTGTTCCCGTTCGCCAAATTCCCTGGTGTTGACCCGATCCTCGGCCCAGAGATGAAGTCCACCGGTGAAGTGATGGGCGTCGGCGACACCTTCGGTGAAGCATTCGCCAAGGCCCAGATGGGCGCCAGCGAAGTGCTGCCGACCGGCGGTACCGCGTTCATCAGCGTGCGTGATGATGACAAGCCGCTGGTTGCAGGCGTGGCCCGTGATCTGATCAACTTGGGCTTCGAAGTGGTCGCGACTGCCGGCACTGCCAAGCTGATCGAAGCTGCAGGCCTGAAAGTGCGCCGTGTGAACAAGGTGACCGAGGGGCGTCCGCACGTGGTTGACATGATCAAGAATGACGAAGTCACTCTGATCATCAACACCACCGAAGGCCGTCAGTCGATCGCTGATTCCTACTCCATTCGTCGTAATGCCCTGCAGCACAAGATCTACTGCACCACCACCATTGCTGCGGGCGAAGCTATCTGCGAAGCGCTGAAGTTCGGTCCCGAGAAGACCGTGCGCCGCTTGCAGGATCTACACGCAGGATTGAAGGCATGATCAAATACCCAATGACCGTCCAGGGCGCGAAAGCCCTGGAAGAAGAACACGCTCACCTGACCAAGGTCGTTCGTCCGAAGCTCAGCCAGGACATCGGTACCGCTCGCGAGTTGGGTGACCTGAAGGAAAACGCTGAATACCATGCCGCCCGCGAACAGCAAGGCATGGTCGAGGCGCGGATCCGTGACATCGAAGGCCGGATTCAGAATCAGGTCATCATCGACGTCACGACTATCCCGCACACCGGCAAAGTGATCTTCGGTACTACCGTCGAAATCGCCAACGTCGAGACTGATGAAAGCGTCACTTACCACATCGTGGGTGAGGATGAGGCTGACTTCAAACTCGGCAAGATTTCGGTCGGCTCGCCATTGGCCCGTGCCTTGATCGGCAAGGAAGAGGGTGATGTGGTCGCCGTGAAAACGCCGAGTGGCGTTATCGAGTACGAGATTGTCGAAGTCCGTCACATCTGAAGGCAGGCGCCCGCTACGTGCGGGCGCCATGCTTTGGCAGCTGACCCAGATGTTGTGGGTCGGCGGCTTCTGGTTGATACATCTCGGTTTGCGACCGGTGTTGGGCAAGATTGGCCTGGCACCGTTGCTGATCGATGAAGTTGCCGATGCATTCGAAGTGCCGGTGGCGGGTTTTGCCGCGGCATGCGTGATTTTTCAGGCTTTGGTGCTGGTACAGGCCGATGGCCTTGCCAGTCTATGGCGGGATTTTCGCGGGCAGGTGTTGCTGATGGCGTTGTATGCGTGTGCGATGTTTATTGCAGTGCGTGTCGGCTGGCCGCAAGCGCAGCGCTGGCAGGAATTCAGTTTTCTGCTGTTGGGCTTCTCCGGTGTGGTGTTGGTGTTGCAGCCACTGCCGGGATGGAGTGGCAGGGTGCGCGAAGCACACCCTTGACCCTTGTCATCACTTGAAGCGATGAACGTTCGACAGCTGCTTGTTGACGCTGAAGTTCTTGCGATATACCAGTGCCATCTTGCCGATGACCTGAACCAGGTCAGCCTTGCCGACCTTGCACAACTCTGCAATGTGCGCCAGGCGCGACTCGCGATCGAGGATGTTGAGCTTGATCTTGATCAGCTCGTGATCCGCCAGTGCGCGTTCGAGTTCGGCTAATACACCTTCAGTCAGACCGTTGTCCGCCACCGTCAGAACCGGCTTCAGGTGGTGGCCAATGGATTTGTACTGTTTCTTCTGCTCTGGAGTGAGCGGCATAATCTGACCCTTTCGTCTGGATTCTGTAAAATGGCGGCCATTTTACCCGAGGGTTCGTGGATCCGCCCAATTAATCACGACCCTAATCATCGAGGTGCCCAATGGCGCGTTCCAAGACAAGCCTTGGTTGGCTGAAACGACATGTCAACGATCCTTATGTGAAGCAGGCGCAGAAGGATGGCTACCGTTCGCGTGCAAGTTACAAGCTTCTGGAGATCCAGGAGAAATACAAGCTGATCCGTTCCGGCATGAGCGTTGTCGACCTGGGCGCAGCGCCCGGCGGCTGGTCGCAGGTCACCAGTCGGCTGATCGGCGGTCAGGGGCGTCTGATCGCTTCGGACATTCTGGAAATGGACAGCATCCCGGACGTTACCTTCATTCAGGGTGACTTCACCGAGGACGAAGTGCTCGCGCGAATCCTTGAGGCCGTGGGTAATTCGCAGGTGGACCTTGTGATTTCCGATATGGCCCCCAATATGAGTGGTACGCCTGAAGTGGATATGCCGAAAGCCATGTTCCTTTGCGAACTGGCGCTTGATCTGGCGGAACGGATACTCAAGCCGGGTGGAAATTTCGTGATCAAGATCTTTCAGGGTGAAGGTTTCGATGTTTACCTGAAGGATGCTCGCAAGAAATTCGACAAGATCCAGATGATCAAGCCGGATTCTTCCCGAGGCAGCTCCCGCGAGCAATATATGCTGGCTTGGGGTTACCGCGGTGGTAACGAGTAAAACGAGGTTTTTTGCCGGGGCGATAGGTTTTTCGTATTTTGCCCCGCGTGCATAAGCGAATATTGTGTAGAAAGTGTTTCACAAAGGGTTACAGACGGCGCCTGCCAGAGTTGTAGGTAATGTAGTAAGTTAGGCCGGTGAATATCATGCGAAGCGCGCGCCAGTAGCGGAGCTTGCTTCAGAGGGTAGTTAATTGAACGATATGGCAAAGAATCTGATCCTGTGGTTGATCATCGCGGCAGTCCTCGTGACGGTGATGAACAACTTCTCCAGCCCTAACGAGCCGCAGACCCTCAACTATTCCGACTTCATCCAGCAGGTCAAGGATGGCAAGGTCGAGCGCGTAGCCGTTGACGGCTATGTGATTACCGGCAAGCGCAACGATGGCGACAGCTTCAAGACCATTCGTCCGGCGATCCAGGACAATGGCCTGATCGGCGACCTGGTCGACAACCACGTTGTGGTTGAGGGCAAGCAGCCTGAACAGCAAAGCATCTGGACTCAACTCCTGGTGGCGAGCTTCCCGATCCTGGTGATCATCGCGGTGTTCATGTTCTTCATGCGCCAGATGCAGGGCGGTGCTGGCGGCAAGGGCGGACCGATGAGCTTCGGCAAGAGCAAGGCACGCCTGCTTTCCGAAGATCAGGTGAAAACCACCTTGGCTGACGTTGCAGGTTGCGACGAAGCCAAGGAAGAGGTCGGCGAACTGGTTGAGTTCCTGCGTGATCCGGGCAAGTTTCAGCGCCTGGGTGGTCGTATTCCTCGCGGCGTATTGATGGTCGGCCCTCCGGGTACCGGTAAAACCTTGCTGGCCAAGGCGATTGCCGGCGAAGCGAAGGTTCCGTTCTTCACTATTTCCGGTTCCGACTTCGTTGAAATGTTCGTGGGTGTTGGTGCAAGCCGCGTTCGCGACATGTTCGAGCAGGCCAAGAAGCATGCGCCGTGCATCATCTTCATCGACGAAATCGACGCCGTCGGTCGCCACCGTGGCGCCGGCATGGGCGGCGGTCACGACGAGCGTGAGCAGACTCTCAACCAGTTGCTGGTAGAGATGGATGGCTTTGAAATGAATGACGGCATCATCGTGATCGCCGCTACCAACCGTCCTGACGTACTCGACCCTGCGCTGCTGCGTCCGGGCCGTTTCGACCGTCAGGTCGTTGTAGGTTTGCCGGATATCCGTGGTCGCGAGCAGATCCTCAAGGTTCACATGCGCAAAGTGCCAATGGGTGACGACGTTGCCCCGGCCGTTATCGCACGTGGTACCCCGGGCTTCTCTGGTGCCGATCTGGCCAACCTGGTCAACGAAGCGTCGCTGTTCGCTGCACGCAGCGGCAAGCGCATCGTCGAAATGAAAGAGTTCGAGCTGGCCAAAGACAAGATCATGATGGGCGCCGAGCGCAAATCGATGGTCATGTCCGAGAAAGAGAAGCAGAACACTGCTTATCACGAAGCGGGTCACGCTATTGTCGGTCGCGTCGTACCTGAGCATGATCCGGTCTACAAGGTTTCGATCATTCCACGTGGTCGTGCGCTGGGTGTGACCATGTTCCTGCCGGAAGAAGATCGCTACAGCCTGTCCAAACGTGCGTTGATCAGTCAGATCTGCTCGCTGTACGGTGGCCGTATCGCTGAAGAAATGACCCTTGGTTTCGACGGTGTGACCACCGGCGCTTCCAACGACATCATGCGTGCCAGTCAGATTGCGCGGAACATGGTGACCAAGTGGGGTCTGTCGGAAAAGCTCGGTCCGCTGATGTACGCCGAAGAAGAGGGTGAAGTGTTCCTCGGTCGCGGTGGTGGCGGTCAGAATGCAAGTTTCTCCGGTGAGACTGCCAAGCTGATCGACTCCGAAGTGCGCAGCATCATTGACCAGTGCTACGGCACGGCCAAGCAGATCCTCACGGACAACCGTGACAAGCTGGATGCCATGGCTGATGCGCTGATGAAGTACGAAACCATCGATGCCGAGCAGATCGACGACATCATGGCGGGTCGTACGCCTCGCGAACCGCGTGACTGGACCGGTGGCACGGGTACGCCCCCGCCTCCAGTGATTCAGGATGAGCGCCCGGAAACACCGATCGGCGGTCCGGCTGCTGACGTTTAAGGCTTGAAATGACTTCTGTACAGTCCCTGACCCGGTTGCCTTGCGGCAACCGGGTTCTTGATTTGGCCCAGACGCATGTCATGGGTATTCTCAATGTCACTCCCGATTCCTTTTCCGACGGTGGCCGATACAACCAGCTCGACGTGGCCTTGCGTCACGCCGAGGCCATGGTGGCTGCTGGTGCGACGCTGATCGATGTCGGCGGCGAATCGACCCGGCCTGGCGCTCGAGCGGTTTCGCCGTTGGAAGAGTTGGAGCGCGTAGCTCCGATCGTGGAGTTGATCAATCGCGAGCTGGATGTGGTCATCTCGGTCGATACTTCGACGCCAGCGGTGATGCGTGAAACGGCGCGCCTGGGTGCCGGGTTGATCAATGATGTGCGCTCGCTGCGCCGCGATGGCGCGCTGGATGCCGCGGCCGCGACCGGGTTGCCGGTCTGCCTGATGCACATGCTCGGCGAGCCGGGTGACATGCAGGACAATCCGCATTATCAGGACGTTACCCGGGAAGTGGGTGAGTTTCTGGCAGAGCGCATGACTCAATGTGCGGCGGCGGGTATTCCTGCCGAACGGATCATTCTTGATCCCGGTTTCGGTTTCGCGAAAACCCTGCAGCACAATCTAAGCTTGTTCAAGCATATGGAAGCCCTGCATGCGCTGGGGCGTCCGCTATTGGTTGGTGTCTCACGCAAAAGCATGATTGGCCACGCATTGAACCGCCTCGTGGGTGAGCGTCTTTATGGTGGTCTGGCTCTCGCAGCACTCGCTTCGGTTAAAGGAGCGCGTATATTGCGCGTCCATGATGTGGCGGAAACGGTAGACGTGGTGCGCATGCTCGCGGCCGTGGAATCAGCCGAATAAAAATGATGGAGCACTTATGAGCAAGAAATACTTTGGTACTGACGGTATTCGTGGTCGTGTGGGTGAATATCCGATCACTCCTGACTTCATGCTTAAGCTCGGCTGGGCGGCGGGTATGGCCTTTCGCAAGATGGGCGCCTGCAAGGTGCTGGTCGGCAAGGACACGCGCATCTCTGGCTACATGTTCGAATCGGCACTTGAAGCAGGCCTGACCTCGGCTGGTGCGGACGTGATGCTGCTCGGTCCGATGCCGACGCCGGCCATTGCTTATCTGGCGCGCACGTTCCAGGCTGAAGCCGGGATCGTGATCAGTGCTTCGCACAATCCGCATGACGATAACGGCATCAAGTTTTTCTCCGGCAAGGGCACAAAGCTGCCTGATGAGCTGGAGCTGATGATCGAAGAGCTGCTCGATACCCCAATGACTGTGGTTGAGTCGAGCAAGATCGGCAAGGTGTCGCGCATCAATGACGCCTCCGGCCGCTACATCGAATTCTGCAAAAGCAGTGTGCCGACCGGTACCAGTTTTTCCGGTTTGAAGATCGTGATCGATTGTGCGCACGGTGCGACCTACAAGGTTGCTCCGAGTGTGTTCCGTGAGCTGGGTGCTGAAGTGGTCGTGCTGTCGGCGCAGCCCAACGGTCTGAACATCAATGACAATTGCGGCTCGACCCATATGGGTCAGCTGCAGGCCGCGGTTCTGGCCGAGCACGCTGATCTGGGCATCGCCTTTGATGGTGACGGTGATCGGGTGTTGATGGTTGATCACACTGGCGCCATCGTTGATGGTGATGAGTTGCTGTTCATCATTGCGCGCGATCTGCACGGGCGGGGCAAATTGCAGGGCGGCGTAGTCGGTACGCTGATGAGCAACCTGGGTCTTGAACTCGCGCTGGCAGAGCTCTCGATTCCATTCATTCGTGCCAATGTCGGTGACCGCTATGTGATCGCCGAACTGCTGGAGCGCGACTGGCTGGTAGGCGGTGAAAACTCGGGGCATATCGTCTGCTTCAATCACACCACCACCGGTGATGCGATCATTGCTGCGCTCCAGGTGCTGATGGCACTGAAGGCCCGCAATGAAAGTCTTGCGCAAACGCGTCAGGCCTTGCGCAAGTGTCCTCAGGTGCTGATCAATGTGCGTTTTGGTGGCGGTGAAAGTCCGCTTGAGCATCCGGCGGTCAAGGAAGCCAGTGCGCGTGTCACCCAGGCAATGGCGGGGCGTGGCCGGGTACTTCTGCGCAAGTCCGGTACAGAGCCTTTGGTGCGTGTGATGGTCGAAGGTGAGGATGAAACTCAGGTTCGCAGCTACGCCGAAGAACTGGCAAAACTGGTAAGTGAAGTTTCTGCCTGATTCGGCTTGCCAGCCATGATTGTGTTGGGTAACATCTGCGCCCACTTTGACCGACGAGGTACAGCATGCGTCGCCCTATGGTAGCTGGTAACTGGAAGATGCACGGTACCCGCGCCAGCGTCGCTGAGCTGATCAACGGCCTTCGTCATCTGGCCTTGCCAAGCGGTGTTGATGTCGCGGTATTCCCGCCTTGCTTGCATATCAATCAAGTGATTGATGGCTTGAAAGGCAAATCGATTTCGGTCGGTGCGCAAAATTCTGCGGTGGAATCCATGCAAGGTGCGTTGACTGGCGAGATTGCTCCTAGTCAGTTGGTGGATGCAGGTTGTTCCCTGGTGCTTGTCGGGCACTCCGAACGCCGCCAGATAATGGGCGAGCGAGACGGGATGCTGAATCGCAAGTTCGCAGCGGCACAGGCATGTGGCTTGATTCCGGTGTTGTGTGTAGGGGAAACCCTCGAGCAGCGCGAAGCCGGAAAAACTCTTGAAGTTGTCGGGCGTCAGCTGGGCAGCATCATCGAGGAGCTGGGTGTTGGTGCCTTTGCCAAGGCAGTCATTGCTTACGAGCCTGTCTGGGCCATTGGTACCGGACTGACTGCAACGCCGCAACAGGCTCAGGATGTGCATAAAGCCATTCGCGAGCAGTTGGCGGCAGAGAATTCTGAAGTCGCACGAGGTGTGCGCCTTCTATACGGCGGCAGCGTGAAGGCGGCCAATGCGGTCGAACTGTTCGGCATGCCGGATATCGATGGGGGGCTCATTGGTGGAGCTTCCCTGAATGCAGATGAGTTCGGTGCGATTTGTCGCGCCGCGGGAAACTGAAAAAATGCTGGAAACAGTCGTAGTCGTTTTTCATCTGCTGGGTGCATTGGGCGTAGTTGCTCTGGTTTTGCTGCAGCAGGGTAAGGGTGCGGACGCTGGCGCGTCTTTCGGAGCAGGTGCTTCAAATACTGTGTTCGGAAGCCAAGGTTCCTCTACCTTTCTTAGTAAGTTTACTGCTATACTTGCCGCCGGTTTCTTCATAACCAGCTTGGGGTTAGGTTACTTTGCTAAAGAGAAGGCTCATCAGCTGACTCAAGCAGGTTTGCCAGATCCAGCAGTGTTGGAAGTGCCTAAGCAACAACAACCGGCTTCTGATGATGTCCCGGTGCTTCAAGAGCAAAAGTCGGCTACTCCAGCGACTGACGTACCTCCAGCTCAAGAGCAGAAGTAAGAAGGGTTTCAAACGTAGTTTTGCCGAGGTGGTGGAATTGGTAGACACGCAACCTTGAGGTGGTTGTGCCCATAGGGTGTAGGGGTTCGAGTCCCCTTCTCGGTACCAATTAGTCAGGAGAGCCCGCTGTTGCGGGCTTTCTTGCAGGTGGAAGGTTACATTGACCCTATAAGGGATCGGTCGTATACTTCCGCCCCAGCTTTGTCGCGGGGTGGAGCAGTCTGGTAGCTCGTCGGGCTCATAACCCGAAGGTCGTCGGTTCAAATCCGGCCCCCGCAACCAGTTTAAGGAGCCCCTTTTCAGGGGCTTTTTGTTAGCTGGACACTTTCTACGCCGATGTTCGACGGCGTTTCAAGGATGGGCGTTTCGCCCATTTTTTTATTTTGCAGCGCATGCATTTACATGCACGAGGGGGTTCAGGTGTCGAGCAAGCTAGAAGAGTTGCAGGCCTTGTTGGCCCCGGTGGTCGTGGCCCTAGGCTATGAATGCTGGGGTATCGAGTTTTCGGCTCAAGGTCGTCACTCGATGTTGCGCGTTTATATCGATAAAGAGGGTGGCGTGCTGGTGGACGATTGCGCCATTGTCAGCCGTCAGATCAGCGGTGTCCTGGATGTTGAAGATCCGATCTCCGTTGAATACACCCTCGAAGTTTCCTCGCCTGGCATGGAACGCCCACTGTTCACTCTTGAGCAGTTTGCAAAATTTGCCGGTGAACAAGTGAAGATCAAGCTGCGCTCGCCTTTTGAAGGTCGACGCAACTTTCAGGGCCTTCTGCGCGGTGTAGAAGAACAGGATGTCGTGGTGCAGGTAGATGACCATGAATTCCTGTTGCCGATCGATATGATCGACAAGGCCAACATTATTCCCAGTTTTGACTGAGACGCGGATCCCGCGGATCCAATGGCTTGCGAAAGGCGAGGCGTACGATGAGCAAAGAAGTACTGCTGGTTGTTGAGTCGGTATCCAATGAAAAGGGCGTACCGGCAAGCGTGATTTTTGAAGCGCTGGAGCTGGCTCTGGCCACTGCTACCAAAAAGCGTTTTGAAGACGAAGTTGACCTGCGTGTGGAAATTAACCGCCACACCGGTTCCTACGAGACTTTCCGTCGCTGGACAGTCGTCGAAGAGAATGATCTCGACGATCCTGCGATCGAAACCTGGCCAAGCAAGGTTGCCGAAACGCATCCGGGCGCCAAGGTCGGCGACGTCGTCGAAGAAAAGATCGAATCCATCGAGTTCGGCCGTATTGCTGCACAGACCGCCAAACAGGTCATCGTGCAGAAAGTGCGTGAAGCCGAGCGCGCTCAAGTGGTCGACGCCTATCGCGAGCGCCTGGGAGAAATCATCTCCGGCACCGTGAAGAAAGTCACCCGCGACAACGTGATCGTCGATCTGGGCAACAACGCCGAAGCGTTGCTGGCCCGTGAAGACATCATTTCTCGCGAAACCTTCCGTGTCGGTGTGCGTCTGCGTGCACTGCTCAAGGAAATCCGCACCGAGAACCGCGGCCCGCAGCTGATCCTGTCGCGTACCGCGCCGGAAATGCTGATCGAGCTGTTCCGTATCGAAGTGCCGGAAATCGCTGAAGGCCTGATCGAAGTAATGGCAGCGTCCCGTGATCCGGGTTCGCGTGCCAAGATCGCTGTCCGTTCCAAGGACAAACGCATCGACCCGCAGGGCGCGTGCATCGGTATGCGCGGTTCGCGCGTCCAGGCCGTGTCGGGCGAGTTGGGTGGCGAGCGTGTCGATATCGTCCTGTGGGACGATAACCCGGCGCAGTTCGTGATCAATGCCATGTCGCCGGCAGAAGTGGCGGCCATTATCGTTGACGAAGATGCCCATGCAATGGACATCGCCGTTGGCGCAGACAACCTGGCTCAGGCCATCGGTCGAGGTGGTCAGAACGTGCGTCTGGCGAGCCAGTTGACTGGCTGGACCCTGAACGTGATGACCGAATCGGACATCCAGGCTAAGCAGCAAGCAGAAACCGGCGACATCCTGCGCAACTTCATCGACGAGCTGGAAGTCGACGAAGAACTGGCTCAGGTGCTGGTAGATGAAGGCTTCACCAGCCTGGAAGAGATTGCCTACGTACCGTTGGAAGAAATGCTCAACATCGACGGCTTTGACGAAGATATCGTCAACGAGCTTCGCGCTCGTGCCAAGGATCGTTTGTTGACCAAAGCCATCGCTACTGAGGAAAAGCTGGCAGACGCCCATCCGGCCGAAGACCTGCTCTCGCTTGAGGGTATGGACAAGGATTTGGCGATGGAACTGGCGGTGCGCGGCGTAATTACCCGCGAAGACCTGGCCGAGCAGTCTATTGACGACCTGCTCGACATCGACGGCATTGACGATGATCGTGCCGGCAAGTTGATCATGGCCGCCCGAGCCCACTGGTTCGAGTAATTAGGCGCGGCCTGAGGAGAGAAGTGCATGACGCAAGTCACGGTGAAACAACTGGCCGATGAGGTCAAAACACCGGTAGAGCGCCTGTTGCAGCAGATGCGTGAGGCAGGTCTGCCGCACACCGCCGCCGAAGAAAATGTGACTGACAGTGAGAAGCAATCCCTGCTGACTCACTTGAAGAGCAGCCACAAGGCGAAAGTGGAAGAACCACGCAAGATCACGCTGCAGCGTAAAACCACCAGCACCCTGCGTGTGGCTGGTAGCAAGAGCATCAGCGTTGAAGTTCGCAAGAAGAAAGTTTTCGTACAGCGTAGCCCGGAAGAAATCGAAGCCGAGCGCAAGCGTGAACTGGAAGAGCGTCGCGCAGTAGAAAATGCTGCTCGTCAGAAGGCTGAAGAAGAAGCCAAGCAGCGCGCTGAAGAAGAAGCGCGTCGCCAGCCTGCTGCTGCGCCGTCCGCTCCTGCCGAAGCTGTTGCAGCACCTGCGCCAGTCGCTGAACCCGTGCGCGACGCCGCGCCGGTTGCTGCTGCGCCGGCTGCCGACACTCGCAAGCGTGACGAACAGCGCCGTCCGGACAAGCCACGTGCCGACGATAACAATCGTCGCGGCGGTGGTGGCGATGGCGAGCGCAAAAACGCTCCGCATCGCGCATCGGTCAAAGAAAAAGCGCCGGCTCCACGTGTGGCGCCACGCACTACCGACGAAGAAAGCGATGGCTTCCGTCGTGGTGGTCGCGGCAAGGCCAAGCTGAAAAAACGCAACGCTCACGGTTTCCAGAACCCTACCGGTCCTGTCGTGCGTGAAGTGAAGATCGGCGAGACCATCACTGTTGGCGATCTCGCTCAGCAGATGTCGGTCAAAGCTGCTGAAATCATCAAGTTCATGTTCAAACTGGGCACTCCAGCGACCATCAACCAGGTACTCGATCAGGAAACTGCTCAACTGGTAGCTGAAGAGCTGGGCCACAAAGTGACCCTGGTCAGCGACACCGCCCTGGAAGATTCCCTGGCCGAGTCCCTGAAGTTTGAAGGTGAGGCAGTTTCCCGTGCGCCAGTCGTGACCGTAATGGGCCACGTTGACCACGGTAAGACTTCCCTGCTCGATTACATCCGTCGCGCCAAGGTAGCAGCGGGCGAAGCCGGCGGCATTACCCAGCACATCGGTGCGTACCACGTTGAAACCGACCGCGGCATGGTGACGTTCCTCGACACCCCTGGTCACGCTGCGTTTACCGCAATGCGTGCCCGTGGTGCCAAGGCGACCGACATCGTGATCCTGGTGGTTGCGGCGGACGACGGCGTGATGCCACAAACCATCGAGGCTGTTCAGCACGCTCAGGCGGCTGGCGTTCCTCTGGTGGTTGCGGTGAACAAGATCGACAAGCCGGGTGCCGACCTCGATCGCATCCGCAGCGAACTGTCGGTTCACGGCGTGACTTCCGAAGAGTGGGGCGGCGACACTCCATTCGTACCGGTTTCGGCGAAAATGGGTACCGGCGTTGACGAACTGCTCGAAGCGGTTCTGCTGCAGGCCGAAGTTCTCGAACTGACCGCCACTCCATCGGCTCCTGGCCGTGGTGTTGTCGTTGAATCGCGTCTGGACAAGGGCCGTGGCCCGGTAGCCACCGTGCTGGTTCAGGACGGTACGCTGCGTCAAGGCGACATGGTGCTGGTCGGCTCGAACTATGGCCGCGTGCGCGCCATGCTCGACGAGAACGGCAAGCCGATCAAGGAAGCAGGTCCGGCCATTCCGGTCGAGATCCTGGGTCTTGACGGTACTCCGGACGCTGGCGACGAGATGAGCGTGGTTGCCGACGAGAAGAAAGCCCGTGAAGTGGCTCTGTTCCGTCAAGGCAAGTTCCGCGAAGTCAAACTGGCTCGCGCTCACGCCGGCAAGCTGGAAAACATCTTCGAAAACATGGGCCAGGAAGAGAAGAAGACGCTCAACATCGTCCTCAAATCCGACGTCCGTGGTTCGCTGGAAGCTTTGCAGGGCGCTCTGAACGGCCTGGGCAACGACGAAGTGCAAGTGCGCGTAGTCGGTGGCGGTGTCGGTGGTATCACCGAATCCGACGCCAACCTGGCACTGGCTTCCAACGCTGTACTGTTCGGCTTCAACGTGCGTGCCGATGCTGGCGCACGGAAGATCGTCGAGCAGGAAGGTCTGGACATGCGTTACTACAACGTGATCTACGACATCATCGAAGACGTCAAGAAAGCCCTGACCGGCATGCTCGGCAGCGATGTTCGCGAGAACATCCTGGGTGTGGCCGAAGTGCGTGATGTGTTCCGTTCGCCGAAGTTTGGCGCGATCGCCGGTTGCATGGTGATCGAAGGTGTTGTGCACCGTAACCGTCCGATCCGTGTACTGCGTGAAGACATCGTTATCTTCGAAGGCGAGCTGGAATCCCTGCGCCGCTTCAAGGATGACGCTTCCGAAGTACGTGCCGGCATGGAATGCGGTATCGGCGTGAAGAGCTACAACGACGTCAAAGTCGGTGACAAGATCGAAGTCTTCGAGAAGGTTCAGGTTGCTCGCAGCCTCTGACTCGCGCACTTCAAGGGCCACGCCGAACCGCCGCATGCAGATGCGCGCCACGGCGTCAGGACTCTAAACGCAACGCCCGGTCTGGCTTTTGTCAGGCCGGGCGTTTGCCGCTTTCAGACCTTGCGGGTTTCACCGTGGGGCAGTAACAGGTAACAAAATCATGGCAAAAGAATACAGCCGTACCCAACGTATCGGCGATCAGATGCAGCGTGAGCTGGCCCAGCTGATCCGTCGTGAAGTCAAAGACCCGCGCGTCGGCCTGGTCACCATTACCGCTGTGGAAGTCAGCCGTGACGTCGGTCACGCGAAGATCTTCATCACCGTGATGGGGCAGGACAACGCTGAAGACATCGCGCAAAGCATCAAGGTGCTCAACGCTGCCGCAGGTTTCCTGCGCATGCAGCTGGCCCGTGAAATGAAGCTGCGCAGCGTGCCGCAATTGCACTTCCACTACGACGAAAGCGTCGTGCGTGGCGCGCACCTGTCGGCCCTGATCGAGCGCGCCGTGGCTGAGGACAATCAGCACCTGGCCGCTGCACCTGAAGACACCAAGGAGTAATTCGGTGGCTCAGGTCAAACGTATCCGTCGTAACGTCAGCGGTATCATCCTGCTCGACAAGCCGCTGGGGTTCACCTCCAACGCCGCGTTGCAGAAGGTTCGCTGGTTGCTCAACGCCGAGAAGGCCGGTCACACCGGCAGTCTCGACCCGCTGGCCACCGGTGTATTGCCGCTGTGCTTTGGCGAGGCAACGAAGTTCTCGCAGTACCTGCTCGATTCCGACAAGGGTTACGAAACCCTGGCGCAACTGGGCAAGACCACTACCACGGCGGACGCCGAGGGTGAGGTTTTGCAGGAGCGCCCGGTGACCGTTGGTCGCGCCGATGTCGAAGCGGTTCTGCCGAAATTTCGTGGGCAAATCAGTCAGATACCGCCGATGTACTCGGCACTCAAGCGTGACGGTCAGCCGCTGTACAAGCTGGCCCGTGCAGGCGAAGTAGTGGAGCGCGAACCGCGTTCTGTTACTATTGCGCGCTTGGAATTGCTGGCCTTCGAAGGCGATACTGCGCGTCTTGCGGTGGATTGCAGCAAGGGCACCTATATCCGCACCCTGGTGGAGGATATCGGTGAGCAACTCGGTTGTGGTGCGTACGTCGCGGAACTGCGTCGTACCCAGGCCGGGCCTTTCACCCTGGCGCAGACCGTGACCCTCGAAGAGCTGGAAGCGGTACATGCCGAAGGCGGCAACGAAGCGGTCGACCGCTTCCTGATGCCATCGGACAGCGGCCTGCAGGATTGGCCGCTGCTGCACTTCTCCGAAGCGAGTGCGTTCTACTGGCTCAACGGCCAGCCGGTACGCGCCCCGGATGCTCCGAAGTTCGGCATGGTACGGGTACAGGATCACAATGGTCGCTTCATCGGTATCGGTGAAGTGAGCGAAGACGGGCGCATCGCGCCGCGTCGACTGATTCGGTCAGAATGACCGAACGAGTGTGGCTGTTAACAGGCACGGTCACTACTCATTTATAGATACAGGGATTTGTCCCTGGCCTGTTGAAACTGTTTTTGAAACAGTTTCCTGATAAAAGGATTGCCTCATGGCTCTCGACGTTCAAGAAAAAGCTCAAATCGTTGCCGACTACCAGCAAGCTGTTGGTGATACTGGTTCGCCAGAAGTGCAAGTTGCACTGCTGACCGCCAACATCAACAAACTGCAAGGTCACTTCAAGGCCAACGGTAAAGACCACCACTCCCGTCGTGGTCTGATCCGCATGGTAAACCAGCGTCGCAAGCTGCTGGATTACCTGAAAGGCAAAGATCTGAGCCGTTACAGCGCTCTGATCGGCCGCCTGGGTCTGCGTCGCTAATCAGCGATTGCGCTATGAGGTTGGTTGTCTGTCAGGCATCAGCGGTTTTCCGCTGGTGGCTGGCAGGCTCCCAGCCTCAAGTTTTATCTGCACTACCGTTTTACCTGGACAGTCAGCGGGCCGATTCCCGACATTGCCCAAGAATTTCGCAAGAAACCAGTTCCCCCAAGAGCCACAAAGAAGGTAGGACACCGTGAACCCGGTAATCAAAAAATTCCAGTTCGGTCAGTCGACCGTTACCCTCGAGACTGGCCGTATCGCCCGTCAGGCCTCCGGCGCAGTATTGGTCACCGTTGACGACGACGTCAGCGTATTGGTGACCGTAGTCGGTGCCAAGCAAGCCGATCCAGGCAAGGGCTTCTTCCCTCTGTCCGTTCACTACCAGGAAAAGACTTACGCTGCCGGTAAGATCCCTGGCGGTTTCTTCAAGCGTGAAGGCCGTCCTTCCGAGAAAGAAACCCTGACTTCCCGACTGATCGACCGTCCGATCCGTCCGCTGTTCCCGGAAGGCTTCATGAACGAAGTGCAGGTTGTCTGCACCGTCGTTTCCACCAGCAAGAAGACCGATCCGGACATCGCTGCGATGATCGGTACCTCGGCTGCCCTGGCCATCTCGGGCATTCCGTTCGACGGCCCGATCGGCGCCGCCCGCGTCGCTTTCCACGAAAGCACCGGCTACCTGCTCAACCCGACCTACGAGCAGCAAGCTGCTTCGAGCCTGGACATGGTCGTTGCCGGCACCTCCGACGCCGTACTGATGGTTGAATCGGAAGCCAAAGAGCTGACCGAAGACCAGATGCTGGGCGCGGTACTGTTTGCTCACGACGAGTTCCAGGTGGTGATCAACGCCGTCAAAGAACTGGCCGCTGAAGCTGCCAAGCCAACCTGGACCTGGGCTCCTGCTCCAGAAGCCACCGAACTGCTGGGCGCGATCCGTGCCGAGTTCGGCGAAGCGATCTCCCAGGCTTACACCATCACCGTCAAGGCTGACCGCTACGCACGTCTGGGCGAGCTGAAAGACCAGGTCGTTGCCAAGCTGTCCGGCGAAGAAGGCCAGCCTTCTGCTGCTGACGTCAAAGCCGCTTTCGGCGAAATCGAATACCGCACCGTTCGCGAAAACATCGTTAACGGCAAGCCACGTATCGACGGCCGCGACACCCGCACCGTACGTCCGCTGAACATCGAAGTCGGCGTTCTGCCGAAGACTCACGGTTCGGCGCTGTTCACCCGTGGCGAAACCCAGGCCCTGGTCGTTGCGACGCTGGGTACCGCCCGTGACGCACAGCTGCTGGACACCCTGGAAGGCGAGAAAAAAGACCCGTTCATGCTGCACTACAACTTCCCTCCGTTCTCGGTGGGCGAGTGTGGTCGCATGGGTGGCGCTGGTCGTCGTGAAATCGGTCACGGCCGTCTGGCCCGTCGTTCGGTTTCGGCCATGCTGCCAGCCGCTGACGTGTTCCCGTACACCATCCGTGTGGTTTCGGAAATCACCGAATCCAACGGTTCGAGCTCGATGGCTTCCGTTTGCGGCGCTTCCCTGGCCCTGATGGACGCTGGTGTGCCAATGAAGGCGCCGGTTGCCGGTATCGCCATGGGTCTGGTTAAAGAAGGCGAGAAGTTCGCCGTCCTGACCGACATCCTGGGTGACGAAGACCACCTGGGCGACATGGACTTCAAAGTAGCCGGTACCGCCAAAGGCGTTACCGCGCTGCAGATGGACATCAAGATCAAGGGCATCACCGAAGAGATCATGGAAATCGCTCTGGGCCAAGCCCTGGAAGCGCGCCTGAACATCCTCGGCCAGATGAACCAGATCATCGGCCAGTCGCGTACCGAACTGTCGGCCAACGCTCCGACCATGATCGCGATGAAGATCGACACCGACAAGATCCGTGACGTTATCGGTAAAGGTGGCGCGACCATCCGTGCGATCTGCGAAGAAACCAAGGCTTCGATCGACATCGAAGACGACGGCTCGATCAAGATCTTCGGCGAAACCAAGGATGCCGCAGAGGCTGCTCGTCAGCGCGTTCTGAGCATCACTGCAGAAGCCGAGATCGGCAAGATCTACGTCGGCAAGGTTGAACGCATCGTCGACTTCGGCGCATTCGTCAACATCCTGCCGGGCAAGGACGGTCTGGTGCACATCTCGATGCTGAGCGACGCTCGCGTAGAGAAAGTCACCGACATCCTGAAAGAAGGCCAGGAAGTGGAAGTGCTGGTACTGGACGTGGACAACCGCGGCCGTATCAAGCTGTCCATCAAAGACGTGGCAGCGGCCAAGGCTTCGGGCGTTTAATCAGCCCACAGCTTTAGCGCAATGAAATGCCCCGCCGTGAAAACGGCGGGGCATTTTTTTGTCTGCGAAATGCCGGGACAGGCTTTGAAGTTGCCGGACTTCAAGACCGGTGCTAGGTTTAGCCCACCGCCCGTGTAGCTCAGCCGGTAGAGCAGCGCACTCGTAACGCGAAGGTCGCAGGTTCGATTCCTGTCTCGGGCACCATCCTCCTCATTCCCCGATTTGTGTCTCCCAGGTCAAAGTTTTTGTGCGAGAGATGTAAAGAGCCGTGTAATTCGTCATGCAAACGTCCTATATTCGGTGCCTGCATGAGCATCGCTTAGCAGTTTTCAGATGATCCCGAATGGTTCCGAAGGCCGGACAATCCGCGTCAGAGAGATCCTTGATGATCCAGATCCATCCTCCATTCTTACGATCAGCGAGAACGCCATGACCGAATTAACTCAAGAGCAACGACACGAACAAGCGTTGGCAAAGTACATTCTGGACGTACCGGACTTGAAAGAAGAGATCAAGGACCTGAGCCCTGATGATCAGAAAGATCAGATCCAGTGGGCGTTCGAGGACGAAGCCGAAGCCCAGGGCTTGCAGCCGTGGGAGCTGACGCTCAAGTACACCAGCACCCCTGAAGAGTTTGAGGCCAAGCGCCTGGAGCTGCACAAGGAGGCGGCCGAGGTGTTGGGCGTCGAGTGGGACGAGTACTGCGAGATGAACAATCTGGTGGTCTGAAACAAAAACGCCAGCCTCAACCGGGCTGGCGTTTTTTATGGCGTGACAGCCTCAGAGGCTCAGACGCATCGACAGGTCCACCGCCTTCACATCCTTGGTCATCGCACCGATCGAGATGTAGTCCACCCCGGTCTCGGCGATCGGCAGCAGCGTGCTTTCGTTGATACCGCCGCTGGCCTCCAGTTTGGCCTTGCCGCCATTCAGGCGCACGGCTTCGCGCATGTCATCCAGGCTCAGTTCGTCGAGCATGATGATGTCGGCGCCGGCAGTCAGCGCTTCCTTCAGCTCTTCCAGACTTTCCACTTCGACTTCCACCGGTTTGCCCGGCGCGATCTTGTGCGCGGCAGCAATGGCTTGCGCGATGCCACCGCTGGCGGCGATGTGGTTTTCCTTGATCAGGAACGCGTCGTAAAGGCCGATGCGGTGGTTGTGGCAACCACCGCAGGTCACCGCGTATTTCTGCGCCAGACGCAGGCCCGGCAAAGTCTTGCGGGTATCCAGCAGCTTGACCTGGGTTTGCGCCACGAAGTCCGCCAGATATTGCGCACGCGTGGCCACGCCGGACAGCAGTTGCAGGAAGTTCAGCGCGCTGCGTTCGCCAGTCAGCAACGAACGGGCCGGGCCCTCCAGATGAAACAACGGCTGGTTGGGTTTGACCCGTTCACCGTCCCGTACCTGCCAGTGCACCGCGACGCGCGGATCGAGCTGGCGAAACACCGTGTCGACCCACGCCGTGCCGCAGATAACCGCCTCGTCGCGAGTGATGATGGTGGCTTTGGCCAGACGTTCGGCCGGGATCAGTTGTGCGGTGATGTCGCCGCTGCCGACATCTTCGAGCAACGCACGGCGCACGTTGGCTTCGATTTCGGCGGTCAGATCGGCGAGACGTAGATTCGGCATAACGGGCTCCACAAACTAAGTGCGCCGATTATAGGGGCATGGCGAGAGCCAACCCAAGGCGAGAACGCGCGTGCCTGACTGCAATTGGTCGATTTTCTGTGAGCAAAGCGCCGTTTTTCGTGGTCACTGGAAGGTGTCGCGGGCATAGGGGAAACCCTGACGGCTATAGCGCCGGTGACAAGTTTTGCAAGATAATCCGCCTTGCATTTGACGTCATGGCTTTGACGCCGATGTGGGAGCGGGCTTGCTCGCGAAAGCGGTTTGTCAGTGACAGTTTTGGCGAACGACACACCGCTTTCGCGAGCAAGCCCGCTCCCACAGGGAATTGCGCGGTAAATGCCCAGTGAAATCACCGTTTCAGGAGGCTTGGATGCACAACGACGGGAATGTAGTGCCTTTGCACAAGGCCGCTACCGATCAGGCGAATCATTCGCCGCTCGCCCGCCTGCCTGTGATTCTGCTTCAGGTCCGCGACAAGGCCGCCCAGCAACTGCGCCACGGCTTGCAGGAATTGTTCGATAACGCAGACGACACCCTGTTCGAAATGGCTGACCGGGCGCGTAATGACGTCGAACAAAACATCTTTTTCGAAGCCATGCGCGACCTGCGCCTCAAGCGCAAAAACATCGAGCGGGGTTTTCTCGAGCAATTCTTCGAAGCCTTTGTCGCGCTGATTCAATACGAAGTCGTGCAACCCACATTGTCCGGCACGCTGATATTCGAGGATTCGGCACCGCGTACCGATGACATGGAGCGCAGCGTGGCGGTCGAGACAATGGTCGGGCTGGTGCTCAAGCGTGATGGCTTTGCTCTTGATCAACTGACTGCGCGGCTCAACGTGTTGCTGGGCAAGGATTTCGATAACCATCACAACCCGCTCGGCCCGGCGATGCTCTGCGAGTTCTTTCTGCAGGCCGGACGTAACCTGGGCGTGGAGATCAAGGTCAAGCTGATCCTGCTCAAGCTGTTCGAACGCTACGTGCTGGCCGATACCGAGCAGTTGTATGCCGAAGCCAATCAATTGCTGGTCGCCACCGGCGTGTTGCCTGAGTTGAAACCGGCCCCCGCACGCCGCGCAATCGAGCGTGCGGCAGCAAGCATCAGCAGCGAAGATAGTGACGAACCCGCGCCCGCCGATGAAGGCGTGCAGGAAGTCTTCGCCGCGTTGCAGGAACTGCTGCTGCACGTGCGCGGCAGCGTCGCGCCGACCCTGGAGCCGAGTGCGGCGGCGCAACCGATCAGCACCCGCGATCTACTGCGCCTGCTTTCACACTTGCAGCAATACGTCCCGGCACTGGCGGCGCAGGACGATTTCGATCTGCGCAATCAGCTTGAGCAGCTGCTGACGCGGGTCAGCGTGAGGAGCGGCAAATCACGCATTGTCGACGGCGCGGATGAAGACGTGATCAACCTGATCGCCATGGTCTTCGATTGCATCCTCGAAGACCGTAACCTGCCGGATTCGCTCAAGGCGTTGATCGCGCGTTTGCAGATTCCGATGCTCAAGGTGGCAGTACTCGACAAGAGTTTCTTCAGCCGCAGCAGCCACCCGGCGCGGCGCCTGCTCAATGAAATCGCCGATGCCGCCATGGGCTGGGGCGATTGCAATGGCGAGGCGCGTGACAGCCTGTATCTGCGCATCGAACAAGTGGTGCAGCGCCTGTTGAGCGACTTCGTCGACGACCCGGCGATTTTCTCCGAGTTGCTCGCCGATTTCCTGGCGTTCACCAGTGATGAGCGGCGGCGCAGCGAGTTGCTGGAGCAGCGTTTGCGCGATGCCGAGGAAGGGCGGGCGAAAACTGAACTGGCTCGGCAGCGAGTCGAGCATGTGCTGAACCAGGCGTTGCTGGGTAAAGTCCTGCCGCCGTCGGTGGTGACCTTTGTGCGTGATGCGTGGAGCAAAGTGCTGCTGCTGACCTGCCTCAAACATGGCGACCACTGCGCTGAATGGCAGGCCGATGTGCAGACCATGGAGCAATTGATCTGGAGCGTACAGCGTCACGACGAGGTGGACGCCGATCTGCAGTTGCTGGCGCTGGTGCCAGGGTTGCTCAAATCATTGCGTGATGGCCTGAGCAGTTCGGCGTTTGATCCGTTCGCCACCAGCGAATTTTTCAGCGAGCTGGAAGCGCTGCATGTGCGGGTGCTTGAACCGCTCACCGAGCAGCCGCCGGCCGATGCGCCGGCGTTGGTGGAGGTGTCGCAGCACATCACCCTGCGTAGCGCCGACGAGGGCGCGATCGGCGTGAATGCCAGCGGCCTGGCGCATGACGACCCGGGGCTGCGTCAGTTGGAGCAACTGCGCCTGGGCAGTTGGGTGGCGTTCCAGGAAGACGACGAGCACAGCCTGCGCTGCAAACTGGCAGCGATCATCGAAGCCACCGGCAAATACGTGTTTGTCGACCGCACCGGGATGAAGGTGCTGGAGCGCAGCCGCGTCGAGCTGGCCCTTGAGTTCCGCCGTGGCGCGGTGCGGGCGCTGGATGACACCTTGCTGTTCGATCGGGCGCTGGAGTCGGTGCTCGGGAATCTGCGGCGACTCAATCGCGGCAAGTGATCGCGCGCCGGGGCCCGATCACGGCATACTGGGCGCCAACACAGTCGGCGTTGAAGGAATCGGTATGCAGTTGGATCCCGCTAGCGGGTGGTGTCATGGGGTACAGGTCTGCCCATCGCCCAACTTCAATGAACGCCCTGCGGGCGAAATCTCCCTGTTGGTGATCCACAACATCAGCCTGCCGCCGGCGCAGTTCGCCACCGGCAAGGTGCAGGAATTTTTCCAGAATCGTCTGGATGTCACCGAGCATCCCTATTTTGCAGGGATTGCCGACCTGCGCGTCTCGGCGCATTTTCTGATCGAACGTGACGGCAGCGTCACCCAGTTTGTCTCCTGTCTTGAGCGGGCGTGGCATGCTGGCGTGTCGATGTTCGAAGGCCGGGAAACCTGTAACGATTTTTCCGTGGGCATCGAGCTCGAAGGCACTGATGATCTGCCCTTTACCGATGCGCAGTATCAGGCGCTGATCACGTTGACGCGTCAGCTGCAAACAGCATTTCCGGCTATCACCGGCGCCCGTATCTGCGGGCACAGCGACATCGCACCCGGGCGCAAGACCGATCCTGGCCCGGCATTCGACTGGGCGCGTTACCGCGCAGCCCTGGCACAAGAGGAAGGACAATGAGTTTTCTGGTGTTACTGCTGGCGGTCTGGATCGAGAAATTCTCGGCCCTGCGCCATCGGGTTCAACGCGATGGCGGATGGATCCGCGAACTGCACAAACTCGAAACCAGCGCGCGCCTGGCCCAGCGACCATGGCTGGTGCTGACGATTCTGGTGTTGCTGCCGGTGGCGCTGCTTGCCTTGTTGCTGGTGGTACTGGAACCCGTCGCTTACGGCTTGCTGGCGCTGCCGGTGCATTTGCTGGTGGTGATTTATGCGCTGGGGCGCGGTGATCTGCTCGGCGGTCTCGGGCCGTTTCGTGACGCCTGGCGTCGCGAAGACCTGCAAGCGGCCGCGCATGTGGCCAAGCGTGATCTGGATATCTGCGCCGACAGTGGTGAGCAATTGCTGGATCGGGTCCAAGGGCACCTGTTGTGGCAGGCCTATCAAAGTTTCTTCGCGGTGATCTTCTGGTACTTCGTGCTCGGTCCGGTCGCGGCGCTGGCTTATCGCTTGCTCGCATTGGCGGAAGAACACAGCCAGAACCCGGCGCTCGCCGAACGTGCCGGACAGTTACGTCACGCCTTTGACTGGTTGCCAGTGCGCTTGCTCGCCGCCAGTCTGGCTCTGGTCGGCAATTTCGTCGCGGTCAGCCGGGTGATGTTGCATGAGCTGCTGAACTGGAACATCAGCGCCGCGCAGTTGATCAACAAGGTCGGGTTGGCTGCGGGTGAGATCCCGCCGCCGGTGGTCGGGTCTGAAGGCATCAACACTCTCGACTGCCTGTGGGAACTGCTGCTGCGCGCGGCGGTGTTGTGGTATGCCGGGTTTGCCTTGTGGACAGTGTTGATTCACTGATACTCGCCCGTGAAATTCATTGTGGTGAGGGGATTTATCCCCGATGGGGCGCGCAGCGGCCCCAATATCTTAATGGGGCTGCTGCGCAGCCCATCGGGGATAAATCCCCTCGCCACAGGTCAATGACCGGCGCAGAGTAGTCGTTAACCTTAAGTTACAAAACCTCCCCTCGATTTGAGCTATACAGAGACAGCGCCCGATAGTGGCTATCTGCTGTCGCCCCGCACCTGCCAATAAAAACAAGAAAAGCCAAGGGAGACTTCCAGTGAAGAGCTTGCTCTATCCCGCCGTCTCGCTGATGAACCGTCTGAGCTTCGGCATGAAGTTCAGCTTGATCAGCGTGCTGTTCCTGGTGCCGATGCTGGTGACCAATTTTTATCTGGTGCGCGATTCCTATCGCGAATTCCAGGGCACCCGGGTCGAATTGCAGAGCCTCGATCTGCTGGGCAGCAGCCTGAGCCTGCGCCGGGATCTGGAAACGCTGAACAATCTGGTGCAGATCAACGTCACCCTCGGCCAGTCCGGCAAAGCCGACAACCTCGAAGCGCAGATCAGCAGCCTGGAGCAATCCGTGCTGGCGCGCCTGCAAGGTTTGCAGGCGATGACCGACGATCCCGAGCAGATCAAACTGTTCGACGGCAAACGCGATGAAATGATCAGCGCGTTCAAGGCTCAACAGGCGGAAAGCTCCCTGCAAAGCAAAAGCGCGATGATCGGCAAACTGCTCGGCAATGCGCAGATCTTCAGCCAGATCGTCACCAGTCAGGCCGGTCTGAGCCGCGACAACCAGAGCGACATCCGCCAGCTCAGCGAGCTGCTCACCAACATCACTCCGGCCGTGACCCAGACGCTTGGCGAAGGTCGGGCCATCGGTTCGTATTCGTTGGGGCAGGGCTTTCTCAACAGTTCGTCGAGCAGCCGTTTCGACGAGTTGCTGGCGCAGATCGAAAAGCTCCAGGCTGAATACGCGTTGAAACTGCAGGACGCCCTCGACTCCAGCCAGGCCGCGCGCGCCAGTCTCAGCGCGCCGGCCGACAGCAGCAAGGCTTCGCTCAAACAGGCCAGTGAACTGTTTGAGGCGAAAGTCGTGGTGGCCGAGACCCTCGATACCCCGTGGCAGGCGTTCTACGATCAGGTCACCGGGCTGATGGCGCAGACCTACCAGCTCAATGACGCGACCCTGAAATTTCTCGATACCCAACTGCAGCAGCGCCTGGCGCAAAACCGCACGCACATGGTGTTGCAGGCGGTGGCGCTGGCGGTGGTGTTCGTGCTGATTTTCTATCTCTACGGCGGGTTCTACGCCTCGACCCGCACCACGCTCAAGCGCCTGGGCGCGATGATGGACAAGGTCGCGGCCGGTGACATGACGGTCAACTTCAAGGCCAACAGCCGCGATGAACTCGGCGAGCTGGGTGAGGTGTTCAACGGCACCGTGAGGAAAATCCATGACCTGATCGAGCGAGTCGGGCAGACCGTGGCTGAGGTCGAGCGCCAGGCCGGGCAGGTGGAAACTGTCTCGGCGCAAAGCAATCAGGCGGTGGCCGGGCAGCGCACGCAGATCGAGCAAGTGGCGACCGCGATGAACCAGATGTCGGCGACCTCGCTGGAAGTTGCACGCAGCGCAGCGGCAGCGGTCAGCAGCGCGCACAGCGTCAACGATGAAACCGTCAGCGGTCGCACACTGGTGGAGTCGCAGCAGGGCAGCATTGCTGCGCTGGCCAGTGAGATCGATCAATCGGTGCTGGTGATCAACCAGTTGGCCAGCGACAGCCAGTCGATCAGCCGCATGCTGGAAGTGATCAAGAGCATTGCCGAGCAGACCAACTTGCTGGCGCTCAACGCCGCCATCGAAGCCGCCCGGGCCGGAGAGCAGGGCCGGGGATTTGCGGTGGTGGCGGACGAAGTGCGTACGTTGGCCAAGCGCACCCAGCAATCGACCGAAGAAATCGAGCAGATGATCAGCAAGCTGCATGGCGGCGTGGGCGCGGCGGTGAAAGCCATGGGCATTAGCCATCAGATGGCCAACGGCACGGTCGGGCAGTCGGAAAAGGTCCAGCAGGCGCTGGAAAACATCCTCGGCGCGGTAGGCATGATCGTTGATCAGAACCAGCAGATCGCCGCCGCCGTGGAGCAACAGACTGCCGTGGCCCATGACATCGACCAGAACATCGTCGAGATCAACCGTGCTGGCGAGCGCACGGCCCAGGGGGCGCACCAGACGGAGGACGCCAGCCGGGCACTGTCAGCGCAGGTGGTGGAACTGAAACAGCTGATCAGCGCGTTCCGCGTCTGATCGAGCGCGAATGCTGTAGGAGTGAGCCTGCTCGCGATGGCGATGTGTCAGTCAACTCAATGGTTGCCTGATACACCGCGATCGCGAGCAGGCTCACTCCTACAAGGGCGGTAATGTCAGAACATTTTGTAATGCATTGATGCTTACGCTTGTAAGCCAATTCCTGTTTTCTTCCGGCGGCTGGCTTTTCGTCATTATTGAGCCAGTATCCCTGATCAGTTAGTTGCGCTGAGGAGGCCGCGAATGTCCGTTGTAACCCTGGGAGTTCAGGGCCGTTGTGCTCATTGCCAGACCACGCAGGTGCTCAAACCCTGGCAACTCAATGCCATCGCAATCAATGAACCGTTTACCTGCAATCACTGCCAGAAAACCCTGGAGTTGCGCTGTCCGGTGCAGATCAAACGCTTCAAGTCCCTCGATTCGCTGGGATTGCTGCGCTTCAGCGCGTCGGTAACCGTGTGCACTGCGCTGCTGGTGGCGTTGGTCATGGAATGGATCGGGCTGCTCAGCGTGACGGAACAGTTGAATGCGTCGTTGATCGTGATTTTTATCTACTTCGCACTGGCACGCTTTGTCCGTCAACGTCAGCACATGACCTTGATTCTCGAAGCGGCCAAGGTCCACGGCGACTGATTACCAGCCGAACACTTCGCAGCTGTTGGCGGTGCTGGCGGCGGCCAGTCGTTCTGCACTGACATTCATCAACTCGGCCAGTGCTGCACAGATCGCCGGCAAGTGCGCAGGGGTATTGCGTACTCCGGGAAACATCGCCGGGGCCATGTCCGGGGAGTCGGTTTCCAGCACGATCGAATCGAGCGGCAGATCCGCCAGTACCCGATGCATGCGCAACGCCTGCGGCCAGGTCGGCGCGCCGCCCAGACCCAGTTTGAAACCGAGCTTGATGTATTCGCGTGCTTCTTCGCGGCTGCCGGCGAACGCGTGGATGATGCCCGCGCGCTTGAGCTTGAAGCGCTTGAGCGTGGCGATCACCGCGGCGTGGCTGCGGCGCACGTGGATCAGCGCCGGCAGTTCGAAATCTGCCGCCAGTTGCAGCTGCGCGTCGAACAGCGCCTGCTGGCGTTCGCGGTCGAGGGTCTCGATGAAGTAATCCAGACCGATCTCGCCAACCGCACACAGCTGCCGATGGCCACGTAACCGGGTCAGCCAGTCGCCGAGTGCGCTTAAATCTTCGGGTTGATGCTGATCGAGGTACACCGGATGCAGACCAAATGCCGCGTACAGGTCGGCATCGCTCTGCACCAGCTCCCACACCCGTTGCCAATTGCCCTGATAAACCCCCAGCACCACCATCCGCCGCACCCCGAGGGCGCGGCTTTCGGCGAGCAAGGCTGAGCGATCGGCGTCGAAGTCGGGGAAGTCGAGGTGGGTGTGGCTGTCGATCAGCTCCACGGTTCAGTCCCGATGAATACGCTGCTTGAAGGTACGGGCGATGGCCTGCACGCCAGGCTTGTATTGCGATTGCTCGACGGCGGCCAGCGCCAGTTCCAGCGCCTTGTCGGCGATCAACTGGTGCTGCTGGGCCATGGCGTTGACCGGCAGCGGCAGAAAGTCGAGCAATTGCGTGTCACCGAAGGTGCCCAGACGCAGCGGGCGGGATTTGAGCGGGAAGTCATGCAGCGCATCGAACACGCCCTGCAACAGCACGTAGGACGTGGTCACCAGCGCATCCGGCAAATGCCCCAGGCGTTGCAGGAGTTCTTCCATCAGTTGCTTGCCGCATTCACGGCTGAAGGACTCGGCGTGCTCGATCAGCACTTCGCCTTTGAAGTCGACCAGTGCCTGCTTGAAGCCGGCAGCACGTTCCTGACTGATGCTCAGCTCCGGACGTGCGCCGAGCAGCACGATCTGTTTCGGCTGCGGGTTGAGCAGGCTTTGGGTCAGGTGCAGGCTGGCTTCGCGGTCGTCACTGATCACCGAGCAGAAGTGCTCGGGTTCCATGACCCGGTCGATGGCGATGATCGGCAAGCCCTTGGCCTGCAACTGGCGGTAGCTGTCGTCACCGGCCGGCAGGCAACTGGCGACGATCAGCGCATCGCAACGGCGCGCCTTGAACAGTTGCAGCAACTGGCGCTCGCTGTCCGGCGCATCGTCGGAGCTCGCAATCAGTAACTGATAACCCCGCGCCCGCGCGCCTTGCTCCAGCAGTTTGGCGATCCGCGCGTAACTGGGGTTTTCCAGGTCCGGCAGAATAAAACCCAACGTGCGGGTGTGCCGACTGCGCAACCCGGCCGCTTGCGGGTTGGGGGTGAAGCCGTGCTGTTCGACGACCGCACGCACCCGCTCGACCGTGGCGTTGCTGATGCGTTGCTGTTCGGCCTTGCCGTTGATGACGTAGCTGGCGGTGGTCACGGACACTCCGGCCAACCGCGCGATATCACTGAGTTTCAACCCGGGATTTCCTTGTTTTTTCGAGCTTGCCGCCACATTTTCGCCAATCCTACCCGATTCGGGCAGACGACTATTGTCGCAGCGCATCCGACAAGTTGGACTTCAAGGATGAGACATTATCGAGTAACGTGCCGATCAATCTAGATTAAACGTTTCAGCAAGCGTATTTTCTACGTTTTAGACGCCTTTGGCCGGTTCTGCCGTGAAACCGCCAAAACTGCCGCTGAAAAGCAGGCTGACCAGCGCCTAAGCTGTGACCATTCAAAACAATATCCTGGCGCATCCATGTGCCAAAAAGGAGATCGCATGCTCGAGCTCACTATAGAGCAGATATCCATGGGCCAATCGGCTGTGGATAAACCCGCCGCCCTGCAATTGCTTGCCCATCACCTGGTGGCCGATGGCCTGGTCGCCGATGGCTACCTCGCTGGATTGCAGGCCCGGGAAGCCCAGGGCTCGACCTTTCTCGGCCAAGGTATCGCCATCCCCCACGGTACGCCCGAGACCCGCGATCAGGTATTCGCCACCGGCGTGCGGCTGATGCAGTTTCCCGAGGGCGTGGATTGGGGCGATGGTCAGATCGTTTATCTGGCGATCGGCATCGCCGCCAAATCCGACGAACACCTGCGCCTGCTGCAACTGCTGACCCGCGCCCTCGGCGAGACCGATCTGGGCCAGGCCCTGCGCCGCGCCAGCTCGCCGGAAGCGCTGCTGAAACTGCTGCAAGGCGCGCCACAGGAACTGGCGCTGGATGCGCAGATGATCGGCCTTGGCGTGTCGGCTGACGATTTCGAAGAACTGGTCTGGCGTGGCGCACGACTGCTGCGGCAGGCCGATTGCGTGAGCAACGGTTTTGCCGGTGTGTTGCAGCAGGTCGAGGCGCTGCCGCTGGGCGATGGCCTGTGGTGGCTGCACAGCGAGCAAACTGTGAAGCGCCCGGGCCTGGCGTTTGTCACCCCGGACAAACCGATGCGTTATCTCGGCCAGCCGCTCAGCGGTCTGTTCTGTCTGGCCAGTCTGGGTGAGGCGCATCAGGCGCTGCTCGAACGTCTGTGCGCGCTGCTCATCGAAGGGCGCGGCCATGAATTGGGCCGGGCCACCAGCAGCCGCAAAGTCCTCGAAGTGCTCGGCGGCGAACTGCCCGCCGACTGGCCGAGCGCACGTATTGCCCTGGCCAACGCCCACGGTTTGCATGCACGTCCGGCGAAGATTCTTGCGCAACTGGCGAAGAGTTTTGACGGTGAAATCCGCGTGCGCATCGTCGACAGCGCGGACAGTGCAGTGTCGGTGAAAAGCCTGAGCAAATTGCTGAGCCTCGGCGCCCGTCGTGGTCAGGTGCTGGAGTTGATCGCTGAACCGAGCATCGCTGCTGACGCCTTGCCTGCATTGCTGGCCGCTATCGAAGAAGGCCTCGGCGAAGAAGTCGAACCGCTGCCGGCCGTGAGTCAGCAACGCGAAGTCATCGCCGATATCGCCGAAGTGCTGATCGCCCCGGCGTCCGGCGCGCAGTTGCAGGCGATCCCTGCTGCACCGGGCATCGCCATCGGCCCGGCGCACATTCAGGTGCAACAGGCTATCGATTACCCGTTGCGCGGCGAGTCCGCCGCCATCGAGCGCGAGCGCCTCAAGCAAGCGTTGAGCGATGTGCGCCGTGACATTCAGGGTCTGATCGAACGCAGCAAGGCCAAGGCGATTCGCGAGATTTTCATCACCCACCAGGAAATGCTCGACGACCCGGAACTGACCGACGAAGTCGACACCCGTCTCAAGCAAGGCGAAAGCGCCGAAGCGGCGTGGATGGCGGTGATTGAAGCAGCGGCCAAACAACAGGAATCGCTGCAGGACGCGTTGCTCGCCGAGCGGGCGGCGGACCTGCGTGACATCGGGCGCCGGGTGCTGGCGCAACTCTGTGGTGTGCAGACGCCGAACGAGCCGGAGCAGCCATACATTCTGGTGATGGACGAAGTCGGCCCATCCGACGTGGCGCGGCTCGATCCGGCGCGGGTAGCGGGGATTCTCACCGCGCGCGGCGGCGCCACCGCGCACAGTGCAATCGTCGCCCGTGCTCTCGGGATTCCTGCGCTGGTCGGAGCTGGCGCTGCGGTGTTGCTGCTGGAACCGGGCACGCCGTTGCTGCTCGACGGCCAGCGCGGTCGCCTGCACGTCGACGCCGATGCCGCGACCCTGCAACGCGCCGCCGAAGAACGCGACACCCGCGAGCAGCGCCTCAAGGCTGCCGCCGAACAACGCCATCAACCGGCGCACACCACTGACGGTCACGCCGTGGAAGTGTTCGCCAACATCGGTGAAAGCGCCGGTGTCACCGCCGCAGTGGAGCAGGGTGCCGAGGGCATCGGCCTGCTACGCACCGAACTGATTTTCATGGCTCACCCGCAAGCGCCAGACGAAGCCACTCAAGAGGCCGAATACCGTCGCGTTCTCGATGGCCTCGCCGGGCGGCCATTGGTGGTGCGCACCCTTGATGTCGGCGGCGACAAACCGCTGCCGTATTGGCCGATCACCAAGGAGGAAAACCCGTTCCTCGGCGTGCGCGGCATTCGCCTGACCTTGCAGCGTCCGCAGGTCATGGAAGCGCAGCTACGCGCCTTGCTGCGTTCGGCGGACAACCGTCCGCTGCGGATCATGTTCCCGATGGTCGGCAGCGTTGAAGAGTGGCGTCAGGCCCGCGACATGACCGAGCGTCTGCGCCTGGAAATCCCGGTCGCGGACTTGCAACTGGGGATCATGATCGAAGTACCGTCCGCTGCATTGCTGGCGCCGGTATTGGCCAAGGAAGTCGACTTCTTCAGCGTCGGTACCAACGACCTGACGCAATACACCCTGGCCATCGACCGTGGTCATCCGACGCTTTCGGCCCAGGCTGACGGCCTGCACCCGGCGGTGCTGCAACTGATCGACATCACCGTGCGCGCCGCGCATACCCATGGCAAATGGGTCGGCGTGTGCGGCGAGCTGGCGGCGGATCCGCTGGCGGTGCCGGTGCTGGTCGGCCTCGGTGTCGATGAGCTGAGCGTGTCCGGGCGCAGCATCGCCGAGGTCAAGGCGCGCATCCGCGAACTCAGCCTGACCCAGGCGCAAACCCTTGCTCAACAAGCCCTCACCGTGGGCAGCGCGAACGAAGTGCGTGCATTAGTGGAGGCCCTGTAATGGCCAAGATTCTCACCCTGACCCTCAACCCGGCGCTGGACCTCACGGTTGAGCTGCCACGCCTGGAGGCCGGTCAGGTCAACCGCAGCGACGAGATGCACACCCATGCCGCCGGCAAGGGCGTGAACGTCGCCCAGGTACTCGCAGACCTCGGGCATCAACTGACGGTCAGCGGCTTTCTCGGCGAAGACAATCTGCAAGCCTTCGAAACCCTGTTCGCCAAGCGCGGTTTTGTTGACGCGTTCATCCGTGTGCCGGGGGAGACGCGCAGCAACATCAAGGTCGCCGAGCACGACGGGCGCATCACCGACATCAACGGCCCGGGACCGGTGGTCGACGCGGCGGCGCAGCAGGCGTTGCTCGAGCGTCTGCTGCAGATCGCCCCGGGGCATGACGCGGTGGTGGTCGCCGGCAGTCTGCCGCGTGGCGTCACCGCGCAGTGGTTGCGCGAGCTGATCGAACGCCTGAACGGCCTCGGTCTGAAAGTCGCCCTCGACAGCAGCGGTGAAGCCTTGCGTGCGGCGATTGAAGCGCGCCCGTGGCTGATCAAGCCGAACACCGAAGAGCTCGCCGATGCGCTCGATTGCGATGTGGTTTCGCACGCCGCCGAAGCTCAGGCTGCGGCGTGCCTGCACACCAAGGGTATCGAGCACGTAGTGATCTCCCACGGTGCCGACGGTGTGAACTGGTTCAGCGTCGGCTCGGCGCTGCATGCCACGCCGCCCAAGGTTACGGTCGCCAGCACAGTGGGTGCCGGTGACTCGTTGCTGGCCGGCATGCTCCACGGTCTGCTCAGTGCCGATACGCCCGAGCAGACCCTGCGCACGGCCACGGCGATTGCCGCGATGGCGGTGACGCAGATCGGTTTCGGCATCAACGATGCGGCGCAACTGGCGCAGCTCGAACAGGGCGTACGCGTGCGTCCCCTGACAGAACAATAAGAGGGTTTGTCATGAAATTAGCCATTGTCACGGCCTGCCCGAACGGCATGGTCACCAGTGTGCTGTGCGCCCGCCTGCTCGATGCAGCGGCCCAGCGTCAGGGCTGGAGCACCAGCGTTGAAGTGGTCGATGCGGCGCACCCGGAGCGCGAATTGTCGGCTGCCACCATTGAAGCGGCGGAGTGGGTGTTGCTGGTCGCCACCGGTGATGTCGACATGCGCCGTTTCGTCGGCAAGCGCGTGTTCCGCATCGCCCCGGCGCAAGCGCTGCAGGATGTCGAAGCGGTGCTGCGCCGTGGTGCGCAAGAGGCCGAAGTTTACCTCGCCAGCGAAGCCGTCCCGGTTGCCGCTGCGCCACGTGCGCCACGCATCGTCGCCATCACTGCGTGCCCGACGGGTGTTGCCCACACCTTCATGGCGGCCGAGGCGTTGCAGCAGACGGCCAAGCGTCTGGGCTATGAACTGCACGTCGAAACCCAAGGCTCGGTCGGCGCGAAAACCCCGCTCAGCGCAACGGCGATTGCCGAGGCTGACGTGGTGTTGCTGGCGGCCGACATCGAAGTCGCCACCGAGCGTTTTGCCGGCAAGAAAATCTACCGTTGCGGCACCGGCATTGCCCTCAAGCAATCCGAAGCGACGCTGAAAAAAGCCCTCGCCGAAGCTCAGGTGGAGAGCGCTGCGAGCGACGGCAAGGCGCCGGCCAAGCAAGAGAAAACCGGCGTTTACAAACACCTGCTGACCGGTGTTTCGTTCATGCTGCCGATGGTGGTGGCCGGTGGTCTGATGATCGCCTTGTCGTTCGTCTTCGGCATCACCGCGTTCAAGGAAGAGGGCACGCTGGCGGCAGCGCTGATGCAGATCGGCGGCGAAACCGCGTTCAAGCTGATGGTGCCGCTGCTCGCCGGTTACATCGCTTACTCGATAGCCGACCGTCCGGGCCTGGCGCCGGGGATGATTGGTGGCTTGCTCGCCAGTACGCTGGGCGCCGGGTTCATCGGCGGGATCGTCGCCGGTTTCATCGCCGGTTATGCGGCCAAGTTGATCAGTCGTTATGTGGCGTTGCCGCAGAGCCTTGAAGCGCTGAAACCGATTCTGATCATTCCGTTGTTCGCCAGCCTGATCACCGGTCTGGTGATGATCTACGTGGTCGGCAAACCGGTTGCCGGGATGCTTGCGGCGCTCACGCATTTCCTCGACAGCATGGGCACCACCAACGCGATTCTGCTCGGTGTGTTGCTCGGCGGCATGATGTGCGTCGACCTCGGCGGGCCGATCAACAAAGCCGCGTATGCGTTTTCGGTGGGGCTGCTGGCTTCGCAGAGTTATGCACCGATGGCCGCGACCATGGCCGCCGGCATGGTGCCGCCAATCGGGCTGGGCATTGCCACTTTCATTGCTCGCCGCAAGTTTGCCCAGACCGAGCGCGAGGCCGGTAAAGCGGCGCTGGTGCTGGGGCTGTGCTTCATCTCCGAAGGGGCGATTCCGTTTGCCGCCAAAGACCCGCTGCGGGTGATTCCGGCGAGCATCGCCGGTGGTGCGTTGACTGGCGCGTTGTCGATGTACTTCGGCTGCAAACTGATGGCGCCGCACGGTGGCTTGTTTGTGCTGGCGATCCCGAATGCGATCAATCATGCGTTGCTGTATCTGCTGGCGATTGTCGCGGGAAGTCTGTTGACGGCCGTTGTCTATGCGACGGTCAAGCGTCCGGAAGCCGTTGAGTTGGCGCTGGAACCGGCGAAGGCTTAACTGGCTCCACAGAACCCTGTGGGAGCGAGCTTGCTCGCGAAAGCGGTGTGTCAGCGAATAAGATTTCGACTGATAGGACGCATTCGCGAGCAAGCTCGCTCCCACATGGGTTGTGTGGTGTGTCTGGTGTCATTTCCGGGTCATGTGAGCGTGCTTAAGTTTTCCTTTTTTCAGGGAGAACACGCATGAGCGATTTCAATCCGGGGCGTCGGCGGGTCATGCAGGTGGTCGGTGCCGGGCTGCTGATGCCGGGGCTGGCGCCGGCGGTCATCGCGTCGGTCAAGGATCGGCCGCAACTCACCGACGGCGTGCAGTCCGGCGACTTGCAAGGCGACCGCGCGATGATCTGGAGCCGCAGCGATCGCCCGGCACGGATGGTGGTCGAGTGGGACACCCGTAGCCAGTTTCGCCACCCGCGCCGTGTAGTCTCGGCACTGGCCGATGCGCGCACCGACTTCACCGCCCGCGTCGAACTCACCGGGCTGCCCCCTGATCAGGCGATTTTCTACCGGGTGTATTTCAAGGACGCACAATCCGGCGTCGCCAGCGAGCCGTGGCTCGGCCATTTGCGCAGCGCTCCGAAGGCGCGGCGCAATATCCGTTTCGTCTGGAGTGGCGACACCGTCGGCCAGGGCTTCGGCATCAACCCGGACATCGGCGGCATGCGCATCTACGAATCCATGCGCCTGCGCCTGCCGGACTTCTTTATCCACAGCGGCGACACCATCTACGCCGACGGCCCGGTGCCGGCACAACTGACCACCGAAGGTGGACGTATCTGGCGCAACCTCACCACCGAGGCCAAGAGCAAAGTCGCGCAGACCCTTGACGATTATCGCGGCAATTATCGCTACAACCTGATGGACGAAAACATCCGCCGTTTCAACGCCGAAGTCCCGCAGATCTGGCAGTGGGACGACCACGAAGTGGTCAACAACTGGTCGCCGGGCAAGCAGCTCGACGAGCGTTATCAGGAAAAAGATATCCACACCCTGGTCGGCCGCGCGCGCAAGGCCTGGCTGGAATATTCGCCGATGCGTTTGCAGGCGGCAGACGGCGGCGGACGGATTTATCGCAAGCTCAGCTACGGGCCGATGCTCGATGTGTTCGTGCTCGACATGCGCAGTTATCGCGGGGCCAACGACGACAACCTCGGCGCGGCCAAACCGTTTTTGGGGCGCGAGCAACTGGACTGGCTCAAGCGTGGCTTGAAGCACTCCAAGGCGCAGTGGAAGGTGATCGCCGCCGACATGCCGATCGGCCTCGGCGTGCCCGACGGTGAAGTCAGCCCGGGCGTGGCGCGCTGGGAGGCGGTGGCCAACGGTGATCCCGGCCCGGCGCAGGGGCGTGAGCTGGAAGTCGCCGAGTTGCTCGGTTTTCTGCGGGCGCAGCAGGTGCGCAATTTCGTGTTCCTGACTGCCGACGTGCATTACTGCGCGGCGCATCACTACCACCCGAATCGCGCGGCGTTTCAGGATTTTGAACCGTTCTGGGAATTTGTCGCCGGGCCGCTGAATGCCGGGAGTTTCGGTCCTAATCCGCTGGACAAGACCTTCGGCCCGGAAGTGGTGTTCCAGAAGGCCCCACCCACGCAGAACGCTTCACCGTTTGCCGGCTTTCAGTTCTTTGGCGAGGTGAACATCGAAGGGCAGAGCGGGGAGATGAGTGTGGTGTTGCGGGATTTGAATGGGGTAGCGGTTTTCGAGCAGAAACTGCAGCCAGTTTGAAGATCAAAAACAATCCTCACCCCGGCCCTCCCGAAATGTCGGACCGCTTGGAGGGTGAGGGTGTTTTTCGATTCGCGGCAATTCTTGTGATTTGCTCCAGTACATCATCCATCTGCTGCATTACTTCGAGATTACTGAATCGCACAACTTCAATGCCCTGACGTTCCAGGAAAAGCGTCCGACGTTGATCGTGGATCAAGCCCGTTATTTCATAGTGTTGACCCCCATCCAGCTCAATCGCCAGTTTCAGCTCTACGCAGTAAAAATCCAGGACATAGGGCGGACATGGAAACTGCCTGCGGAATTTCAGATTGGCGACTTGGCGTGAACGAAGTTTTTGCCAGAGTAATTGTTCGCAATCGGTTTGGCTGCTGCGTAACTGGCGGGCGAACTGAGCGAGAGTGAGGCGATTTTGCATGCTTCACGATCCTTGTGAAGTGGCTGGAAATCTCACTGTAGACGAGGACCCTCACCCCAGCCCTCTCCCGGAGGGAGAGGGAGCCTACGGAGTTGTATCGAGTTGTACATCGACCTGAAAGAC
>NZ_JAFGZB010000016.1:0-96144 GCF_017947305.1 Pseudomonas sp. MWU347
GATGTAACTCGCCAGACACCTCGGTTGGCTCCCTCTCCCTCCGGGAGAGGGCTGGGGTGAGGGTAAAACTGCCATGAAAAAGGCGACCACCGAGGGTCGCCTTTTTCATGTCCGCCAAATCTTACTGGCTGTAGATCTGATCAAAGATCCCGCCATCATTGAAGTGGGTCTTCTGCACCGAACGCCAGTCGCCGAAGGTTTTCTCCACCGACAGGAAATCGACTTTCGGGAAACGGTCGGTGTACTTCGCCAGCACTGCCGGGTCCCGTGGACGCAGGTAGTTGGCGGCGGCGATTTCCTGACCTTCCGGCGACCACAGATATTTCAGGTATTCATCGGCGGCGGCGCGGGTGCCTTTTTTGTCGACCACTTTGTCGACCACCGACACCGGTGGTTCGGCCTCGGCGGAGACGCTTGGGTAGATCACCTCGAACTGATCGCGACCGAACTCGCGAGCGATCATCTCGGCTTCGTTCTCGAAGGTGACCAGCACGTCGCCGATCTGGTTGGTCATGAACGTGGTGGTCGCGGCGCGGCCACCGGTATCGAGCACTGGCGCTTGCTTGAACAGTTTGCCGACGAAGTCCTTGGCCTTGTTCTCGTCACCGCCATTTTTCAGCACGTAGCCCCAGGCCGAGAGGTAGGTGTAGCGGCCGTTGCCCGAAGTTTTCGGGTTCGGCACGATCACTTGCACGCCGTCCTTGAGCAGGTCCGGCCAGTCTTTTAGGGCTTTCGGGTTGCCTTTGCGGACGATGAACACGGTGGCCGAGGTGAACGGTGCGCTGTTGTTCGGCAGGCGGCTGACCCAGTTTTCCGGCACCAGTTTGCCGTTGTCGGCGAGGGCGTTGATGTCGGTCGCCATGTTCATGGTGATGACGTCAGCCGGCAGGCCGTCGATCACCGAACGCGCCTGCTTGCTCGAACCGCCGAAGGACATTTGCACGGTGATGTTTTCGTTGTGCTCGGCCTGCCAGTGTTTCTGGAACGCAGTGTTGTAATCCTTGTAGAAATCGCGCATCACGTCATACGAGACGTTGAGCAGGGTCGGTGCGGCTTGAGCCACGCTGCCAAAGGCAAGACCGGCGGCGAGAAGTGAGGCGCCAAAGAGTTTTTTCACTGCGCATTCCTTGTTGTGTCGGTGATAACGGTCGGGGGTGATACCGTTTTGCCAGCGACTATAGCCGGGCTGGCATAGTCATTTAAAGATTAAAAAGCTCTGTGCTTATTCCACTTTCTTAAACAGCTGACTGCCGCACCGCGAGCAAAACGCTGCGTTCTGTTCATGGCTGTTTTTCTTGCACACCGGGCAGTCATGTTGCAGCTGTTCGCCGCGCATGGCGTTGGCCAGTTCTGCAGTGAAAATCCCGGTGGGCACGGCGATGATCGAGTAACCGGTGATCATCACCAGCGAAGAAATTACCTGACCCAGCGGGGTCTTCGGCACGATGTCGCCGAAGCCGACGGTGGTCAACGTCACGATAGCCCAATAGATGCCTTTGGGGATGCTGGTGAAGCCATGTTCCGGGCCTTCGATCACGTACATCAGGGTGCCGAACACCGTCACCAGGGTGCAGACGCTGACCAGAAACACCACGATCTTCTGCTTGCTGCCGCGCAGCGCCGACATCAGATAGTTGGCTTGCTTGAGGTACGGGCTGAGCTTGAGCACGCGGAAGATCCGCAGCATCCGAATGATGCGGATGATCAGCAGGTACTGCGCATCGCTGTAATACAGCGCGAGGATCCCCGGCACGATCGCCAGCAGATCCACCAGTCCGTAGAAACTGAAGGCGTAGCGCAACGGTTTCGGTGAGCAATACAGGCGCAGGATGTATTCACCGAGAAAAATGACGGTGAAACCCCACTCGATGTAGGCCAGCACATCGGCGTAGTTCTGGTGAATGCTGTCGATGCTGTCGAGCATCACCACCACCAGGCTGGCAAGGATGATCAACAGCAAGGTGCCGTCGAAGCGCCGCCCGGCGAGGGTGTCGCTCTGGAAAATCATCACGTAAAGCCGTTCGCGCCAACTGTTGCTGCTGTCCATGGATAACGCCTGAATTGAAGATCAGCGCAGCCTAGGTTGATTGTCCCCCTGTGCGCAAGGCGTGGCGTCGACGGCCGCTTTACCGAGCATCTGGATCCCGGCGCGGATCAGCCAGCCGGCGAGGATGAACGGCGCGGTCAGCATCGCCAGACCGAGAGCGGCGAACAGCGGGGTGACCAGCAGCGCAAGGACGATGCCCAGCAGCGGCAGCCACGGTTGCTGGCGCTGCGCACTGAAGGCGAGGGCGGCGAGCACCGCGTTGTAACTGCCCAGTCCCAGCAATGCCGCGCCGGTTTCGTGGTGCAACAGACTGGACGCAAGGCCGATGGCTGACGCGAACAATGCCCAGCAAAAGGCGCGGCGATCAGCGATCAACAAGCCGATGCCGATCAATGCGCCGGCCAGCGGATGCTCGAGGAACATCACCTGACCCAATCCACGCAGTCCTGCGGCGAGCAGGTTCAGCGTGTTCATCTCGATGTGCGCCGTCGGCGCGGATGGCTCGGCGAACAGCAGCAGGATCCAGCCGATGGCCACGAATGGCGAGGTGTAGGCCGGTATCGATCGACTGCGGTAAACGTGTTTGAGCCATTGCTGAGTGAGCATCGCACTGACGCCGCCAGCCGCCAGAATCAGCGGCGGCAGCAGCGGTGACCAGGGGAAATACAGACTCAGTAACAAGCCGAGCAGCACGCCGTTGTAGCTGAACAAACCGGCCTGACGATCAGCCTTGGCATAGTTACGTCGCTGTGCAGTGAGCAATCCAGCGACCGCCCCGAGCAGCGCGCCGGCAAACAGCACCGGCGCAGTGAGCAGGATCGCCAGCAGGCACAACAGGCCGCATAGCGGGTGGCGCTGAAGGAATATCTGACTGAAACCGTTGAGCAAAGCCTCGGCCCAGTCGGGGCAGTGGGTGTTGAAATGATTGGCAGGCATGTTGAAAAAATCTGGGCAGTTGGAAAATCAAAAGGTCTTGCTTACCTGTGGTGAGGGGATTTATCCCCGATGGGCTGCGAAGCGGCCCCCAATCGGGGAGTGCGGTTTTTCTGTGAAAACCGTCACTCTCTTGAAAGCGGTGACTGCTGCGCAGTCAATCGGGGATGAATCCCCTCACCACAGGGTTCAGTCGCAATCGTCAGATCAATGTTTCGATCCGCAGTGAGTTAGTCGATCCCGGCTGCCCGAACGGCACCCCGGCAGTGATCAGCAACGTATCGCCACGCTCGGCCATGCCTTGCGCCTGGGCGATTTCCAGCGCGGTCGAACACACTTCATCGACCTGACGCAGGCGATCGTTGACCACCGAGTGAATGCCCCACGCCACGCTCAAACGCCGCGCGGTCTGCAGGTTCGGCGTCAGGTTGAGGATCGGCGCTTTCGGCCGCTCCCGCGCCGCACGTAATGTCGAGGCGCCCGATTCGCTGTAGTTGACCAGCACCGCCACCGGCAGCACGTTGCTGATGCGGCGGATCGCGCAACTGATCGCATCGGACACCGTCGCCTCGGCTTTCGGTCGGCTGACGTCGAGTTGAGTCTGATAGTCCGGACCGTTCTCAACCTGACGAATGATCTTGCTCATCATCTGCACCGCTTCCAGCGGGTATTCGCCGGACGCGGTTTCGGCCGAGAGCATCACTGCATCCGCGCCTTCAGCCACAGCGTTGGCCACGTCAGTGACTTCAGCACGGGTCGGTGCCGGGGAGAAGCGCATCGATTCGAGCATCTGCGTCGCCACCACCACCGGTTTGCCGAGTTCACGGCAGGTTGTGATGATGTTTTTCTGGATCTGCGGCACGCTTTCCGCCGGCACTTCGACACCGAGATCGCCGCGAGCGACCATGATCGCGTCGCTCAGCTCGGCGATTTCGCGCAGTTGTTCAACCGCCGACGGCTTCTCGATTTTCGCCATCAGGAACGCTTTGTCGCCGATCAGTTCGCGTGCTTCGAGGATGTCTTGCGGACGCTGCACGAACGACAGCGCCACCCAGTCCACGCCCAGTTCCAGGCCGAAGCTCAGGTCGCGGCGATCCTTGGCGGTCAGCGGGCTCAGTTCAAGTACCGCTTGCGGCACGTTCACCCCTTTGCGGTCGGACAGTTCGCCGCCGTTGAGCACGGTGGTGTCGATCGCGTCGGAGTATTTGCTGACCACGCGCAGGCGCAGTTTGCCGTCATCCAGCAGCAGATCCATGCCTGCTTCGAGCGCGGCGATGATCTCCGGATGCGGCAGGTTCACTCGGCGTTCATCGCCGGGTGTCGCGTCCAGATCGAGGCGGAACGCCTGACCGCGATGCAGCTGCACCTTGCCGTCGGCGAACTTGCCGACGCGCAGTTTCGGCCCTTGCAGGTCCATCAGGATGCCCAGCGGGTAGTTGAGCTGGCGCTCGACTTCGCGGATCCACTGATAACGCTTGGCGTGGTCGGCGTGATCGCCGTGGCTGAAGTTCAGGCGGAAGATGTTGACCCCGGCCTCGACCAGTTCACGGATATCTTCGATGCCATCGACGGCAGGCCCGAGGGTGGCGAGGATTTTGACCTTTTTATCAGGCGTCATGATTTGCAGTTCTCAAGGATCAGGATGGCGCGGAAGTCGTTGACGTTGGTGCGGGTCGGCTCGGTGACGATCAGCGCATCGAGCGCCTCGAAGTAGCCGTAACCGTTGTTGTTATCCAGCTCGTCGCTGGCGCTCAGGCCCAGAGCGGCGGCGCGGGCGTAGCTGTCCGGGGTCATGATCGCGCCGGCGTTGTCTTCCGAGCCGTCGATGCCGTCGGTGTCACCGGCCAGCGCATAAACGCCGGGCTGGCCCTTGAGGCTGTCGGTCAGGCTCAGGAGAAATTCGGCGTTGCGTCCGCCACGGCCATTGCCGCGCACGGTCACGGTAGTTTCGCCGCCGGACAGAATCACGCACGGCGCTGCCAGTGGCTGCCCGTGATTGATGATCTGCCGGGCGATGCCGGCGTGGACCTTCGCCACTTCGCGGGATTCACCTTCGAGGTCGCCAAGGATCAGCGTGCTGAAACCGGCCTGGCGGCATTTCACTGCCGCTGCATCCAGCGATTGCTGCGGGCGGGCGATCAACTGGAAATGGCTGCGAGCGAGGCTCGGATCACCGGGTTTGACCGTTTCCGATTCCGGGCTTTGCAGCCAGTTGCGCACCGTCGCCGGGACTTCAATGTTGTAGCGCTTGAGGATCGCCAGCGCTTCGGCCGAAGTGCTCGGGTCGGCCACGGTCGGGCCGGAAGCGATCACCGTGGCGAGGTCGCCCGGTACATCGGAAATTGCGTAGGTGTAGACGGTGGCAGGCCAGCAAGCCTTGCCGAGGCGGCCGCCCTTGATCGCCGAGAGGTGCTTGCGCACGCAGTTCATCTCGCCGATGGTCGCGCCGGATTTGAGCAGGGCTTTGTTGATCGACTGCTTGTCGGCCAGGGTGATGCCTTCGGCTGGCAGCGCGAGCAGGGCAGAACCGCCGCCGGAGAGCAGGAAGATCACGCGGTCGTCTTCAGTCAGATTGCTGACCAGTTCCAGCACGCGTTTGGCCACGGCCAGACCGGCAGCGTCCGGTACCGGATGCGCGGCTTCGACCACTTCGATTTTTTCGCACGGAGCGCCGTGACCGTAACGGGTCACCACCAGACCGGATACTTCACCCTGCCAGCAGCGCTCGACCACCTGCGCCATGGCAGCTGCGGCTTTGCCGGCACCGATGACGATCACCCGACCCGTGCGATCGGCAGGCAGATGGGCTTCGAGGACTTGGTTCGGATGGGCCGCGTCGATGGCTGTGGCAAACAGCTCGCGCAGCAGTTGTTGCGGATCGACCGACATGGCGGGCTCCCGGAATTCTTGTTATTCGAAAGGGCGGTAGAGATCCCTGTGGGAGCGAGCTTGCTCGCGAAAGCGATGGATCAGTCAATATCCATGTCGACTGATACTCCCTCTTCGCGAGCAAGCTCGCTCCCACAGGTTCAAGCGGTGGGGCAGTGGCTTTATTTTTTGTCGCGAATCGAGAAGTTGGCCATGTGTTCCAGACCCTTGATCAGCGCCGAGTGGTCCCAGTTGCTGCCACCGATGGCCGCGCAGGTGCTGAACACTTGCTGGGCGTTGGCGGTATTCGGCAGGTTGATGTTCAGCTCCTTGGCGCCTTGCAGGGCCAGGTTCAGGTCCTTCTGGTGCAGGCTGATGCGGAAGCCCGGATCGAAGGTGCCTTTGATCATGCGCTCGCCGTGCACTTCGAGGATCTTCGACGAAGCGAAACCGCCCATCAGCGCTTCACGCACCTTGGCTGGATCAGCGCCGTTTTTCGAGGCGAACAGCAGCGCTTCAGCCACGGCCTGGATGTTCAGCGCGACGATGATCTGGTTCGCCACTTTGGCGGTCTGACCGTCGCCATTGCCACCGACCAGAGTGATGTTCTTGCCCATGGCCTGGAACAGCGGCAGGGCGCGTTCGAAGGCATCGGCGTCGCCACCGACCATGATGCTCAGGGTCGCAGCCTTGGCGCCGACTTCACCACCGGATACCGGGGCGTCGAGGTATTGCGCGCCTTTCTCGTTGATCTTCTTGGCGAAAGCCTTGGTGGCGGTCGGCGAGATCGAGCTCATGTCGATCACCACTTTGCCTTTGCCGATGCCGGCAGCAACGCCGTCGGCGCGGAACAGCACGTCGTCGACCTGCGGGGTGTCCGGGACCATGACGATGATGAATTCGGCTTCCTGCGCCACTTCGCGCGGGTTGGCCAGGGCGACGGCGCCAGCGGCGACCAGATCGGCCGGAGCGGCGTCGTGGTGCGCCGACAGGAACAGGCTGTGACCGGCTTTCTGCAGGTTCGAAGCCATTGGGTGGCCCATGATGCCGGTGCCGATAAATCCGATTTTAGCCATGAGAAAATCCTCTTGTTTTTGTCTTGCTCAAGCGAAATAGGGGGTGTTGCTTTGGGTGGGAGCGGGCTTGCTCGCGAATGCGGTGGAACATTCAATATCCGTGTTGACTGAACCACCGCATTCGCGAGCAAGCCCGCTCCCACAAGGGTTTGCAGTGTTCTTAAATGGCGTTGTGGGTTTTCAGCCAGCCGAGGCCTGCTTCAGTGGTGGTCAGCGGCTTGTACTCGCAACCCACCCAACCCTGATAACCAATGCGATCCAGGTGTTCGAACAGGAAGCGGTAGTTGATCTCACCGGTGCCCGGCTCGTTGCGCCCCGGGTTGTCCGCGAGCTGCACGTGGTTGATCTCGCCCAGGTGCGATTGCAGGGTGCGGGCCAGATCGCCTTCCATGATTTGCATGTGATAGATGTCGTATTGCAGGAACAGATTGGCGCTGCCGACCTGCTCGCGAATCGACAGGGCTTGCGCCGTGTTGTTCAGGTAGAAACCCGGGATGTCGCGGGTGTTGATCGCTTCCATCACCAGTTTGATACCCGCCGCCTGCAGCTTGTCGGCCGCGTACTTGAGGTTGGCGACGAAGGTCTTCTCGACGGTTGCGTCATCAATGCCTTGCGGACGGATACCGGCCAGGCAGTTGACCTGGGTGTTGCCCAGCACTTGCGCGTAGGCAATCGCCAGATCGACCCCGGCGCGGAACTCTTCAACGCGATCCGGCAGACACGCGATACCGCGCTCGCCCTTGGCCCAGTCGCCGGCCGGCAGGTTGAACAGCACTTGGGTCAGACCGTTGGCATCGAGCCTGGCCTTGATTTCCGCAGAGCTGAAGTCGTACGGGAACAGGTATTCCACGCCACTGAAACCGGCCTTGGCGGCGGCGTCGAAACGGGCAAGGAAATCCTGTTCGGTGAACAGCATGGACAGGTTGGCTGCGAAACGCGGCATGGTGGTCTCCTAAAACGGTTTTGACGCGGGTGGTCAGACTAAACCCAATCAGTCCCCTCTCCAGGGGGGAGAGGGTTAGGGTGAGGGGGGAGTCAGGGTTGGCCCCAAATTCCCCGAACGACACAAAATCGCTCCCTCACCCCAGCCCTCTCCCGGAGGGAGAGGGAGCCAGTTACGTTCAGTCGAGCAACGAAATCGCCGTTGGCGCGTCGTTGCCGACCAGTGCCAGGTCTTCGAATTCATTGACGGCGTTGATCTCGGTCCCCATGGAGATGTTGGTCACACGCTCCAGGATGATCTCGACAATCACCGGTACCTTGAACTCTTCGATCATCTGTTCGGCCTTGCGCAGGGCAGGGGCGATTTCCGATGGTTCGAACACCCGCAGGGCTTTACAGCCGAGGCCTTCGGCGACTGCGATGTGGTCGACACCGTAACCGTTGAGTTCCGGCGCGTTCAGGTTATCGAAGGACAGCTGCACGCAGTAGTCCATTTCGAACCCGCGCTGGGCCTGACGGATCAGCCCCAGGTACGAGTTGTTCACCACGACGTGGATGTAAGGCAGTTTGAACTGAGCGCCGACCGCCAGCTCCTCGATCATGAACTGGAAGTCATAGTCCCCCGACAGGGCCACGACTTTCCGGCTCGGATCGGCCTTGACCACGCCCAGCGCCGCCGGAATGGTCCAGCCCAACGGGCCGGCCTGGCCACAGTTGATCCAGTGACGCGGCTTGTAGACGTGCAGGAACTGCGCGCCGGCAATCTGCGACAGACCAATGGTGCTGACGTAGCAGGTGTCTTTGCCGAACACCTGGTTCATCTCTTCGTAAACGCGCTGCGGCTTGACCGGCACGTTGTCGAAGTGAGTCTTGCGGTGCAGGCTGGCCTTGCGCTGCTGGCAATCCTGCAGCCAGGCGCTACGGTTTTTCAGCTTGCCGGCGGCTTGCCATTCACGGGCGACTTCGATGAACACGGTCAGCGCGGCAGCGGCGTCGGAGACGATGCCCAGATCCGGAGTGAACACGCGGCCGATCTGCGTGCCTTCGATGTCAACGTGAATGAACTTGCGGCCTTCGGTGTAGACGTCGACCGAACCGGTGTGACGGTTGGCCCAGCGGTTACCGATGCCCAGCACCACATCGGATTTGAGCAGCGTGGCGTTGCCGTAACGGTGCGACGTCTGCAGACCAACCATGCCGACCATCAGCGGGTGATCGTCAGGAATGGTGCCCCAGCCCATCAGGGTCGGGATCACCGGAATACCGGTCAGCTCGGCGAACTCCACCAGCAGATCGCTGGCGTCGGCGTTGATGATGCCGCCGCCGGCCACCAGCAATGGACGCTCGGCCTGATCAAGCAGGGCCAGAGCCTTCTCGACCTGAATGCGGGTCGCGGTTGGCTTGGCCAGCGGCAATGGCTGGTAGGCGTCGATGTCGAATTCGATTTCAGCCATCTGCACGTCGAACGGCAGGTCGATCAGCACCGGGCCTGGACGACCGGAGCGCATTTCGTAGAAGGCTTTCTGGAACGCGTAAGGCACTTGGCCCGGCTCCAGAACCGTGGTCGCCCACTTGGTGACAGGCTTGACGATGCTGGTGATATCGACCGCCTGGAAGTCTTCCTTGTGCATACGGGCGCGGGGTGCCTGGCCGGTGATGCAGAGGATCGGAATCGAGTCGGCCGAGGCGCTGTAGAGCCCGGTGACCATGTCGGTACCGGCAGGGCCGGATGTACCGATGCACACGCCGATGTTGCCGGCCTTGGTGCGGGTGTAACCCTCGGCCATGTGTGACGCGCCTTCGACGTGGCGAGCGAGGACGTGATCGATGCCACCGACTTTCTGCAGGGCGGAGTACAGCGGGTTGATCGCAGCACCCGGAATGCCAAAAGCGGTATCAACCCCTTCACGGCGCATCACCAGAACGGCGGCTTCGATTGCTCTCATTTTGCTCATGGTTTTGTGCCTCTTTACGTTTTGTAATTGTATACAAGTGGCTTTGCGCAGAGTGTATTCACGGCGGACGGCGCAGGTCAATCCATTTTCTCAAGCGCCTGTTTCATTCGTCGTAAGCCCGGTTCTGCTGTGGCTTTTCGTCGCATGTGGCGCTTTTCGATAATTATTGTATACAAAAAAATAATTCATTGTGTTCTATTTGTGGCATCGGGCTGCGTCACTTAAGCGCAGCCCCACGACTTTCCCAATAACAAAATGAGGACGGCACCATGAGCGCTTTAACCTTGAAAGTCGCAGTCAACCTGGTCAACGAAGCCATCAGCACCGGGCGCGGGATCAACGCCGCGCCGCTGACCATCGCGGTACTCGATACCGGCGGCCACCTGATCACCCTGCAACGCGAAGACGGCGCCAGCCTGCTGCGCCCGAACATCGCCATCGGCAAAGCCTGGGGCGCCATCGCCCTGGGCAAGGGCTCACGCCTGCTGGCGCTGGACGCCCAACAACGCCCGGCCTTCATCGCCGCACTCAACAGCATGGGCCAGGGCAGCGTCGTCCCGGCCCCGGGCGGGGTGTTGATCCGTGATCAGGCGGGGAATGTGCTGGGGGCGATTGGGATTAGCGGCGATCTGTCGGATATTGATGAGCAGGTGGCGATCAAAGCGGTAGAGGCGCTGGATTTGAGGGCGGATGCGGGGGTGGCTGCTTGAATCTGCGTTGATTGATTAACCGCTATCGCGAGCAGGCTCACTCCTACAAGGGATCCTGGTTGGACACAAAATGTCTGAACACCACAAACCCCTGTAGGAGTGAGCCTGCTCGCGATAGCTCTCTCCCAGAAACATCCAGCCAAGAGTCTGTCCCATCAACTTGAGCACGCAGAACTAGTCTTCTCATGAGCTGATCATGGGAGGCAAAGGAATGCCTGATCTACCCGCTGCACACCGATTGCGAGCCGGTCGCTATGCCGAGCCCAATCGAATCTACCTACTGACGACCAACACTCTTGATCGCAAACCGATCTTTGCCGATTTTGCTTTGGGCCGATTGGTGGTTCATCAATTTCGGCGTGCACAAGATCTCGGCTTGGCGAACTCACTGGCGTGGGTGGTAATGCCAGATCATTTTCATTGGTTAATCGAATTGCAGAGCGGGTCTTTGAGCGAACTGATGCAAAAGACCAAGTCGCTAAGTACCAAAGCGGTGAATCAGGCTACCGGTAGAAATGTTGGCCTCTGGCAAAGAGGGTTTCATGACCGGGCACTGCGGCGGGAGGAGGATTTAGTGAAGATGGCAAGGTATGTCGTCGCCAACCCATTGCGGGCTGGACTGGTGGAGAGGCTTGGAGACTATCCGCTGTGGGATGCGATTTGGGTTTGAGCCGAAACCGTGTCGCTTCAATCGGGAGCAGGCTCACTCCTACATTTGGAATGCATTCCCCTGTAGGAGTGAGCCTGCTCGCGATGGCGTCAGCGCGGTCTTACTGATCCGGCTCACACCCCTTCAACACCAACCGGATAATCGTTTGCGCCGCCGCTTCATAATCCGCCTCGTCCAGCTTGTCCTTGCCGGTGACCGCAGAGATCTGCCAGTCGAAGTCGGCGTAGGTCTGGGTCGCGGCCCAGATGCTGAACATCAGGTGGTTGGGGTCGATCGGGGCGATCTGGCCGCGGTCGATCCAGCTCTGGATGCAGTCGATGTTGTGCTTGGCCTGGCTGTTGAGCTGCTCCACCAGGTCGGCGCTCAAGTGCGGGGCGCCGTGCATGATTTCGCTGGCGAACACCTTGGAGGCGAAGGGCAGGTCGCGGGAGATGCGGATCTTCGAGCGGATGTAGCCGCTGAGCACTTCGCTCGGTACGCCGTCCGGGTTGAACGGGGTCGAAGCCTGCAGGATCGGCACGATGATGCTTTCCAGGACCTCGCGGTAGAGGTTTTCCTTGGATTTGAAGTAGTAGTAAACGTTGGGCTTGGGCAATCCTGCCTTGGCGGCGATGTCGCTGGTTTTGGTCGCAGCGAAGCCCTTGTCGGCAAATTCCTCACTGGCGGCACGCAGGATCAGTTCTTTGTTGCGCTCGCGGATTGTGCTCATAAACCCGGTGGTTCCTTGCCTGTTCTGGCGGTTGCGCATGGTAGCACCGGCCTCGCGCATGGCTCAAGAATGCCCCGTGTGGCCCGCAGTCGCGGTATGCTGCGCGGCATTATTCACATAAGGAAACAAGATTCATGGCAGGAAGCAGTTTGCTGGTGCTGATCGACGATATTGCCACCGTTCTGGATGATGTGGCGTTGATGAGCAAAATGGCCGCGAAGAAGACCGCCGGCGTGCTCGGCGATGACTTGGCGCTCAATGCCCAGCAAGTCTCCGGCGTGCGCGCCGAGCGGGAAATTCCGGTGGTCTGGGCGGTCGCCAAGGGCTCGTTTCTCAACAAGCTGATCCTGGTGCCCTCGGCCCTGGCGATCAGTGCGTTTGTGCCATGGCTGGTGACGCCGCTGTTGATGGTCGGCGGCGCGTACCTGTGTTTCGAAGGTTTCGAGAAGCTCGCGCACAAGTTCCTGCACAGCAAGGCCGAAGATGATGCCGACCACGCGCAATTGAGCGCGGCGGTGGCCGAACCGACCACCGATCTGGTGGCTTACGAAAAGGACAAGATCAAAGGCGCGATCCGCACTGACTTCATCCTCTCGGCGGAAATCATCGCGATTACCCTTGGTACCGTGGCCGACGCATCGCTGACCCAGCAAGTGATCGTCATGTCGGGCATCGCCATCGTCATGACCGTGGGGGTTTATGGCCTGGTGGCCGGCATCGTCAAACTCGACGATCTAGGCCTGTGGCTGACCCAGAAATCGGGTGCGGCAGCAAAAAACATCGGCAATGCAATCCTGCGCGCCGCCCCGTACATGATGAAAGGCCTGTCGGTGATCGGCACGGCGGCAATGTTCCTCGTCGGTGGCGGCATCCTTACCCACGGCGTTCCTGTGCTGCATCACTGGATTGAAAGTGTCGGTGTGGCGGCCGGTAGCGCCGGGTTTGCAGTCCCTGTGCTGCTCAATGGCGTGGCGGGGATCATCGCGGGCGCAGCAGTGCTGGCGGTGGTTTCGGTGGTCGGCAAGATCTGGCGCGCGATCAAAGGATAAACACATCACTCCTGAGGGAGCGGGCTTGCTCGCGAATGCGGTGTGTCAGTCGAAGAATATGCTGGCTGATTCACCGCATTCGCGAGCAAGCCCGCTCCCACAGTTTGATCCAGGTTGTGCCATGAAAAAGGGCCATTCGACTCGCATCGAATGGCCCTTTTTTGTTGTCGCTGAGGTTACTCGGCAATCTGCAACTTGCGCGACTCGGTGTAGACGTAACGCACTTTCTCGTACTCGAACGGCGAGTTCATCTGACCGTAGCGGAAGTTGGTCTGGTAGCGCTTGTCGACCGCACGCAGGGCCCAGATTTCCGGGTGGTTGGAGCTGACTTCCGACACGTTCAGGTAGTTGATCGCCGATTCGGCGGTGTAGTCCACGGCGAGGCCGGCGGTGTCGCGAATGTTCGACGGGCCGAGGATCGGCAACACGAAGTAGGCACCGCCCGGTACGCCGTAGAAACCCAGGGTCTGACCGAAGTCTTCGCTCTGGCGCGGCAGGCCCATGGCAGTGGCCGGGTCCCACAGACCGGCAATGCCGATAGTGGTGTTGAGCAACAGGCGCGCGGTGGTTTCCATCGAGCGCTTGCCCTTGAACTGCAGCAGGCTGTTGACCAGGTTCGGCACGTCGCCAAGGTTGTTGAAGAAGTTGCTCACCCCGGTGCGCAGGAAGCTTGGCGTCACGTAGCGATAACCGTCGACCACTGGCAGGAACACCCATTGGTCGAAGCGGTAGTTGAAGTGGTAGACGCGGCGGTTCCACGACTCCAGCGGGTCATAGACGTTGAGCGCGTTGAGCGTAGAGCGCTCGAACTCACGCTGGTCCAGCCCCGGGTTGAACTTGAGTTTGGACAGCGGCTCCTTGAAGCCATCGCTGTCGACCACCACCGGCGCGTTGGCTTTGCTGTTGTCGGCCTGGGCCACGCCTGCACTGAGGAGCGCTGCAATCAGCAGGAGATATTTAGCCACGGAAAAACTCCAGCATGGCGTCGCTGTTGACGCGGTAGTTAAGGTTGCCGCAATGGCCGCCCAGTGGGTAAACGGTCAGGCGATCGCCAAAGGTCTTGCGCAGGAAACCGAGGTCGCCAGGGCCGAGGATCACGTCATCAGCATTGTGCATGACGGCGATTTTCGGGCTGTCGTGCAGGTAATCCTTGAGTGCGTACAGGCTGACCTGATCGATCAGTTGCAGCAGGCTGCCGCCGTCAGTGCGCGCGCGCCACATCGGAATCACTTGTTCGGTCAGGTAGCAGTCGAAGTCGCATTGCAGCGCACGCTTGAGGAACGGCGTGAGGCTGGTGCCTTCGGTGATCGGGAATTTCGGCGGGGTGATCAGGCCGCGACGGTTGATCAGGTCGGAGGTGAAGGCAATGTCGGCCGCCGAGAAACGGAACGAAGTGCCGATCAGCATCGCCATCTGTTCGTTGGTCAGGTGCTGCTTCGACTGCTGGAAGTCGTAGAGCAGGGCGTCATTGAGGTCGATGTAGCCTTTCTGCTGGAAGTAGCGGGTCAGCTTGTTCAGCACCAGTTCATAGAAGGTGGTGCTGTTGTTGATGCCCTTCACCTCGGTCTGTACCAGCTTGTCGAGGTTGCTGATCGAGGTGTAGAGGTTGACCGGCGGGTTGAGCAGCAGGACTTTCTTGAAGTTGAAGCTGCGTCGGGTCTCGTCCAGGTGTGCGACGAACGCGGCATCCAGCGCGCCGAGGCTGTAGCCGCTGAGGTAGTACTCGGTGACCGGCAGTTTCGGATGCTGCGCGCGTACGGCCTGCATCACCCGGTACATGTCTTCGGCGTCTTCCTTGGTGATGCCCGGGGTGGCGAAGCGTGAAGCGGCGCTGATGAAGTCGAAGCTGGTGGGCGACGACAACTGCACGACGTGGTAGCCGGCCTTGTAGTAGAGCTTCTTCAGGTATTCGTTGAGCGTGCTGTCATAGCGCGCACCGGTGCCGGCGATCAGGAAGATCAGCGGCGCCGGTTTGTCCTGCTCGGCGATGCGGTAGGTGAGTTTTTTCACCGCCCAGAAATTGTCCGGGAGGATGAAGGCCCGTTCCGGGCGCAGGGTGATGCTGTGGTCGGACTGATTGATCTCGTCGTTCGACGGCAACTCCGGGCGCAGGTCCGGTGGCGTGGTGGCGATGGTCGCCTCGAACGGGTTGGTCAGGGGATAGCCATAACTGGCGGCATCGATATCCACCGCCAGTGCGGACGCACTCAGAATAAGGCCGCTGAACAGCGCGGCGAAGCGCAAGGAACGGAGCATGACTGGATCCCTTAAAGGAAGGTGCCGAATGAAGTTCGCAGGCTATGACCACCGGGCTTGCGCCAAAGTGCCATGCCTCGGCACCAAACAGGCAGAATTCGGAGTAATAGTAGCTGGACGATACACTTTGCAAGGCGCGGATGACCAGTTAACAGTTGTTAGTGCTTGCCAATGCGTGCGGGCAGATTAAGCTGGCCGCCGATTTCGATGATTGGAGTGATTCATGTCCCGCCGCTTGCCCGTGATCCTGTTGCTCGTTCTGTTGCCGCTGTGGCTGGCCGCCAGTTATGGCGCGCGTTATGGCTTTATGGAGGACGGACGGTGGGTTGGCATCTGCGTCGATGAAGCGAGCCGTTGGGAATGCTCGGTGCGTTCGAACCTGGGGCTGATGATCCACTTCAAGGTGTTGGGCTGGACCGCGCTGGGTGCGGCGCTGCTGGGTTTTGTGCTGCCCGGGCGGGCAGGGTGGTGGCTGGCGGTGCTGGCGCTGGTGTTCGGGTTGCCGGCGCTGGCGTTGTACAACACGACGTTGGCGGTGTTTGCGCTGGTGATTGGCGGATTGCGGTTGGTCCGGGCGTCCCGCAGCGCCTAAGAGTCAGCCTTCGCGAGCAAGCCCGCTCCCACATTCGATTGCATTCCAACTGGAGGAACCCGATTAAATGTGGGAGCGGGCTTGCTCGCGAAGGGGCCAGACTGGCCTCGGGAGATCAGCCTTTGCGAACCCGCAGGCAGCGCCAAAGTGCCGCCACCATCAACCCGCTGACCAGCGCCCAGCCCCACGCCTGCTGATTCAACAATCCTTCTTCATACAGCTGCGGCGCAATGCCGGCGCCGATGATAAAGGTCAGCAGGGCGATTTCCCGGCGTGGCACGCTGACCGGACGGCACACGAAAACCAGCGCCGGCAGGATGAACGCCATGCTGGCGAAACTGCGATAACGCGCGTCGAACACCATCTCCAGCATCATCACCGCCGCCGCAAAGCCGGCCACGGCAACCAGCCATCCAGCACGCCGTTCCAGCAGATGGAACGCCCGTTCACGCCAACCCTGACGGTTGCTCAAGGTCAGCGCGGCATGCGCCAGCACCAACAGATTCAACGCTGTCAGCAGGCCGACCCACAGCCATTCGCCGGCAAACCGCGTGGTCACTCGCGCCAGATCGCCCCAGGCGCCGATCGAGCAGGCTGCAACTGCCGCAAGCAGGGGCAGAACCAACGCCGATTGCGTGGTGCGAACCCGGCCGCCGAGCAGCAGCGTGCCGAGGAAAATCAGCCCGCCAACGCCCAGCCATTCCTTCCAGTACGGCACGTTGGTCACCGGTCCGGCGAGCACACCCTTGTCCTGGCGATCGGCATCAAACAGGCCCCAGTAACCGCCGACCGCACCTTCGCTGCCACGTTTCCATGGCTGGTCGAACGCCTCGATCAGGTTGTAATGCCAGCCTTCCTTCTCGGCCATCGCGACAAAACCGCGAATGAACTTGGCCTCGTTGACCCGGCTCGGCAGGGCGGTCTCGCGCTGGCGACCTTCGCTGGGCCAACCGGTTTCGCCGATCATCACGTCCTTGGGCGCGAACTTGTTGCCGAACACCTGACGCACATCCGCCACATGTTGCAGAGCGACGTCAATGTTCGACGGATCATCTTCCCAATACGGCAGCAAGTGAATGGTCAGGAAATCCACCGCCGGCGCGACTTCCGGGTGCTTGAGCCAGAACTCCCAGACATCGGCATAAGTGACCGGTTGCTTGACCTGGCTTTTGACCTTGTTGATCAGCTTCGCCAGTTGCGCGCCGGTGACTTCCTTGCGCAGCAAGGCTTCGTTGCCGACGATCACCGCGCTGACCACATCCGGGTTGGCGTTGGCCGAAGCAATCAGCAGGTCGACTTCTTTCTCGGTGTCCGCCGGGTTGCTGTTGACCCAGGCGCCGATCATCAACTTCAGACCGTGCTTGCGCGCCAGTTGCGGCAGGGCTTCGAGGCCGGTCATCGAGTAGGTGCGGATGCATTCGAAGCGCGTCGCCAGCAGGGCGAGGTCGGCGTCCATGCGCTCCGGGCGCAGCTTGAACGGCACGTCGAACGGCGACTGGTCCTTGTCGAATGGCGTGTAGGAGGCGCATTGCAACTTGTGCGTCGGGGTCGCGGCGTCCGGCAGGATCACCGGTTTGCCGAGGCCGTACCAGAAGCCGCCAAGGGCAAACAGGCCGAGCAGGCAGGCGAAGAGATAAGGAACAAACGGGAAGCGGGAAGTCGCGGACATGGTCAGGCCGAGTGGCTGCAAAGCGACGCATGTTACCTGCATTTATCCGCGGGTTGGTGGCCTGCATGATTTGCACATGCAAAGTTCGGGCGGATTGTCTGGCGCCAATTATTCAGAGGCGATTAATGGCCTTCTGATGTCGTTTCTCGCTGTATTGAGGTCGCTGACAGAGCAGGTCGCTGCGGGCGTCAGGCCGATGATCGAAAGCGTCAGTACTCCACTGGCATTCGAGCGAGTTTGCGGTCAGGCGTGATGGGGGCGCTGTGCACCATAACAATACGTTGACGATGCCCGGCATCCGTCGGGCGCAGCATTTCGGGGAAGTAAACGATGAAGATGCGACGACTTTTAGGCGCAGGTGCCGCTCTGGTGCTTGCGATGAGTTCCACATTCGCCAGCGCTGAAAAACAGACCCTGAACATCGGTTACGTTGACGGCTGGTCCGACAGCGTCGCGACCACCCACGTGGCGGCCGAGGTGATCAAGCAGAAACTCGGCTACGACGTGAAGCTGCAAGCCGTCGCCACCGGGATCATGTGGCAGGGCGTGGCCACCGGCAAACTCGACGCGATGCTCTCGGCATGGCTGCCGGTGACCCACGGCGAGTACTGGACGAAGAACAAGGATCTGGTCGTCGATTACGGCCCGAACTTCAAGGACGCGAAAATCGGCCTGATCGTGCCGGAGTACGTCAAGGCGAAATCGATCGAAGACCTCAAGACCGATGACACCTTCAAGAACCGCATCGTCGGCATCGACGCCGGCTCGGGCGTGATGCTCAAAACCGATCAGGCGATCAAGGATTACGGCCTGGACAAATATACGCTCAAGGCCAGTTCCGGCGCCGGCATGATTGCCGAGCTGACCCGTGCGGAGAAGAAGAACGAATCGATTGCCGTCACCGGTTGGGTGCCGCACTGGATGTTCGCCAAGTGGAAACTGCGCTTCCTCGACGACCCGAAAGGCGTGTATGGCGCGGCTGAAACCGTGAACAGCATCGGCAGCAAAGAGCTCGCGACCAAGGCTCCGGAAGTCGCCAAGTTCCTGAAAAACTTCCAGTGGGCGTCGAAAGACGAGATCGGCGAAGTCATGCTGGCCATCCAGGACGGCGCCAAGCCTGAGGCGGCGGCCAAGGATTGGGTCGCCAAGCACCCGGATCGCGTGGCTGACTGGACCAAATAAAAGTACCAACAACGCCTGACCCCTGTGGGAGCGAGCTTGCTCGCGAAAGCGGTGTAACAGTTGACAGAAATGTTGGCTGACACGACGCCTTCGCGAGCAAGCTCGCTCCCACATTTGTTTCCAGCGACAAGTCCCGTCTTGCAGGGTTTACGGCTGTCTCAAAGCCTCTTTCCAATTCTTTCGGCTAATTACCGTCCGAAAATTGGCGAAAACGTCATGTCGTTCTAATACTAAGGTCGTCTGGAACCCGTTCCGCAGCCGCATACAGTGGATACGTTCCAACAATAATCTGTGCTGCGAGGATAAAAACAATGAACGACAGCATTTACCTCTCGATTCAAAACAGCCCGCGCTTCAAGGAGCTGGTGCGAAAAAGAGAAAAATTCGCCTGGATACTCTCGGCGATCATGCTCGGGCTGTACTCCGGATTCATCCTGCTGATCGCATACGGGCCGCAAGTGCTCGGGGCGAAACTCAGTCCCGGGTCGTCGATTACCTGGGGTATTCCGATTGGTGTCGGCCTGATTGTCTCGGCCTTCATCCTGACCGCGATCTACGTACGGCGCGCCAATGGCGAGTTTGACGACCTGAACAATGCGATTCTCAAGGAGGCTCAGCAATGATCCGGCGTCTACTGGCTCTTTTGAGCATCGCTGCGTTCGCTCCGGCCGTCTGGGCCGCTGACGCCTTGACCGGCGAAGTCCACAAACAACCGCTCAACGTTTCCGCGATCGCCATGTTCGTGGTGTTCGTCGGCGCCACCTTGTGCATCACCTACTGGGCGTCCAAGCGCAACAAGTCGGCCGCCGACTACTATGCAGCGGGCGGCAAGATCACCGGGTTCCAGAACGGTCTGGCGATTGCCGGTGACTACATGTCGGCGGCGTCCTTCCTGGGGATTTCCGCGCTGGTGTTCACCTCCGGCTACGACGGCCTGATCTACTCGATCGGCTTCCTGGTGGGCTGGCCGATCATTCTGTTCCTGATCGCCGAGCGCCTGCGTAACCTGGGTAAATACACCTTTGCCGACGTGGCGTCCTACCGCCTCGGGCAAACCCAGATCCGCACCCTGTCTGCCTGCGGTTCGCTGGTAGTGGTGGCGTTCTACCTGATCGCGCAAATGGTGGGTGCCGGCAAGCTGATCCAGCTGCTGTTCGGTCTCGACTACTACGTCGCGGTGATTCTGGTCGGTATCCTGATGTGCATGTACGTGCTGTTCGGCGGCATGCTGGCGACCACCTGGGTGCAGATCATCAAGGCGGTGCTGTTGCTGTCCGGTGCCTCGTTCATGGCGCTGATGGTGATGAAGCACGTCAACTTCGACTTCAACATGCTGTTCTCCGAGGCGATCAAGGTTCACCCGAAAGGTGAGGCGATCATGAGCCCGGGCGGTTTGGTGAAAGATCCGATTTCGGCGTTCTCCCTCGGTCTGGCCCTGATGTTCGGTACTGCCGGCCTGCCACACATCCTGATGCGCTTCTTTACCGTGAGTGATGCGAAAGAAGCGCGCAAGAGCGTGCTGTACGCCACCGGCTTCATTGGTTACTTCTACATCCTGACCTTCATCATCGGCTTCGGCGCGATCCTGCTGGTCAGCACCAACCCGGCCTTCAAGGATGCGGCGGGCGCTCTGCTCGGCGGCAACAACATGGCGGCGGTGCACCTGGCTGACGCGGTGGGTGGCAGCATCTTCCTCGGCTTCATCTCGGCGGTGGCGTTTGCGACCATTCTGGCGGTGGTGGCCGGTCTGACCCTGGCCGGTGCTTCGGCGGTGTCGCACGACCTGTATGCCAGCGTGATCAAGAAGGGCAAGGCCAACGACAAGGATGAAATTCGCGTGTCGAAGATCACCACTATCGCCCTGGGTGTGCTGGCGATCGGTCTGGGTATCCTGTTCGAGAGCCAGAACATCGCGTTCATGGTCGGCCTGGCGTTCTCCATCGCGGCGAGCTGCAACTTCCCGGTGCTGTTGCTTTCGATGTACTGGAAGAAGCTGACCACCCGCGGTGCGATGGTCGGTGGCTGGCTGGGGCTGGTGAGTGCGGTGGGGCTGATGATCCTTGGCCCGACCATCTGGGTGCAGATTCTGCATCACGAGAAGGCGATCTTCCCGTACGAGTATCCGGCGTTGTTCTCAATGGTGATCGCGTTCATCGGGATCTGGTTCTTCTCGATTACCGACAAGTCGGCGGCGGCCGAGAACGAGCGTGCGCTGTTCTTCCCGCAGTTTGTGCGTTCGCAGACTGGCCTTGGGGCGAGCGGGGCGGTTTCGCACTAAGTTCTGGTTACGTGGTTTGAGTGAAATGCCCTGGTTGAGAGATCGGGGCATTTTTTTTGTGGGCGGTTATCGGGCTGGAATTGTGTGCATATCCGTTGCTGCGGTCACGGCCTCCTATGGTTCCGCCCTTACGGCGGGTCACTTTTGGCAAACGCCCCAAAAGTAACCAAAAGGTCTGTGCCCTGACGTTCGGCCCTCGCTTAGGCTCGGGTTCCTTCGCTCCGGGATTCATCCGGGGGGCAGCGCCTACGGTTTGCTTCGCTGCACCTCCTCTCGCTGTGTTTGGCTGCGCCAAACGGTCGCTGCGCTCCCACCCCCGGATCAATCCCTCCACTCAGCCTGCCGACGGGCCCTCAGATCAAAAGCGGTACTCGAGCTAACGCTCATTGTGTTGAGTGGTGGAAAAGCATGCGGTCGGCTTGTGTTCTGTGTTGGATCTACCCCTCACCCCAGCCCTCTCCCAAGGGAGAGGGAGCCGATTTTTGAGCCTTTCAGAACCTGAGTTCGACTGGGTGTTTCACATCGGCGTAACTCTCCCAAACACCGCGATCAGTCCCCTCTCCCTCCGGGAGAGGGCTAGGGTGAGGGGCTCTTGATCTGGTTTTTGATCTGGCTTTGGCTTTGGCTTTTGATCTTTTGCCCCTTCGGCAGGCCGAGCGTAGGTGTCCATCAGGGGGTTAGGCGCGCAGCGCCATGCGGCGAAGCCGCATACATCGAGAGGAGGTGCAGCGAAGCAAACCGGAGGCGATGCCCCCGGATGGACACCGTAGCGAGGGAACACTGAGCCTCAGCGAAGTGCCGTACGCCGGGGCAAAGCCTTTTGGGTTACCTTTTCGGCGTTTGGAAAAGGTGACTCGCTGTAAGAGCGAAACCATAGGAGGCCGTTACCGCAGCAACGGATATACACCCAAAACCCCAAAACCCAGTCGGCCCACAGGCCGCTGCGACCAGACAAACAAAAACGGCCTCTATATAAGAGGCCGTTCCCGATACAACTTCAAGACGTTATCGCAACACAAGCCTTATTTGCGGTCTTCCAGCTTGGTGATATCACGCGACTCGTAGCCGGTGTACAGCTGGCGCGGACGGCCGATCTTGTACGGGCTGGAGAGCATTTCTTTCCAGTGCGAAATCCAGCCCACAGTACGTGCCAGGGCGAAGATCACGGTGAACATGCTGGTTGGAATGCCGATCGCCTTGAGGATGATCCCCGAGTAGAAGTCGACGTTCGGGTACAGCGAGCGCTCGATGAAGTACGGGTCGGTCAGCGCGATCTCTTCCAGGCGCATGGCCAGTTCGAGTTGCGGATCGTTGTTGATGCCCAGTTCTTTCAGCACTTCGTCGCAGGTCTGCTTCATGACAGTCGCGCGAGGGTCGCGGTTCTTGTAAACGCGGTGACCGAAGCCCATCAGCTTGAACGGATCGTTCTTGTCCTTGGCCTTGGCGATGAACTTGTCGATGTTGGACACATCGCCAATCTCGTCAAGCATGGTCAGAACGGCTTCGTTCGCACCGCCGTGGGCAGGGCCCCACAGTGCGGCGATACCGGCGGCGATACAGGCGAACGGGTTGGCACCCGAGGAACCTGCCAGGCGCACGGTGGACGTCGATGCGTTCTGCTCGTGGTCGGCGTGGAGGATGAAGATCCGATCCATGGCCTTGGCGAGTACCGGGCTGATCGGTTTGATCTCGCACGGGGTGTTGAACATCATGTGCAGGAAGTTTTCCGCGTACGTCAGGTCGTTGCGCGGGTACATCATGGGTTGGCCCATGGAGTACTTGTAAACCATCGCTGCCAGGGTTGGCATCTTGGCGACCAGACGGATCGCGGAGATTTCGCGATGCTGCGGGTTATTGATGTCCAGGGAGTCGTGGTAGAAGGCCGAGAGGGCGCCGACTACGCCGCACATGACGGCCATCGGGTGGGCGTCGCGACGGAAGCCGTTGAAGAAGGTTTTCAGCTGCTCGTGAACCATGGTGTGGTTTTTCACGGTGCTGACGAACTGGGCCTTCTGTTCTGCAGTCGGCAATTCGCCGTTGAGCAGCAGGTAGCAGGTTTCCAGGTAGTCCGACTTTTCAGCCAGCTGTTCGATCGGGTAGCCGCGGTGCAACAGAATGCCGTTGTCGCCGTCGATATAGGTGATCTTCGATTCGCACGAGGCGGTCGACATGAAACCCGGGTCGAAAGTGAAGCGGCCCGTGGCCGTCAGGCCCCGAACATCGATTACATCGGGACCAACGGTGCCGGTTAAAATGGGCAGCTCGACGGGGGCTGCGCCCTCGATGATCAACTGCGCTTTTTTGTCAGCCATGTGGCCTCCTATTTATGCTTGAACCATCAGACAGACCCCCCACGCAGGGCCCGCACCACTATAGTGAGATAAATTCGAATGTCAATTTGCCTAAAGTCTTGCTCCAGAAGGCTTTAAGCGCACTTTTTCCTCGAAATTGACTGCCATTTACGCCTTTTATGCGACTTGTGCAATCAGCTATTGGGGGTAGGTGATTGCGTTGTCATTAGTAGCCTAACTGTCTATACTCGGCCACCGACCGCCAAGGGCTTTTGGGCTTGCTTTCATTGGGGGTCGCATCCCTGGGTGGTGGTTACCTGACCAGTGCACTCCCCAACAACTTTGCCCTGATTGTTAGGGGCTCTTCAGTGTGAAAAAAAAGCCGTGAAAAGCCAACGACCTGTAAACCTAGACCTAAGGACCATCAAACTCCCAGTCACTGCTTACACGTCCATTCTTCACCGTATCTCCGGTGTCATCCTCTTCGTGTGCCTTGCCATCATGCTTTACGCATTGGACAAGTCGCTGAGCTCCGAGGAAGGCTTCGGTCAGGTGAAAGCGTGTCTGACCAGTCCGCTAGCCAAGCTAGTGATTTGGGGCATCCTGTCCGCTCTGCTGTATCACCTGGTTGCCGGTGTGCGCCATTTGATCATGGACATGGGCATCGGTGAGACGCTGGAAGGCGGCAAGCTGGGCTCGAAAATCGTTATCGCCGTTTCCGTGGTGGTAATCGTTCTGGCAGGAGTCTGGATATGGTAACTAACGTCACGAACCTCTCGCGTTCGGGCCTCTATGACTGGATGGCGCAACGTGTGTCGGCGGTCGTTCTCGCGGCTTACTTCATTTTTCTGATCGGATACGTCGTGGCCCACCCAGGCCTCGAGTACGCCCAGTGGCATGAACTGTTCGCCCACAACGGGATGCGTATTTTCAGCCTCCTGGCCCTTGTTGCTCTCGGCGCTCACGCCTGGGTCGGCATGTGGACCATCGCGACTGACTACCTGACGCCAATGGCGTTCGGCAAGTCCGCGACGGCTATACGTTTCCTTTTCCAGGCAGTATGCGGCGTTGCGATGTTCGCTTACTTCGTCTGGGGTGTGCAGATTCTCTGGGGTATCTGAGTCATGGCTAACATTCCAACGATTTCTTTCGACGCCATCATTATTGGTGGTGGCGGTGCCGGCATGCGCGCTGCGCTGCAGCTGGCGCAGGGCGGTCACAAGACTGCGGTGATCACCAAGGTTTTCCCGACCCGTTCGCACACTGTATCCGCCCAGGGCGGCATCACCTGCGCGATCGCGTCCGCTGACCCGAACGATGACTGGCGCTGGCACATGTACGATACCGTCAAGGGTTCCGACTACATCGGTGACCAGGACGCTATCGAATACATGTGTCAGGAAGGCCCGGCTGCCGTTTTCGAGCTGGACCACATGGGTCTGCCGTTCTCGCGTACCGAGCAAGGCCGTATCTACCAGCGTCCGTTCGGTGGTCAGTCCAAGGACTACGGTAAGGGCGGCCAGGCTGCCCGTACTTGCGCAGCGTCCGACCGTACCGGTCACGCACTGCTGCACACCCTTTATCAGGGCAACCTGAAAGCCGGTACCACGTTCCTGAACGAGTACTACGCGGTCGACCTGGTGAAAAACCAGGAAGGCGAGTTTGTCGGTGTGATCGCGATCTGCATCGAAACCGGCGAAACTTCGTACATTCGCGCCAAGGCCACCGTACTGGCTACTGGCGGTGCTGGCCGTATCTACGCCTCCACCACCAACGCCCTGATCAACACCGGTGACGGCGTTGGCATGGCGCTGCGTGCTGGCGTGCCGGTACAAGACATCGAAATGTGGCAGTTCCACCCGACCGGCATCGCCGGCGCCGGTGTACTGGTGACCGAAGGTTGCCGTGGTGAAGGTGGTTACCTGATCAACAAGCACGGCGAGCGTTTCATGGAGCGTTATGCTCCGAACGCGAAAGACCTCGCTGGTCGTGACGTGGTTGCCCGCTCGATGGTTAAAGAAATCATCGCCGGCAACGGTTGCGGTCCGAATGGCGACCACGTAATGCTCAAACTCGACCACTTGGGCGAGGAAGTGCTGCACAGCCGTCTGCCAGGTATCTGCGAACTGTCGAAGACTTTCGCACACGTTGACCCGGTGGTTGCTCCGGTTCCGGTTGTTCCGACCTGCCACTACATGATGGGCGGCGTTGCCACCAACATTCATGGTCAGGCGATCACCCAGAACGCCGAAGGCGTGGATCAGATCATTCCTGGTCTGTTCGCCGTAGGTGAAGTGGCTTGCGTATCGGTACACGGTGCCAACCGTCTGGGCGGCAACTCGCTGCTCGACCTGGTGGTATTCGGCCGCGCTGCCGGCCTGCACCTGGAAAAGGCGCTGACCGACGGCATCGAATACGACGACGCTACCGAAGCCGACATCGAAGCTGCCCTGTCGCGTTTGAATGCGCTGAACGGCCGTACCGATGGCGAAGACGTGGCTACCCTGCGTCGCGAGCTGCAAAGCTGCATGCAGAACTACTTCGGTGTATTCCGCACTGGCGAATACATGCAGAAGGGTATCGCTCAGCTGGCCGATCTGCGCAAGCGCATCGCCAACGTGAAGATCAACGACAAGTCGCAAGCGTTCAACACCGCGCGTATCGAAGCTCTGGAACTGCAAAACCTGCTGGAAGTGGCTGAAGCTACCGCCATCGCGGCCGAAGTACGTAAAGAGTCCCGCGGCGCTCACGCCCGTGAAGACTTCGAAGACCGTGACGACGAAAACTGGCTGTGCCACACCCTGTACTTCCCGGGTGAGAAACGCGTCGCCAAGCGTGCCGTAAACTTCTCGCCGAAGACTGTTCCGACTTTCGAACCTAAAGTCCGGACTTATTAAGGGTGATCGCCATGTTGCAAGTCAGTGTTTATCGCTACAACCCTGATCAGGACGCTGCGCCGTTCATGCAGGAATTCCAGGTCGATACCGGTGGTAAAGACCTGATGGTGCTGGACGTGCTGGCCCTGATCAAAGAGCAGGACGAGGGTTTCTCCTATCGTCGCTCTTGCCGTGAAGGCGTCTGCGGCTCCGACGGCATGAACATCAACGGCAAGAACGGCCTGGCGTGCATCACGCCGCTGTCCGCTGTCGTAAAAGGCAACAAGTTGATCGTTCGTCCGCTGCCAGGTTTGCCGGTTATCCGTGACCTGGTTGTCGATATGAGCATCTTCTACAAGCAATACGAGAAGGTTAAGCCTTACCTGCAGAACGACACGCCGGCTCCGGCCATCGAGCGTCTGCAGTCCCCAGAAGAGCGTGAAAAGCTCGACGGTCTGTACGAGTGCATCCTGTGCGCCTGCTGCTCGACCTCGTGCCCGTCCTTCTGGTGGAACCCGGACAAGTTCCTGGGCCCGGCTGCCCTGCTGCAAGCGTATCGCTTCCTGGCAGACAGCCGTGACACCAAGACTTCCGAGCGTCTGGCTTCGCTCGATGATCCGTTCAGCGTCTTCCGCTGCCGGGGCATCATGAACTGCGTCAACGTATGTCCGAAAGGCCTGAACCCGACTAAGGCCATCGGTCACATCCGTAACATGTTGCTTTCGAGCGGCGTGTGATTCAGCTGCTGTAACCGTAGAACCGCTGTAACGAAGAGGCTGTGGCGCGGGCTTCAACCCGCGTCATGGCTATAACCAGAGCAGTAGCCACAAGCTGCAGCTCTTATTTTGAAGAAATGAGACAAGCAGGGGCATCCGGGCTGGTACCCGGACTATCAGCGTGATCCTAAGTGGCTTGTTTTGGTCGCTGCATTCGGACTTCTGCAAGTTTGCTCGGTATTGACGCCGATGGTGTTCCCCTAACCGAGGGTGACCAAGCATGCAAGAAAGCGTGATGCAGCGCATGTGGAACAGCGCCTACCTTTCAGGTGGAAACGCTGCCTATGTGGAAGAGCTTTATGAGCTCTACCTGCACGACCCTAACGCTGTGCCAGAAGAGTGGCGCACCTACTTTCAGAAGCTGCCTGCCGACGGCAGCTCTGCCACTGATGTTTCGCACTCCACAATTCGCGATCATTTCGTGCTGCTGGCAAAGAACCAGCGCCGCGCCCAACCGGTTTCCGCCGGGAGCGTGAGCAGTGAGCACGAGAAGAAGCAAGTTGAAGTGCTGCGATTGATCCAGGCCTACCGTATGCGTGGCCACCAGGCAGCCCAGCTTGACCCGCTGGGGCTGTGGCAGCGTCCTGCACCTGCAGACCTGTCGATCAATCATTACGGCTTGACCAATGCCGATCTTGATACGACCTTCCGTGCCGGCGACCTGTTCATCGGCAAAGAGGAAGCGAGCCTACGCGAAATTCACGAAGCGTTGCAGCAGACATATTGCCGCACCATCGGCGCTGAATTTACGCACATCACCGATTCCGAGCAGCGCCAGTGGTTCCAGCAGCGTCTGGAAAGCGTGCGTGGTCGTCCGACGTACTCCGCCGACATCAAGAGCCACCTGCTCGAGCGCGTGACTGCCGGTGAAGGCCTGGAAAAATACCTGGGCACCAAATACCCGGGCACCAAGCGTTTCGGTCTGGAAGGCGGCGAAAGCCTGATTCCGATGCTCGACGAGCTGATCCAGCGTTCCGGTTCCTACGGCACCAAGGAAGTCGTCATCGGCATGGCCCACCGTGGCCGTCTGAACGTGCTGGTCAACACCTTCGGCAAGAACCCGCGCGAGCTGTTCGACGAGTTCGAAGGCAAGAAGAAGGTCGAGCTGGGTTCCGGTGACGTCAAATACCACCAGGGCTTCTCGTCCAACGTGATGACCACCGGCGGTGAAGTTCACCTGGCCATGGCGTTCAACCCGTCCCACCTGGAAATCGTTTCCCCGGTGGTAGAAGGTTCGGTTCGCGCCCGTCAGGATCGTCGTAACGACCCGACCGGTGAGAAGGTGCTGCCGATCTCCATCCACGGTGACGCTGCATTCGCAGGTCAGGGCGTGGTCATGGAAACCTTCCAGATGTCGCAGACCCGCGGTTTCAAGACCGGCGGTACCGTGCACATCGTGATCAACAACCAGGTCGGTTTCACCATCAGCAACCCGCTGGACTCGCGTTCCACCGAGTACGCCACCGACGTTGCGAAGATGATCCAGGCGCCGATCCTCCATGTGAATGGTGATGATCCGGAAGCCGTGCTGTTCGTGACCCAGTTGGCCATCGATTACCGCATGCAGTTCAAGCGTGACGTGGTGATCGACCTGGTCTGCTACCGTCGTCGCGGCCACAACGAGGCCGACGAGCCAAGCGGCACCCAGCCGCTGATGTATCAGCAGATCACCAAGCAGCGCACCACTCGTGAGCTGTACGCTGATCGTCTGACTCAGGCCGGTGTACTGGACGCTGAACGTGTTCAGGCCAAGGTCGACGAGTACCGCAATGCGCTGGACAACGGTCTGCACGTAGTGAAATCGCTGGTCAAAGAGCCGAACAAAGAGCTGTTCGTGGACTGGCGTCCGTATCTGGGCCACGCCTGGACTGCGCGTCACGACACCCGTTTCGATCTGAAGACCCTGCAGGAACTGTCCGCCAAGCTGCTGGAAATTCCGGAAGGCTTCGTGGTTCAGCGTCAGGTCGCGAAGATCTACGAAGACCGTCAGAAGATGCAAGCCGGCGGCCTGCCGATCAACTGGGGTTACGCCGAAACCATGGCGTACGCGACCCTGGCGTTCGAAGGTCACCCGATCCGCATGACCGGTCAGGACATCGGCCGCGGTACGTTCTCGCACCGTCACGCTGTACTGCACAACCAGAAAGACGCGGGCACCTACATTCCGCTGCAGAACCTGTACGACGGTCAGCCACGCTTTGACCTGTACGACTCGTTCCTCTCGGAAGAAGCGGTATTGGCCTTCGAATATGGTTACTCGACCACCACGCCAAACGCGCTGGTGATCTGGGAAGCCCAGTTCGGCGACTTCGCCAACGGTGCACAGGTTGTTATCGACCAGTTCATCACCAGCGGCGAGCACAAGTGGGGCCGTCTCTGCGGTCTGACCATGCTGTTGCCGCACGGCTACGAAGGTCAGGGTCCTGAGCACAGCTCGGCTCGTCTTGAGCGTTACCTGCAGCTGTGCGCCGAGCACAACATTCAGGTGTGCATGCCGACCACCCCGGCCCAGATCTACCACTTGCTGCGTCGTCAGGTGATTCGTCCGCTGCGCAAACCTCTGGTAGTGCTGACGCCGAAGTCGCTGCTGCGCCACAAGCTGGCCGTCTCGACCCTGGAAGATCTGGCTGAAGGTTCGTTCCAGACCGTGATCCCGGAAATCGATGCCCTGGACCCGAAAAAGGTCGAGCGCGTTGTTCTGTGTAGCGGCAAGGTCTACTACGACCTGCTGGAAAAACGTCGTGCCGAAGGCCGTGACGATATCGCCATCGTGCGTATCGAGCAGCTGTATCCATTCCCTGAGGACGACTTGAAAGAAGTCCTGGCGCCTTACACCAACGTCAAGCATGCCGTCTGGTGTCAGGAAGAGCCGATGAACCAGGGCGCCTGGTACTGCAGCCAGCATCACCTGCGTCGCAGCATCGGTAACCTCGACAAGTCTCTCGTACTCGAGTACGCGGGCCGCGAGGCTTCTGCTGCCCCAGCATGTGGTTACGCATCGATGCACGCCGAGCAGCAGGAAAAACTGCTGCAAGACGCGTTTACCGTTTAACGCCTTCGCGCACCTGAAACCGAATTTAAGGAACCACAGATAATGGCTATCGAGATCAAAGCCCCCACTTTCCCGGAATCGGTTGCCGATGGCACCGTTGCCACCTGGCACAAAAAACCGGGCGACGCCGTCAAGCGTGACGACCTGATCGTCGACATCGAAACCGACAAGGTCGTACTGGAAGTGCTGGCTACCGCCGACGGCGTGCTGGGCGCAATCGTCAAAAACGAAGGCGACACCGTTCTGTCCGACGAAGTCCTGGGCTCCATCGAAGCGGGCGGCGCTGCTGCCGCTGCTCCAGCCGCCGCTGCTGCTCCGGCCGCTGCTGCCGCTGCCCCGGCTGCTGCCGAAGGCGAAGACGATCCTGTTGCTGCTCCGGCTGCGCGCAAGCTGGCTGAAGAGAACGGCATCAACATCGCTTCCGTTGCCGGTACCGGCAAAGGTGGTCGTGTGACCAAGGAAGACGTGGTGGCTGCTGTTGCCGCGAAGAAAGCCGCTCCGGCTGCCGCACCTGCCAAGGCTGCTGCTCCGGCTGCCGCTGCTCCGGTATTCGCTGCCGGTGATCGCGTTGAGAAGCGCGTACCGATGACCCGTCTGCGTGCCAAGGTTGCCGAGCGTCTGGTTGAAGCCCAGTCGAACATGGCAATGCTGACCACTTTCAACGAAGTCGACATGACCGAAGTCATGGCGCTGCGTTCGAAGTACAAGGACCTGTTCGAGAAGTCCCACAACGGCGTACGCCTGGGCTTCATGTCGTTCTTCGTCAAGGCTGCCACCGAAGCGCTGAAACGCTTCCCGGCGGTCAACGCTTCGATCGACGGTGCAGACATCGTTTACCACGGCTACGCCGACATCGGTGTTGCCGTTTCCAGCGACCGTGGTCTGGTCGTTCCGGTTCTGCGTAACGCCGAGCTGATGAGCCTGGCTGAAATCGAAGGCGGCATCGCCACTTTCGGCAAGAAAGCCCGTGACGGCAAACTGTCGATGGAAGAGATGACCGGCGGTACCTTCACCATCACCAACGGTGGTACCTTCGGTTCGATGATGTCGACCCCGATCGTCAACCCGCCGCAGGCAGCGATTCTGGGCATGCACAACATCATCCAGCGTCCTATGGCCATCAACGGTCAGGTCGTGATCCGTCCGATGATGTACCTGGCACTGTCCTACGATCACCGTCTGATCGATGGCAAAGAAGCTGTAACCTTCCTGGTGACCATCAAGAACCTGCTGGAAGATCCGGCTCGTCTGTTGCTGGATATCTGATAGAAGCAGCCATGCGCTGCGGGTGGCGTACCGTCGGCAACGGCGGTACGGCCCGCAGCGCGCGGCTTGAAGCTTTTCGCTAAAGAGGATTTTTTGAATGTCGCAGAAATTTGACGTAGTAGTGATCGGTGCCGGCCCTGGCGGCTATGTAGCTGCCATCAAGGCCGCGCAGCTGGGTCTCACCACTGCCTGCATCGAGAAGTACACCGACGCTGAAGGCAAACAGGCCCTCGGCGGTACTTGCCTGAACGTCGGCTGCATTCCGTCCAAGGCGCTGCTGGACAGCTCCTGGAAGTACAAGGAAGCCAAAGAGAGCTTCAACGTTCACGGTATCTCGACCGGCGAAGTCAAAATGGACGTCGCTGCGATGGTTGGCCGTAAGGCTGGCATCGTCAAGAACCTGACTGGCGGCGTTGCCACCCTGTTCAAGGCCAACGGCGTTACCTCGATCCAGGGCCACGGCAAGCTGCTGGCTGGCAAGAAAGTCGAAGTCACCAAGCCGGACGGTTCGGTTGAAGTCATCGAAGCCGAAAACGTCATCCTGGCTCCAGGTTCGCGTCCGATCGACATTCCGCCGGCTCCGGTCGATCAGAAAGTCATCGTCGATTCGACTGGCGCTCTGGAATTCCAATCCGTACCTAAGCGTCTGGGCGTGATCGGCGCTGGCGTGATCGGTCTGGAACTGGGTTCGGTGTGGTCGCGTCTGGGTTCCGAAGTGGTTGTCCTCGAAGCACTGGACACCTTCCTGATGGCAGCGGACACCGCTGTTTCCAAGGAAGCGCTGAAAACCCTGACCAAGCAAGGTCTGGACATCAAACTGGGCGCTCGCGTAACCGGTTCGAAAGTGAACGGCGACGAAGTCGTGGTTAACTACACCGATGCCAACGGCGAACAGTCCATCACTTTCGACAAGCTGATCGTAGCCGTTGGTCGCCGTCCGGTGACCACTGATCTGCTGGCTGCCGACAGCGGCGTGACCCTGGACGAGCGCGGTTTCGTGCACGTTGACGATCATTGCGCCACCACCGTACCGGGCGTTTACGCCATCGGTGACGTGGTTCGCGGCATGATGCTGGCGCACAAGGCCTCGGAAGAGGGCATCATGGTTGTCGAGCGCATCAAGGGCCACAAAGCCCAGATGAACTATGACCTGATCCCTTCGGTTATTTATACTCACCCGGAAATCGCGTGGGTTGGCAAAACCGAGCAGGCCTTGAAAGCCGAAGGCGTTGAAGTTAACGTCGGCACCTTCCCGTTCGCCGCTTCCGGCCGTGCCATGGCCGCCAACGATACCGGTGGTTTCGTCAAGGTCATCGCTGATGCCAAGACTGACCGCGTATTGGGCGTGCACGTGATTGGCCCGAGCGCTGCAGAACTGGTTCAGCAGGGCGCGATCGGTATGGAATTCGGCACCAGCGCTGAAGACCTGGGCATGATGGTTTTCTCCCATCCGACCCTGTCTGAAGCCTTGCACGAAGCTGCTCTGGCTGTGAATGGCGGCGCCATCCACATTGCCAACCGCAAGAAGCGTTAAGACACAATAAGAAACCACGGCGGTAACGGCCCGTCGTGAGCCTTGCGAGCAAGTCTCACCGCGGAATGTCCGCTGGACGCAGTCTTGCGTAGCTGCACCGGGTATCCGGAAAGGCTACGCAAGCAGCAGTCACAGGTGGCGCGGCACTCATCAAGAGCGCAGCGCCGAATGCGCAGTACCTAACGAAGACGGTAAAAAGCATGAATCTTCACGAGTATCAGGGTAAGCAGCTGTTCGCTGAATACGGCCTGCCAGTTTCCACTGGTTACGCAGTAGACACCCCGGAAGCAGCAGCAGAAGCTTGCGACAAAATCGGCGGCAGCGAGTGGGTTGTCAAAGCCCAGGTCCACGCCGGTGGTCGCGGTAAAGCGGGCGGCGTCAAGCTGGTTCGCAACAAAGAAGACGCCAAGGCCTTCGCACAGCAGTGGCTGGGCAAGCGTCTGGTGACTTACCAGACTGACGCCAATGGTCAGCCAGTCACCAAGATCCTGGTTGAATCGTGCACTGATATCGCTAAAGAGCTGTACCTGGGCGCTGTCGTTGACCGTTCGAGCCGTCGCATCGTGTTCATGGCTTCCACCGAAGGTGGCGTGGACATCGAGAAAATCGCTCACGACACTCCAGAAAAAATTCTGAAAGCCACTATCGATCCACTGGTTGGCGCTCAGCCATTCCAGGGTCGCGAGCTGGCGTTCCAACTGGGTCTGGAAGGCAAGCAAGTTGCCCAGTTCGCCAAGATCTTCGTTGGTCTGGCCAAACTGTTCCAGGATCACGATCTGGCCCTGCTGGAAGTGAACCCGCTGGTGATCAAGGCTGACGGCGATCTGCACTGCCTGGACGCCAAGATCAACATCGACGCCAACGCCATGTACCGTCAGCCTAAGCTGAAGACTTTCCACGATCCGTCGCAAGACGATCCGCGCGAAGCGCACGCTGCCAAGTTCGAACTGAACTACGTAGCCCTGGAAGGCAACATCGGCTGCATGGTCAACGGTGCCGGCCTGGCCATGGGTACCATGGACATCGTCAACCTGCACGGCGGCAAGCCAGCCAACTTCCTCGACGTAGGTGGTGGTGCTACCAAAGAACGCGTTACCGAAGCATTCAAAATCATTCTGTCCGACACCAACGTCGCTGCAGTACTGGTTAACATCTTCGGCGGCATCGTTCGCTGCGACATGATTGCCGAAGGCATCATCGGCGCCGTGAAAGAAGTCGGCGTGAAAATCCCGGTTGTTGTTCGCCTTGAAGGCAACAACGCTGAGCTGGGCGCTAAAGTACTGGCAGAAAGCGGTTTGAACATCATCGCTGCTACCAGCCTGACCGACGCTGCTCAACAAGTTGTCAAAGCTGCGGAGGGCAAATAATGAGCGTCCTGATCAATAAAGACACCAAAGTTATCTGCCAGGGTATTACCGGTTCGCAAGGTAGTTTCCACACCCAGCAAGCCATCGAATACGGCACCAAGATGGTTGGTGGCGTAACTCCGGGCAAAGGCGGCACCGAGCACCTGGGTCTGCCAGTGTTCAACACCGTTAAAGACGCAGTAGCTGCCACTGGCGCTACCGCCAGCGTGATCTACGTTCCGGCTCCTTTCTGCAAGGACTCGATCCTGGAAGCAGCGTTCGGCGGCATCAAGCTGATCGTCTGCATCACTGAAGGCATTCCTACCCTGGACATGCTGGACGCTAAAGTTAAGTGCGACGAGCTGGGTGTTACCCTGATCGGCCCTAACTGCCCAGGCGTGATCACCCCAGGCGAATGCAAGATCGGCATCATGCCAGGTCACATTCACTTGCCAGGCAAGGTCGGTATCGTTTCGCGTTCCGGCACCCTGACCTACGAAGCTGTGAAGCAGACCACTGACGCCGGTTTCGGTCAGTCGACTTGCGTCGGCATCGGTGGTGACCCGATCCCGGGTTCGAACTTCATCGACATCCTGAAGCTGTTCCAGGAAGACCCGAAGACCGAAGCGATCGTGATGATCGGCGAGATCGGCGGTTCGGCTGAAGAAGAAGCGGCTGCCTACATCAAGGCACACGTGACCAAGCCGGTTGTTTCCTACATCGCTGGTGTGACTGCTCCTCCGGGCAAGCGCATGGGCCATGCTGGCGCAATCATCTCTGGCGGCAAAGGCACTGCAGACGAGAAATTCGCTGCGCTGCAAGACGCAGGCGTAAAAACCGTGCGTTCGCTGGCAGACATCGGCAAGGCCCTGGCCGAGCTGACCGGTTGGGCTGTCAAGTAAGCCTCGTGCTTGACTGACGCTTCACCAGACAAAGGCCACCTTCGGGTGGCCTTTGTTGTTTCTGGCATTAAAGGGATAGGAGGGCTTCTGTGGCGAGGGGATTTATCCCCGATGGGCTGCGAAGCGGCTCCAAACCCGATGTATCCAGCCAATCGAAAAGCGCTACAAGTTCTCAATCAGGGCTGCTTCGGCCCATCGGGGATAAATCCCCTCACTACAGGGTTCGTGCTCTACCTACAGAGTTCCATGTAGGAAAAATAGATGCGTAAACGCGACACAGACACGTCGTGTATCGGATAGTTCGCCCTCAAACAGTGCGTTTGTCAGACAAATTCGTTAGGCTAGCAGCCATTTTTGCGTCTGCCGCCCACAAGGCATGCAACGCGCTAAACGGGTCAGTCTTATACGGACTGACAGCATTTCCCTAACCCCACAGGGAAATCCCCCTCTAAATTCCGATTCAGTAGTGTGGTATTTCCTTAATGAAAGTTTTGAAAGGTCAGGACATCCTGGCACTGGGCTTTATGACATTTGCCCTGTTCGTCGGGGCCGGCAACATCATTTTCCCGCCTATCGTCGGCCTGCAGTCCGGACCTAATGTCTGGATGGCGGCGCTGGGCTTCCTGATCACGGCCGTCGGTCTGCCGGTGGTCACCGTCGTCGCCCTGGCCAAGGTCGGTGGCGCGATGGATGCGCTGAGCAGCCCGATCGGCAAGATCGCCGGTGGTGTGCTCGCCGCGGCATGCTACCTGGCGGTCGGCCCGCTGTTCGCCACCCCGCGGACCGCGACCGTGTCGTTCGAAGTGGGTCTGGCGCCGCTGACCGGCGAAAGCCCGCTGGCGCTGTTCCTCTACAGCTCGGTGTACTTCCTGCTGGTGTTCTTCATCTCGCTGTATCCGGGCCGTCTGCTCGATACCGTGGGGCGTTTTCTCGCGCCATTGAAGATCATCGCCCTGGCGGTACTCGGCATCGCCGCGTTCGCCTTGCCGGCCGGTGATATCGGTCAGGCCACACCTGAATACGTCGCGGCACCGTTCTCCCAAGGCTTCATCAATGGTTACCTGACCATGGATACCCTCGGCGCGCTGGTGTTCGGTATCGTCATCGTCAACGCGATCCGCTCCCGTGGCGTCGAGTCGCCTGCGCTGATCACCCGTTACGCGATCATTGCCGGCCTCATCGCCGGTGTCGGTCTGGCGCTGGTGTACATCAGCCTGTTCCGCCTCGGCTCCGGCAGCCACGAAGTCGCGGTCGGTGCCACTAACGGCGCGGCGGTGCTGCATGCTTACGTGCAACACACCTTCGGTTCGCTGGGCAGCGGTTTCCTCGCGGTGCTGATCTCGCTGGCGTGCCTGGTGACCGCGGTCGGTCTGACCTGCGCCTGCGCTGAATACTTCAGCCGCGTGCTGCCGCTGTCCTACAAGACCCTGGTGATCATCCTCGCCGCGTTCTCGCTGCTGGTGTCCAACCTGGGCCTGACCAAGCTGATCGCGTTCTCGATCCCGGTGCTGACCGCGATCTACCCGCCGTGCATCGTTCTGGTGGCTCTGAGCTTCTGCAAGGACTTCTGGCATGAACACGGGCGGATCCTCGGCCCGGTCATGCTGGTGTCGTTCCTGTTCGGCACCATCGACGCGCTCAAGGGCGCCGGTCTGGCCGACTGGATGCCGTCGCAGCTGTCGCACCTGCCGCTGAGCGAGCAGGGTCTGGCGTGGCTGGTGCCATGCGTGATGACCCTGGTGGTCGCCGTGGTCTGTGATCGCCTGCTGGGCAAGCGCAGCGAAGCCGTTGCCTGACGTTGTCTGACCCGCCACAAACGGGTCTTCAGCGCTTAAACAGAAATGCCCCGTATCAATCGATACGGGGCATTTTTTATGGGCGTCTGGCAGTGTCTTTTTCCGCGAGCTAACGTCGAAGCACTGCACAGATTTTATGTAGGAGTGAGCCTGCTCGCGTTGGCGTCGTACCTGTCGGATCAATGCCGGGTGTGCCAGCGAATCGCGAGCAGGCTCACTCCTACAGGTAATGCATCCACACTTCACAGGAAAACGAATGTCGTTCATCCAAGCCAATCTGATCCACCTGCTGGTCGCGCTCTGGTTTGTCATTTGCTGGGGCGGCTACACCCGTTATGCGTCGTGGAAGGCCCGCGACACCGCGTGCCTCGCCAGCGTGCTGCACCTGTATCGCGAAGACTGGATGCGCCGCATGCTGCTGCGTGACAACCGTATTGCCGACGCCAGCGTGATCGGTAATCTGGAGCGTAACGCCTCGTTCTTCGCCTCCAGCACTCTGATCATCCTCGCCGGCATTCTCACCGTGCTCGGTGCGTCCGAACGCGCCGTGTCGCTGCTGGCGGATATCCCGATGGTGCAGCAGGCGTCGCAGGGCATGTCGGAGATCAAGTTGCTGTGTCTGGCGCTGGTGTTCGTCTATGCGTTCTTCACCTTCAGTTGGTGCATGCGTCAGTACAACTTTGCTGCGGTGCTGGTCGGTTCCGCGCCGATGATCGGTGAGCGTCAGGTCTCGGAGCAGGAGCGCAAGGCGTTCGCACTGCGGGCGGCGCGGGTGATTTCGATGGCGGCGAACCAGTTCAACTTCGGTCTGCGCTCTTATTACTTCGGCATGAGCATGCTGGCGTGGTTTGTCAGCCCGTGGCTGTTCATGTTGATGAGTGCCGGGGTGGTCATCGTGTTGTACCGCCGCGAGTTTCATTCCGACGTGCTGGATGTGATGGTCTATACCCCTACAGAGGCACCATTGCCCGAAACCAATAAAGAGGCTGCTTGATGAGTATTCCGTTCTGGTGTGTGTTTATCAGTGCACTGTTGATTTACATCGCGCGCATGCCGGTGGGCAAGGCCATGAAAGAGCAGGGTGGTTACAACAACCATCTACCGCGCCAACAGCAGGCGCAACTCACTGGCTATGGCGCGCGGGCGCTGGCGGCGCACCAGAACTGCATCGAAGCGTTCATCCTGTTCGCCGTGGGTGTGCTGATGGCGCACACCACGCAAACCCAAGGCTGGTTGATTGATGCGCTGGCGATCATCTTTGTGATCGCGCGAATTCTTTACGTGTGGTTATACCTGGCGGATAAACCATCCCTGCGCAGCCTGGTGTGGCTGGTCGGCCTGATCTGCAGTTTGTTGCTGATGATTAGTCCGACTTTTAGAACCGTATTGCTCTAAGAAAGCCTCTAAGCCAAGACTGACAAAAAATCACAGGCAAAAGAAAACCCGCACTTGGCGGGTTTTCTTTTACTGCATCAAGTCGCAATTATTGCTTCTTGGCAGCTTCTTCCTGAGCAGCTTGATTCGATTCAGCCTGAGCTTTGGCAGCTTCGGCGTTTTCTTTTGCTGCGTCGTTCACTTTATCCTGAGCTTTGTTCATGTCTTGCTGAGCTTGCTCAGCATGTTGGTTTGCATCTTGAGCTTTGTCCTCGGATTTTTTATCGCAGGCAGCGAGACCGAGGGAAGCGGTCAACATCAAGGCAATAGCTAAAGTCTTACGCATGGGGTGTTTCTCCTTATGGAAAATAACTACTGGCCTTAAGAGCGCAGCGCCAAAGGTTAAGTTCCTCATTTCCTTCAGATATATAAGTTTGTTTTTTAGTGGAACTTTTGCGGTATTTCCTACTACTGGCACAAGGCTCTAACGAGAGTAATTATCAAATGGCTGAAAACCCCGTTTTTGAGCGCGCGACACGATTTCTTTCGGCCCTGCGCCATTGTCAGGTGCTCGGTTTGACGGTACACAGCGCCAGCAGCGAAGGGCTGACGGTGAGGTTGCCGTACAGCGCGCAAATCGTCGGCAATCCACAGACCGGGGTCATCCACGGCGGTGCCATTACTTCGCTGATGGACACCGCGTGCGGCATGTCCACGTTGTGCGTGCTGGCGGAGTTCGAAGTCTGCCCGACCCTGGACCTGCGTATCGACTACATGCACGCCGCCGAGCCGAACAAGGACGTCTATGGCTTTGCCCAGTGTTACCGGGTCACCACCGATGTGATCTTCGCCCGCGGCTTTGCCTATCAGGATGATCCGCAGCAACCGATCGCCCATGTCGTCGGCACATTCATGCGCATGGGCAAGGGCCTGAAGGGCACTCACGGGTTTGGCGGCACGATCAAAGGAGAGCTCTCATGAGCGATGACTGGAAGCAACAATTGCTGCTGGCCCACGCCCAGGGCGATTACGCACCGCTGCTGGGGATGATTCCCTACGCCGGGCTGATCGGCGTCGAATGCTCGCGAGTCGGTGATGAATTGCTGTTCAAGCTGCCGGCGAATAAGGACAACATTGGTAACCCTTTATTGCCAGCCATTCACGGCGGGGTGATCGCCGGGTTCATGGAGCTGGCGGCCGCGTTGCATCTGCTGATCTTCACCGGGGCGCCCGGGGTGCCGAAGATCATCGACTTCTCTCTGGATTACCTGCGCGCCGGGCAGTTTCGCGACACCTGGGCCAAGTGTCAGGTCTGTCGCCAGGGCCGGCGCGTGGCCAACGTCGCCATCACGGCCTGGCAAAGCACCGAGAGCGAACCGATTGCCACCGCCCGTGCACATTTCAAAATTGATGAGCCCTTGAAATCCTGAACGCTGCCCCCAACTCAGTGAACAACCCGCCGCCGACCCTCAAGGTCGCGGCCACTGCCATCTGATTGGAGTTTGATGACCATGAGTGTGGAAACTCAAAAGGAAACCCTGGGCTTCCAGACCGAGGTAAAGCAGCTGCTGCACCTCATGATCCATTCGCTGTATTCCAACAAGGAAATCTTCCTTCGCGAATTGATCTCGAACGCCTCTGACGCTGTCGACAAGCTGCGCTTCGAAGCCCTGGCCAAGCCTGAGTTGCTCGAAGGTGGCGCTGAACTGAAAATCCGTGTGAGCTTCGACAAGGACGCCAAGACCGTCACCCTCGAAGACAACGGTATCGGCATGAACCGTGACGATGTGATCACCCACCTGGGGACCATCGCCAAGTCGGGCACCGCCGATTTCATGAAGAATCTCTCGGGCGATCAGAAGAAAGATTCTCACCTGATCGGCCAGTTCGGTGTCGGCTTCTACTCGGCGTTCATCGTTGCCGACCAGGTTGATGTGTATTCCCGTCGCGCCGGCACTCCAGCCAGCGAAGGCGTGCACTGGTCGTCGAAAGGCGAGGGCGAATTCGAAGTCGCCACCATCGACAAGCCAGAACGCGGCACCCGCATCGTCCTGCACCTGAAATCCGCTGAAGACGAATTCGCCGACGGCTGGCGTCTGCGCAACATCATCAAGAAATACTCCGACCACATCGCGCTGCCGATCGAGCTGCCGAAAGAAGTCACTGCCGCTGAAGGCGAAGAGAAGCCTGCCGTTGAATGGGAAACCGTCAACCGCGCCAGCGCCCTGTGGACCCGTCCGCGCACTGAAGTGAAGGACGAGGAATACCAGGAGTTCTACAAGCACATCGCTCACGACTTCGAAAACCCGCTGGCCTGGAGCCACAACAAGGTCGAAGGCAAGCTCGAGTACAGCTCGCTGCTGTACGTGCCGGCCCGTGCGCCGTTCGATCTGTACCAGCGTGAAGCGCCGAAAGGCCTGAAGCTGTACGTGCAGCGCGTGTTCGTGATGGATCAGGCCGAGTCGTTCCTGCCGCTGTACCTGCGCTTCATCAAGGGTGTGGTCGATTCCAACGACCTGTCGCTGAACGTGTCGCGGGAAATCCTGCAGAAAGACCCGATCATCGACTCGATGAAGTCGGCGCTGACCAAGCGCGTGCTGGACATGCTGGAAAAACTGGCGAAGAACGAGCCTGAGCAATACAAGGGCTTCTGGAAAAACTTCGGTCAGGTCATGAAAGAAGGCCCGGCAGAAGATTTCGCCAACAAAGAGAAAATTGCCGGTCTGCTGCGTTTCGCATCGACCCAAGGCGAGGACGGCGAGCAAGTTGTCGGTCTGGCTGACTACCTGGCGCGCGCCAAGGAAGGTCAGGACAAGATCTACTACCTCACCGGCGAAACCTACGCGCAGGTCAAGAACAGCCCGCACCTGGAAGTCTTCCGCAAGAAAGGCATCGAAGTGCTGCTGCTGACCGACCGTATCGACGAGTGGCTGATGAGCTACCTCAGCGAATTCGACGGCAAGACCTTTGTCGACGTGGCACGCGGTGATCTTGATCTGGGCAACCTGGACTCGGAAGAGGACAAGAAAGCTGCAGAAGAAGTCGCCAAGTCCAAAGAAGGTCTGGTCGAGCGCCTGAAAACCGCGCTGGGCGATTCCGTGGCGGAAGTTCGGGTTTCCCATCGTCTGACCGACTCGCCAGCCATTCTGGCCATCGGCGAACAGGACCTGGGCCTGCAAATGCGCCAGATCCTCGAAGCCAGCGGGCAGAAAGTGCCGGAGTCGAAGCCGATTTTCGAATTCAACCCGAGCCACCCGCTGATCGAGAAACTCGACGGCGAGCAGAACGAAGGGCGTTTTGGCGACCTGTCGCACATCCTCTTCGATCAGGCCGCTCTGGCGGCTGGCGAAAGCTTGAAAGACCCGGCCGCTTACGTGACCCGTCTGAACAAGCTGCTGGTTGAACTGTCAGCTTGATCACGTTGTAGAAAAACCCGCTTCGGCGGGTTTTTTCATTCTGGTGTTTAACTAATCAGGAGTCAGAAATGAGCCAAGTTACTGTACGTTCCGTGGTCTATCAGCTGGATGGCCAGCCCTATGAAGGTCGTCTGGCGTTCGACACCGAGCACAAGGGCGCGCGCCCGGGCCTGCTGATGGCGCCGAACTGGATGGGCGTCAGCGCCGGGGCGGAAGAAATCGCCAAATCGGTCGCGGCCAAGGGCTACGTGGTGTTGATTGCTGACGTGTATGGCCAGGCAGTACGTCCGCAGAACGCTGACGAGGCCGGCGCGGCGATGATGCCGCTGAAGAACGACCGCGCACTGCTGCGTAAGCGCATGCAGGCAGCGTTCGAGCAGTTGCAGCAGCAGGGTGAGGCGGCGGTTGATACCTCAAAACTGGCGGTGTTCGGTTTCTGCTTCGGTGGTTGCTGTGCACTGGACCTGGCGCGCACCGGTGCACCAGTGAAGGCGGCGGTGTCGTTCCACGGTACGCTGGACTCGCCGAATCCGGCGGACGCAAAGAACATCAAGGGCTCGGTGCTGGTACTGCACGGTGCCTCCGACCCGCTGGTGCCGAAGGAGCAATTGCCGGCGTTCGAAGATGAAATGAACGCGGCGAAGGTCGATTGGCAGTTGCTCAGCTACGGCGGTGCGGTGCATTCGTTTACCGATCCGCATGCCAATGTGCCGGGCAAGATGATGTACGACGCGAAGACCGCCAAGCGTGCGTTCAAGTCGATGCATGATTTGCTGGATGAAGTGTTCAAAGCCTGAAGCCTGGAAAGCTAAAAGCCCCCTCACCCTAACCCTCTCCCAAAGGGAGAGGGGACTGATCGGGGGATGCTCAAGGATTACGCCGACCTGAAAGTGCCTTAGTGAATCCATAATCGCCAGGATTTTTCAGGTCGATGTATGACGCCAGATACCTCGGTCGGCTCCCTCTCCCACCGGGAGAGGGCTGGGGTGAGGGTAAAGACTTAACGCGGCAATTCAATCCGCTCCACTTCCCCCGGCACCGTCGGCCAATCCCCGGCCGCCCACTTGTGCCGTGCCTCATCGATCGCCGCCGGATCGCTCGCGACAAAATTCCAGTTGATCCGCCGAGGCCCGTCCAGCGGCGCGCCGCCAAACACCACCGCGTGTACATCACCCTCGGCAAACAGGCTCATCTGTTCCCCGGCCGGCAACACCGCCAGCGCATGGGGTTCGAGGGGCTCGCCATTCAACTGCGCATCGCCACTCAGCACATAAATCGCGCGTTCTTCGTGCTCGGTCGGGATCAGCAAAGTGGTTGCGGTCTGCATCTTTACTTCGGCGTACAGCGTAGGAGAAAGCACCGGCACCGGCGATTCCAGGCAAAAGCCTGACCCGGCGATCATCCGGATCTGCACACCAAGGTTATCGCTGACCGGCAAGGTTGCCGCCGGGTGATGGCTGTAATGTCCCGGACCTTGCTCGTGATCCTTGGGCGAGGCCAGCCAGATCTGCAAGCCGTGCATGGTGAAGCTTTGCTCCCACAGCGGCTCGGGCGTGCGCTCGACGTGGGCAATCGCACTGCCCGCGGTCATCCAGCTGACATCGCCAGCACTGACCACCTGATCGGAGCCGAGGCTGTCCTTGTGCTGGATTTGCCCTTCGAACAGGTAGGTCAGGGTCGACAGACCAATGTGCGGATGCTGTCGGATGTTCATGCCTTTGCCCGTCGGATAAACCGTTTCGAGCATGTGGTCGAAAAACACGAAAGGCCCGATGCCGCGGCATTTGGCTGACGGCAGCGGGCGCAGGATCGGCTGGCCTTCGACGTCTTCGGCGCGCGGGCGGATGATCAGTGGTTGCGTATCCATGGTGCATTCCAGGCTGAGCGGGTGATGCCAGAAGCATAACCCGCCGCTGGCAAGAGGGTGATTACTGGCTGTCGAAGCCTTGTGGGGCGTGGGTTTCGATGCTGACGTCGCTGGTAGTCATCAGTTTGTGGATCGGGCACCGATCAGCCACGCGCAGTAACTCTTCACGCTGGGCATCGTTGAGGACGCCCTTGAGGGTAAGCGTCACGTGCAGGGCGTATTTGCCTTTCTGCTCTTCGCTGTTGTCGCGTTTGACCTCGACACCCACGCCGGTCAGCGGGATGTCTTTCTTCTTTGCGTACATCTTCAGGGTCAGTGCCTTGCAGGCACCGAGCGCGGCGTCGAAGTAGTCGTGTGGCTCGGGGGCCGAGCCCTCGCCGCCGGCAGACTTCGGCACGTCGGCAAACAATTCGTAGTCATCGATCTGTACGGTGTGACGAAAACCTTCGGCGGAGACGGTATTGACGGTAACAGTCATGGCAACCTCACTGGCAGTAGGAAAAAGTCGTTCGATCAAAAAAGGACCTTGCAGTTATAGAGCATTCCTACAGAGCCGCGTTCCACTTTCCTGCAGGATGAACCCTTGTGATCGGCTCAGGGTCTAGGCTATGCCTACCTGCCGGAGATTACTTGTGTCCTTGTTTCGTTTGAGTCTTGCCTGCCTGCTGGCATTCGCCGGTAGCGCCAGCGCCCGCGATTACACCTACAGCGATGCGCACTTGCACTACGTGGATTTTTTCCAGGAAACCGCCGGCATGGCGAAATTGCTCACGGCCATGCAGGACAATTCCATCGACCATGTGATGATTTCCGGTATTCCCGTGGCGAAGAAGTGGCACGAGGACGAACCCAAGCGTCCGCGCTATTACGCCGGCGATGATGCCGATGCCTACTGGTACAGCGCCACCGATGTGATCGTTGCCGATGCCGTGCAAAAGCTGACTCCGGAGCAGCGTCAGCACTTTCATCCGTTCCTGTCGGGCTTCAACCCCAATGACAAGAACTCCGCCGCGCACATCCAGCGCATGCTCGATCTGTATCCGGGGCTGTGGCAGGGCATTGGTGAAGTGTTCACCCGCCATGATGACTTGACGGCGTTGACCGCCGGCGACACGCCACGGGCCAATAACGAGGCGATGAAGCGGATTTATCACCTGGCTGCCGAAAACGATCTGCCAGTGATGCTGCATTCCAACATCACCTCCAAGCGTGAGAAAAATCCACTGTACTTGAAGGAAATCGAAGAACCCCTGCGTAATCACCCGCACACCCGGTTCATCTGGGCGCACGCCGGCACCAGCGCGGAAATTCATCGGCACCAGACGCAACTGAAATTCCTCCTGCCGACGGTGAGTCGGATGCTTGAGGCTTATCCGAATCTGTTCATTGATCTGTCGTGGAGCATGCTCACACCGTACCTGCTGGACGAGCAGGGCAAGCCGCGTGCGGAATGGCTGGCCTTGGTCGAGAAATACCCTGATCGGTTCATGATCGGCTCGGATGTTGTAGGCCGTTTCACCAAGCTCGGTCAGGAAATGCGCAGCTTCACGCCGTTCCTTGATGCCTTGCCTGAAGAAATTGCGCGTAAGGTCGCCCGGGATAACTTCCTGGCGATATTGCCGCGAACAGCGGCAAAGTCCGGGAAACCGCGCTGAATCGTTAATGCCGAGGGTTCGAAGTATCAAGGCCTTTTGATATCACCTTTTGGTCTTACGCAAATTTTCGCCGGGCCGATACCTTCTAAAGCAACCAGCTGCAGGGTTGATGCAGCGCTTTTGGAAGGAACCAGAGTCATGAGCATCCGTAGTCTCAATATCGCGCCGCGAGCCGGCCTGGGTTTTGGTGTGTTGGCGCTGATGGTGTTTGCCCTGGGGGCGTTCGCCCTGCTGCAAATGGCGAACATGCGCGCCCAGTCTGATGAGGTCGACAACAACTGGCTGCCGAGCGTGATGGCGGTCGGCGAGATGAGTCAGGACATGTTGCGCCTGCGTGCGCTGACCATGCGCCTGCTGCTCAATCGTGACCCGCAGGCGCTGGCGCAGAATGTCGCCAAGCTCAATGATCTGCGCGGTGTCTTGAGCGAAGCCCAACAACGCTATGACGTGTTGATCGTGCTGCCCGAAGAGCGCAAGTTGTTCGACCGCTTCAAGGTCGCCGAGCACAAGTACCTGGAGTTTCAGGCGCAGGTCATGCAGTTGTCCGCACAGAATCGGGTGGAGGAGGCGGCGGCGATTCTCAACGGTGAAATGAGCCCGTTGGCCGACGACATGGCGGCCACCCTGAAGGAGTTGGTCGAGCTGAACAAGCACAACGCCAACCTTGCCACCGAAGCCGCGCGCCTGGTCTTCATCAATTCGCGGGTGTGGGTCGGGGTGATGATCGGCATCACCGCGCTGATCACCATCGGTCTTGCATTGCTGCTGACCCGCAGCATCGTCCTGCCGCTGGCGCAATCACTCGGCGTGGCGGAAGTGGTGGCTGGTGGAGATCTGACTGGCGATATCAGTATCTCCGGCAAAGACGAACCGGCGCGGCTGCTGCAGGCGCTGAAAAGCATGCAGCACAACCTGCGCGACACCATTCGGCAGATTTCCGAATCGTCCAGCCAGTTGGCGTCGGCTTCGGAGGAACTGAGTTGCGTCACCGAGGACGCCACGCGCGGGCTGCACCAGCAAAGCCTGGAGATCGAGCAGGCCGCCACGGCGGTCAATCAGATGACCGCTGCCGTGGAAGAGGTGGCGAGCAACGCCGTGGCGACTTCCGAGGCGTCGCGCGAGTCTGACCGGATTGCCCAGCATGGGCGCGAGCAGGTCAACCAGACGGTGACTTCGATCCAGTCCCTGGCTGACGACGTCACGTCCAATGCCACGCAGGTCGAGGATCTGGCGCAGAAGGTTCACGGCATCAGCAAAGTGCTCGACGTGATCCGCTCGATTGCCGAGCAGACCAATCTGCTGGCATTGAACGCAGCGATCGAGGCGGCGCGGGCCGGGGATGCCGGGCGTGGCTTCGCGGTGGTGGCCGATGAGGTGCGGGCGCTGGCCCATCGCACCCAACAATCGACCCAGGAAATCGAGCAGATGATCGGTGGCATCCAGCAGGGTACCGATTCGGCGGTCAGTTCGATGCAACAGAGCAGCGTCCGCGCCAATTCGACTCTGGAACTGGCCAAGGCTGCGGGTTTGGCGCTGGAGGAAATTGCCTCGGCATTCACCTTGATCAACGAGCGCAACCTGGTGATCGCCAGCGCCTCGGAGGAGCAGGCAGCGGTGGCGCGGGAGGTGGACCGCAACCTGATGAACATCCGCGATCTGGCGATGCAGACGTCTGCGGGGGCAAATCAGACCAGTGCGGCAAGCCAGGAGTTGTCGCGGCTGGCGGTGGATTTGAACAATATGGTGGCCAGATTTTCGGTCTGAGCTGACCCTTGACGATTGCACTCACCCCCTGTGGGAGCGGGCTTGCTCGCGAAGGTGTTGTATCAGATACATCTTCGTTAGCTGGCAGGCCGCCTTCGCGAGCAAGCCCGCTCCCACAGTATTTGTGTGTCGCCTGGGAATCGCAGGCACAAAAAAGCCCCGCATCTGCGGGGCTTTCGGTGTAGCGGCAGATCAGCTGCCTTTAACGGTTTTGCCGTTGACCGTGCCGTCCTGGAGCATGATGTTGTACTCCTTGCCGTCGGTTTCAACCTGTTGCAGGCGGACCAGCAGGTAATCCCAGTCCTTGGCGAACCACAGCACAGTGATGCGCTTGCTTTGTGTCGGGTCACGCACGCGCTCGACCTTGATTGCATCGATCTTGCCGGCCTTGGTGTCGACTTTCTCGGCACCCAATACACGGAAGTCATAGGTGTCGACTTCACCGTCGTCGACCACCTGATAGCTCATGGTCTTTTTGCCGGAGGCGACGTCGTGCTGCAGCGCCAGTTGATAGGTCGACTTGTCGACCATGCCACGGTTCAGCGGGATCTTTACCGCGTCGCCCCGGTCAGTGCCGGTGACCATCTTGCTGTTCCAGTCGAAGTCCAGATCAGCCTTTTTTGCTTTGCCCAGACCACCACGTTCGAAGTGGTAGGACTGTGGCAGCAGGGTGTCCTTGTCCAGGGTCAGCGTGCTTTCTTCGGTCAGGCTGGCGATCATCATCGACGCCTTGAAGCTGAGTTTCCAGACGCCGTTGGCTTCCTTGGTCAGGCTGCGTTCGGCGGTGCCGCTCATGGGCAACTGTTTCCAGTCGGCGGTGTAGCTGGCGGAGAACGGTTGAAGGTCTGCCGCCTGCGCGAAAGGCAGGGCGAGCAGAGCGCAAGCGAAGAGCAGGGCGCGACGCATAAAATCTCCTAGTGTCGAATCAAGTGGCCGCTGGCCGCGAGTAACTGGCCATCCAGTAAAGCACCTTGCTTACCGAGTGCCAGTCGGCCTTCGGCAAACCAGCGTACAGCCATCGGGTAGATCAGGTGTTCCTGGACATGCACTCGCTGCGCAAGTGTCTGCGGCGTGTCGTGCAACTCTACCGGTATTACTGCCTGTACGACCAGTGGTCCACCATCGAGTTCCTCGGTGACGAAGTGCACGGAGCAGCCGTGTTCCGCATCGCCGGCCTCGAGCGCGCGCTGATGAGTGTGTAACCCTTTGTATTTGGGCAGCAGGGACGGGTGGATATTGAGCAGGCGACCCTGGTAGTGGCGCACGAAATCAGCGCTGAGAATGCGCATGAAGCCGGCCAGTACCACGAGTTTCGGTTTGAATTCGTCGATCAGTTCGATCAGGGCAGCATCGAAGGCCTCGCGACCTTCGAACGCCTTGTGATCCAGCGAGCGGGTGGCGATACCCGCGTCACTGGCGCGTTGCAGGCCGTAGGCGTCGGCGCGGTTGGAAATCACCGCAGCGATGCGGACCGGGCTGTCGCCGGTCCGCGTGCTGTCGATCAGAGCCTGCAAGTTACTGCCGGTGCCGGACAACAGCACCACGACATCACAGGTTGCGGACATTAATGAGCCTTAAGGTTCTGCAGATCAACCTGGGCAGCGCCTTCGGCAGCGGCAGCGATCTGGCCGATGACCCAAGGCTGTTCGCCGGCGTCACGCAGGGTGTTCAGGGCCACTTCAACGTGCTCCTGAGCCACGCAGATCACCATGCCCACGCCGCAGTTCAGTACGCGGTGCATTTCGGTCTCGTCGACGTTGCCTTTCTCTTGCAGCCAGTCGAAGACCGCCGGGCGAGTCCAGCTGGCCACGTCAACCACGGCCTGAGCGCCTTTTGGCAGAACGCGCGGAATGTTGTCCAGCAGGCCGCCACCGGTGATGTGGGCCATGGCTTTGACCGCGCCGGTGTCTTTGATCAGCTTGAGCAGCGGCTTCACGTAGATGCGGGTCGGGGCCATCAGCAGTTCGGTCAGTGGCTTGCCGTCGAGCTGAACGGTTTCAATGTCGGCACCCGACACTTCGATGATCTTGCGGATCAGCGAGTAGCCGTTGGAGTGCGGGCCGGAGGATGGCAGGGCGATCAGTGCATCACCGGTGGCGACTTTCGAGCCGTCGATGATTTCGGCTTTTTCCACGACGCCGACGCAGAAGCCGGCCAGATCGTAGTCTTCGCCTTCGTACATGCCAGGCATTTCAGCGGTTTCGCCGCCGACCAGGGAGCAGCCAGCCAGTTCGCAGCCTGCACCGATACCGGTGACCACGGTGGCAGCTACGTCGACGTTCAGCTTGCCCGTGGCGTAGTAGTCGAGGAAGAACAGCGGTTCTGCGCCGCACACCACCAGATCGTTGACGCACATGGCGACCAGGTCCTGGCCGATGCTGTCGTGCTTGTTCAGGTTCAGCGCCAGGCGCAGCTTGGTGCCGACGCCATCAGTACCGGAAACCAGCACCGGCTGTTTGTAACCGGCCGGGATCTCGCAGAGGGCGCCGAAACCGCCCAGGCCGCCCATGACTTCCGGGCGCGCAGTGCGCTTGGCGACGCTCTTGATGCGTTCGACCAATGCTTCACCGGCGTCGATGTCTACACCGGCGTCCTTGTAGCTCAGGGAGGGTTGCTTGCTCATGATCCAGGCCTTTAGGGGAGGGGATTCAGGGGTAACGACCGAGTTCAGCGGGAACATCGAAATCGAGAGGGCGATGGCCTTACGCGAATTTCGGGGTGCCCGGCTGTTGCCGGTCTGCGAAGGCGCGCGATTTTATCAGGCTTGAGGGGCAGCGGCCATCCTCGCGCCGACGGGCAGGGGCATAATCGACTGAAATTTTTTGCAATTGTGCCGGGCGGCTGCCTGTATAAGGTGTGCCGATTAACCGTCTATCGTTATCACTGTGCAAAAACTTACCGCTAGCGTGTGAATGTTTTGCGATGGCAGATTGTCACAGCCTTGCTTAACCGGTTCACGCGGCCTGTTCCAGCCGCTCCTGTCGACGGGAATTTTCCATGCGTTTTTGTAAATTGTTGGTTGTGGGTTGTTTGTCGTTGGTCAGCCTGGCGAGTCATGCCGAAAACCTCAAGGGTCTCTATCAAGTGCGCCAGCCGGTCAGCAGCCAGGCGCCGGAAGAGCGTGATCGCGCCACTCAGGCGGCACTGGATACGCTGGTGTTGCGCCTGACCGGTGACCCCAAGGCTCCGCAGAATCCGGGGCTGGCAGCGATTCGCAAGGATCCGCAGCAGATCATCAGTCAGTTCGGTTTCGATGCCGGGCCGCCGGAGGTGCTCAAGGTCGATTTCGATCCGGCCACCACCGAGCAGGCGCTGCGTCGCGCCGGGCTGTCATTGTGGGGGGCGAGTCGGCCGTCGATTCTGAGCTGGTGGCTGAACGATTCGACTGAAGGTTCGAGCCTGGTCGGCGACGGTCAGGCAGCGGCTGCACCATTGCGTTCTGCGGCTCAGCATCGCGGCTTGCCGCTGCGTCTGCCGCTAGCGGATCTGAGTGAGCAACTGGTGGCTACCGCGCCAGTGCTGGATGGCACCGATCCCGCGCCATTGCGCGGCGCTTCGGAGCGTTACGGCGCGGATGCGTTGCTGGCGGTGCATGCGCACGAAGAGGGCGGGCAGTGGCAGGCCAAGTGGCATCTGTGGCTGGGTGATCAGAAAGAGGCCGGCAGTGTGCAGGGCGCCGATCAGGCTGCCGTGGCCGATGCCGTGATGCTGGCGGTGGCCGAGCGTCTGGCGCCGCGCTTTGTCGCCAAGCCTGGTGCTTCGGGCCAACAGACCCTGGAAGTGCAGGGCATGAATCTTGAGCATTACGCCACGCTGCTGCGGTTACTCGAACCGTTCGGTGTGCGTCTGCAAAGTGTCGATGGTGATCGCATCGTGTATCGGGTCAACGGCAGTGCCGATCAGTTGCGCGCGCAGTTGTCGCTGGCGAAGTTGCAGGAGTTGCCGGCCGAAGCACCGACGCCAGTGGCAGCGCCGCAGCCAGCGGTGGCAGGTGCAGCGCCTGTTGCGGCTCCAGCGCCTGCACCGGTAGCACCTTCGTTGCGGTTTCGCTGGTAAGTCTTTCCTTATATAGAAGCAGTGGGAGTGGTAAATGGCCGATACGCGGCGTTGGTTCTGGCTCGGTGGGGTAGTCCTGCTTTGCGCATTTGTCTGGTTGCTGCATCCGATCCTCACGCCGTTTCTGGTGGCGTTGCTGCTGGCGTATCTGTTCGATCCGCTGGTGGATCGGCTGGAGAAACTCGGTTTGTCGCGAACCTGGGGTGTGATCGCGGTGTTCGCCTTGTTCACTCTGATCGTCACCACGTTGCTGTTGGTGCTGGTGCCGATGCTTGCCAAGCAGTTGGTGCGTTTGTATGAGTTGGCGCCGCAAATGCTTGACTGGCTGCAGCACACGGCGCTGCCGTGGGCGCAATCGAAGCTGGGCCTGTCTGACGGCTTCTGGAAGTTCGACAAGGTCAAGGCGGCGATCAGCGAACACATGGGGCAGACCACTGACATCGTCGGTGTGGTGCTGAGTCAGGCGACGGCCTCGAGTCTGGCGCTGATCGGCTGGCTGGCGAATCTGGTGCTGATTCCAGTGGTGAGTTTTTATCTGCTGCGCGACTGGGACGTGATGATGGCCAAGATCCGCAGCCTGTTGCCGCGTGATCGTGAAGAAACCATCGTCTCGCTCGCCGGTGAGTGCCACGAAGTGCTCGGCGCTTTCGTGCGCGGGCAACTGCTGGTGATGCTGGCGCTGGGCGTGATCTACGCAGCGGGCCTGATGATTGTTGGTCTGGAACTGGGGCTGTTGATCGGCCTGATCGCAGGCCTCGCGGCAATCGTGCCGTACATGGGTTTTGTGATCGGTATTGGCGCGGCGCTGATTGCCGGGCTGTTCCAGTTCGGTGGCGACCTGTACCCGATGATCGGCATCGTTGCGGTGTTCATGGTCGGGCAGGCGCTGGAAGGCATGGTGCTGACGCCGCTGCTGGTCGGCGACCGGATCGGCCTGCATCCGGTGGCGGTGATCTTCGCGATCCTGGCCGGCGGCGAGCTGTTCGGCTTTACCGGTGTGCTGCTGGCATTGCCGGTGGCGGCGGTGATCATGGTGCTGGTGCGTCACGTGCACGATTTGTACAAGGACTCGGATATTTACAGCGGGGCAGATGATCCCGAGTTGTAATCCGATCACGGGCGGCCCGGCATTGTGCCGGGTTGGCCCGTGTTTTGCGGCGGGGTGTTTCGATACCGCGTCAGAGAAACTGTCATAAAACCAGCGTGTTAACGCAAACCTTTGATTTTGCTTGGGGTCTGTCGCATTGTGCGCTCAGCTTCACGGGTATAAACTTCGCAAACTTTACACAGAGGCCACTAACGGTTCCTTGAGAACTGTTCAGTCAGCATGAAACCGATTCAGCTGCCCCTAGGTGTGCGTCTGCGTGACGACGCCACCTTCATCAACTACTACCCAGGCGCCAATGCCGCTGCACTCGGCTATGTCGAGCGCCTATGCGAAGCCGACGCCGGCTGGACCGAAAGCCTCATCTACCTGTGGGGCAAGCATGGGGTAGGGCGTACGCATCTTTTGCAGGCGGCATGTCTGCGTTTCGAGCAGATGGGTGAACCGGCGGTGTATCTGCCGCTGGCCGAGCTGATGGATCGTGGTATCGAAATCCTCGACAACCTTGAGCAGTACGAACTGGTCTGCCTGGATGACTTGCAGGTGATTGCCGGCAAGCCGGACTGGGAAGAGGCGATGTTTCATCTGTTCAACCGCCTGCGTGACAGCGGTCGACGTTTGCTGATTGCCGCTTCAACCTCGCCGCGCGAGCTGCCGGTGAAGCTGGCTGACCTCAAATCGCGCCTGACCCTGGCGCTGATCTTCCAGATGCGTCCGCTCTCCGATGAAGACAAATTGCGTGCCCTGCAATTGCGCGCGTCGCGTCGCGGTCTGCATCTGACCGATGAAGTCGGACACTTTATTCTGACTCGCGGCACCCGCAGCATGAGTGCATTGTTCGACCTGCTCGAACAGCTGGATCAGGCCTCGTTGCAGGCGCAACGCAAGTTGACGATTCCGTTCCTGAAAGAGACCCTCGGTTGGTAGCCAGCCCTTGAAATACGAGGCTTTCAGCACGTTTCGACATATTTCAGGCGCCAGAAAATTCGCGTTTCCGCAACGTATGCAGACCGCGTATCGAGTCAAATGGGCTTAAGCGCTTAGATGTAAACGAGAAACCGGGAAGTCACAAAAAGATCGATTGAATTTGCAAATGAGGCCGATAGCGGGCATAGTCTCGGCTTCTTTACAACTTCAGCCACGGTCGTGCCCATGCTAAATCGCTTCGCACCCCTCGTGCCTCTCGCACTCGTCACCCTGTTGTTCGGTTGCGCTGCTCATTCTCCAGTTCAAGAGCAGCCTCAGCAGGTTAAAAATTCTGCCACTGCCCAGTCTTCCGTTATTTACCAGGAAGAGCTGGACACCGAAAAAGAACTCTCGGACTTCAACAAGAAGCCGTACGAGCTCCCGGTTCTGGCCGACAGTATCCTTGAACGCGGCATGTCCCTGATCGGTACCCGTTACCGTTTCGGCGGTACCTCTGAAGCCGGCTTCGACTGCAGCGGTTTCATCGGTTATCTGTTCCGCGAAGAAGCCGGCATGAATCTGCCGCGCTCCACCCGTGAAATGATCAACGTCGATGCGCCTCTGGTCTCGCGCGGCAACCTTGAGCCGGGCGATCTGCTGTTCTTCGCCACCAATGGTCGTCGCGGTCGTGTAAGCCACGCCGGGATCTACCTGGGTGACAATCAGTTCATCCACTCCAGCAGTCGTCGCAGCGGCGGTGTTCGCATCGACAGCCTGGGTGACAGCTACTGGAGCAAGACCTTCATCGAAGCCAAGCGCGCCCTCGCGATGGCTCCGACCGTGGTCACCGCTCGCAAGTAATTCCCCTGTTGTCGCCACGTCCGTGGCGACAAAAACGGTGCCCGGCAAGGGAGTAGACCTAGACTTTACAAGGTGAAGTTAAAGTCTTACTTGAAGTTTGCCGCGTAGCCGCTAGAATCCTGTATCTATATTGATGGCAAACCGCCTGCGTGCTCCGCAGGCGGTTTTGTTTCTGTCCATTCGGCAGAGAAAGCCGCAGCCAGATCAGGATGTTCTGCTTATGACGATGTCGGCCCGCCTCACAGTGATTTTCTTCGCAGCGCTGCTCAGCGCCTGCGCCAGCCGCACTCCGCCGCCTGCTCCCGTGGTACGCGCCCCGGTGGTGTTCGGGCCTTCCCAGGCTTTTTCGCCGGCTGCTGAAGACGTGCTGTTTCGCGCGCTGGGCCTGGTTGGCACACCTTATCGCTGGGGCGGCAACACACCGGATTCCGGGTTCGATTGCAGTGGCCTGATCGGTTTCGTCTACCGCGATGCTGCCGGTATCTCTTTGCCGCGTTCGACGCGCGAGATGATCGTGATGCAGGCGCCGAATGTCGGCAAAGAGGGTTTGCAGACCGGCGACCTGATCTTCTTCGCCACCAATGGCGGCTCGCAGGTCAGTCATGCGGGGATCTACGTCGGGGAAGGGCGCTTCGTGCACGCGCCGGCCACCGGCGGCACGGTGAAGCTGGACAGTCTGTCGAAGGCGTACTGGCAGAAGGCGTACCTGAGTGCCAAGCGGGTGTTGCAGCCGGAGCATCTGGCGCATAACCCGTAAACGCTGAAAATCTAAATGTGGGAGCGGGCTTGCTCGCGAATGCGGTGTGTCATTCACCCATGATGTTGAATGACCTGACGCTTTCGCGAGCAAGCCCGCTCCCACATTTGTTATGTGTCGGGCCCTGATTTATTTAGCGGCCGACACCCGCCAAACCTTGTTCCCCACATCATCCGCCACCAGCAAACCACCTTGCTGGTCGATCACCACGCCTACCGGGCGACCCAAAGCGTTCTCGTCCTTGTCGAGGAAACCGGTCAGCACATCCACCGGTGCTCCATTCGGCTTGCCGGCCGCGAACGGTACGAAAATCACTTTATAACCACTGTGCGGTTTGCGGTTCCACGAGCCGTGTTGACCGATGAACGCGCCTTCCTTGAACTGCGCCGGCAGGCTGTTGCCTTCGGCGAAGGTCAGGCCCAGCGAGGCAGTGTGCGGGCCGACGGCGTAGTCCGGGGCGATAGCTTTGGCCACCAGATCCAGATTTTGCGGCTTAACTCGCACATCCACGTGCTGACCGTAATAGCTGAAGGGCCAGCCATAGAAGCCACCGTCCTTGACCGAGGTGATGTAGTCCGGCACCAAGTCGCTGCCGATTTCGTCACGTTCGTTGACCGCTGTCCACAGCGCACCCGTGGTCGGCTCCCACGCCAGGCCGTTGGGGTTGCGGATGCCCGAGGCGAAGATCCGGTGGTTGCCGGTGGCGCGATCGACTTCCCAGATCGCGGCGCGACCTTCTTCTTTATCCAGACCATTCTCGCCGACGTTGCTGTTCGAGCCGACAGTGACGTACAGCTTGCTGCCGTCCTTGCTGGCGATGACGTTTTTGGTCCAGTGATGGTTCAGCGTGCCGCCCGGCAGATCGGTGACTTTGATCGGCTGCGTCTTGATCTCGGTCGCGCCGGATTCGTAGTGGAAGCGCAGCAGGCGATCGGTGTCAGCGACGTACAAATCGTTACCGACCAGGGTCATGCCAAACGGCGAATTGAGGTTTTGCAGAAACACCGTGCGGGTCTCGGCCACGCCGTCGTGGTCGGCGTCGCGCAACAGGGTGATGCGGTTCGGGCTCGGCACACCAGCGCCGGCCTTGCCCATGACTTTCTTCATCACCCAGCCACGAATGCCGCTGCTGTCGTCAGGCTTGGGCGGAGCGTTGGTTTCCGCCACCAGCACGTCACCGTTGGGCAGCACGTAGAGCCAGCGCGGATGATCGAGGCCTTCGGCGAATGCTGCGACCTGCGTGCCGGCTGCGGCGGTCGGTTTGCCGCCGGCGGGCCAGCCGATCGCCGGGGCGATGTTCACCGTCGGGATCAGGGTTTTGTTCGGTTCGGGCAGTTTCGGTGACGGGCCGGTGCCGTCGGAAACTTGCAGGCTGGAGGATTCACCACAGGCGGCGAGCCCTCCGGCGAGGGCGATGACGAGAGCGAGTTGGGTTTTGCGCATTACTGATCTTCCCTATGAATGCATGCCTAATCATAGAGGAGTGTGCGCACCCGATGGTTCAACCGCTCAACCGCGGGCCTCTTTGAACAGCACGGCGATGCCCGGGTGATAGTTGCCCGCTTCGCTGCGCAACTTGCGGTAGGCGTAGGGGAAATACCAGGCCACTGCGCAGCAGTGTTCCTTTTGCAGGTCGTCGACCATGTCCTGCAACTCTTCGGGGCTGGCGCTGTGTTGGGCTTTTTGCGGGGCGACGAACAGGCAACCGAGCTTGAGGTCGCTGGCAAAACTGATGCGTTTGGCGTCGCTGGTGATGTCCAGCAGGGCCTGGGTCAGATTGAGGTTGTTGACCCGTGGCCAGCGCTGGGTGGCCTGAAGGTAGGCGCGGTCTTCGGCGCCGGCGATGAACAGATCGGCGCGGGCATTGCGCTCGCCATCCTCGTTCTGCTTTCGGGTCGAGGTATCACAAAGGGTCACCAGCTCGGCCATCCAGGCTGCCGCGGAGAGCAAGCCGAGATTGGCTTTCTCGTCATGCCAGTAAGGGGTGTCGTTGTCGCCGCGAATGGCGTTGTAGCGGTCGATACAGTCAAACCAGCGTTCAAGCATCGGGCGCAGGAATTCCAGGCGCGGGTTGCTGATGATCATGCCTTGCATCGTCATCATCCTTATTGTTGTGATGTGCTTTTCAATCAAAAGCATGGCTCTTTGATATCACTTGTCTCAGTGTGGCACAAGATTGGCGTCAGATAATTGATCGACGGCAGTTATTCGCCCGACGGCCCCCTCTTTAATTGACGCTCCACCCCCAACCCTCTAACCTTCGCGGCTTGTTTCAGGTGCTCTGTGACGCATGTCGACAGAGTGAAACAGGGAAGCCGGTGAGGGTTGTCTTCAGGCGAAGCACGATCACGATCCCGGCGCTGCCCCCGCAACGGTAAATGAGTGAAAACTGTGCATTGAGCCACTGTGTCGACGACGCGGGAAGGCGCGCAGTCAGGCGATTCGCCGCTCATGAGCCCGGAGACCGGCCTGATCCATCCAGCGGCATCACGGTGGGCGATGCCAGGCTTTTTGCCGTCTATTCTTGTGCCTGCCCGCCGTTATCCAGCCTCAACGGAGAGCTCCCCCATGACCGATTCCCCCGAGCGCGACGAACGCCATCTGGCGCGTATGCAGCGCAAAAAAGCCGTGATCGACGAACGCATCGCCAATTCGCCTGACGAATGCGGTCTGGTGCTGGTGCTCACCGGCAATGGCAAAGGCAAAAGCAGCTCGGCGTTCGGCATGCTCGCCCGCGCCATGGGCCACGGCATGCAGTGCGGCGTGGTGCAGTTCATCAAGGGCCGCAACAGCACAGGCGAAGAACTGTTCTTCCGCCGTTTCCCCGAGCAAGTGCGCTTTCACGTGATGGGCGAGGGCTTCACCTGGGAAACCCAGGATCGCCAGCGTGACATCGCCGCCGCCGAAGCCGCGTGGGAAGTGTCCCGCGAGCTGCTGCGTGATCCGTCGATCGGCCTGGTGGTGCTGGACGAACTGAACATCGCCCTCAAGCACGGCTACCTCGATCTGGATCGAGTGCTCAGCGACTTGCAGGCGCGTCCGCCGATGCAGCACGTAATCGTCACCGGTCGCGCGGCCAAGCCGGAAATGATCGAGATGGGCGATACCGTCACCGAAATGGGCATGCTCAAACACGCCTTCCAGGCTGGCATCAAAGCGCAGAAAGGCGTCGAACTTTGAATCAACCACGTCACTGCCCGGCGGTACTGATTGCCGCGCCGGCCTCCGGTCAGGGCAAGACCACCGTCACCGCCGCGCTCGCGCGCTTGCATCGCAACCAGGGGCGCAAGGTGCGCGTGTTCAAGTGCGGCCCGGACTTTCTCGACCCGATGATTCTCGAGCGCGCCAGCGGTGCGCCGGTGTATCAACTGGACATGTGGATGGTCGGCGAGCAGGAAAGCCGCCGTCTGTTATGGGAAGCCGCCGCCGAAGCCGATCTGATCCTGATCGAAGGCGTGATGGGCTTGTTCGACGGCACGCCGTCCAGCGCTGATCTGGCGCGGCATTTTGGCGTACCGGTGCTCGGCGTGATCGACGGCACCGCCATGGCCCAGACCTTTGGTGCCTTGGCGCTGGGGCTGGCGCGTTATCAGCCGGACCTGCCGTTTGCCGGCGTGCTGGCCAACCGTGTCGGCACTTTGCGTCATGCGCAATTGCTCGAAGGCAGCCTCACCGAAGGTTTGCGCTGGTACGGCGCATTGTCCCGGGAAACCGGGATCGAGTTGCCGAGCCGCCATCTCGGCCTGGTGCAGGCCAGTGAACTGAATGACCTCGACCTGCGTCTCGACGCGGCTGCCGAAGCCTTGGCCAGCAGTTGCGAGGTAGCGCTGCCACCGGCCGTGGCATTCGCCGCGCCCGAAGTGATCCCTGCTGAACCGCTGCTCGACGGCGTGCGCATTGCTGTCGCTCGCGATGAGGCCTTTGCCTTCACCTACGGCGCCAGTCTCGACCTGCTACGGGCGATGGGCGCCGAGTTGAGTTTCTTCTCGCCGATCCGCGATACGCAATTGCCTGCGGCCGACAGTCTGTATCTGCCCGGTGGTTACCCGGAATTGCATCATGTCGCGTTATCGCAAAACATCGCGATGCTCGATGCGATCCGTGTGCACCACGCCGCTGGCAAACCGCTGCTCGCCGAATGTGGCGGCATGCTCTATCTGCTCGACGCGTTGACCGATGTCGACGGCACCCGCGCCGAACTGGTCGGGCTGCTGCGCGGTGAGGCGGTGATGCAAAAACGTCTGGCGGCACTGGCACTGCAAGCGGTGGATCTGCCGGAGGGCTCGCTGCGTGGGCACACCTATCACCATTCCCTGACCAGCACCGAACTGACGCCGATTGCCCGGGGCATCAGCCCCAACGGCGGGCGCGGGGCCGAGGCGGTTTATCGGGAAGGGCGGATGACGGCGTCGTACGTGCATTTTTACTTTCCGTCGAATCCTGCGGCTATCGCGGCACTGTTTGTGCCAGATCTTGAGGCCGCCTTCGCGAGCAAGCTCGCTCCCACATTGGATCACCTAACCCCTGTGGGAGCGGGCTTGCTCGCGAAGAGGCCATGACCGACAACGCATTCACTGAGGCCGAGCGCACAGCGGTCTATAAAGCCATCGCCGAACGCCGCGACATGCGCCACTTCACCGGCGGCACGGTCGAACCGGAGCTGCTGCGCCGTCTACTCGAAGCCGCGCATCAGGCGCCCAGCGTCGGTCTGATGCAGCCATGGCGTTTCATCCGCATCAGCGATCGCGCCTTGCGCGGGCAGATCCAGAACCTCGTCGAAGAAGAACGCATCCGCACCGCCGAAGCCCTCGGCGAGCGCAGCGATGAGTTCATGAAGCTCAAGGTCGAAGGCATCAACGACTGCGCCGAAGTGCTGGTCGCAGCGCTGATGGATGATCGCGAAAAACACATTTTCGGCCGTCGCACGCTGCCGGAAATGGACATGGCGTCGCTGTCCTGCGCGATTCAGAATCTGTGGCTGGCGTCCCGTGCCGAAGGACTGGGCATGGGCTGGGTGTCGCTGTTCGAACCGCAGGCACTGGCCGATCTGCTGCAACTGCCGGCCGGGGCCAAGCCGTTGGCGGTATTGTGCCTGGGGCCGGTCAAGGCATTCTATCCGGCGCCGATGCTGGTACTCGAAGGGTGGGCGCAGGCGCGGCCGCTCAATGAGTTGCTGTACGAAAATTATTGGGGAGTGAGTCAATGAGTGTGGCGTTGTTGAGTGTCGCCGCGGTCGCGCTGGATGCGCTGCTGGGTGAACCGAAACGCTGGCATCCGCTGGTGGCGTTCGGCAATTTTGCCGGGCGCATCGAGCGCCGTTTCAATGCAGGCGGGCGCGGCTGGCGCAGTCACGGGGTCACCGCGTGGGTGATCGCGGTGCTGCCGCTGACCTTGCTTGCCACCGCGTTTTCCTGGGCACCGTACGTGGGCTGGATCGTCGAGATTCTGGCGCTGTATTGCGCCCTCGGCATGCGCAGCCTCGGTGAGCATGTCGCGCCGGTAGCCGCCGCCTTGCGCGCTGATGATCTGGAAGAAGCGCGCAAGCGTGTCGGCTATCTGGTCAGCCGCCAGACCAGCGAACTGGACAGCACCGCGGTCGCCCGTGCCGCCACCGAATCGGTGCTGGAAAACGGCAGTGACGCGGTGTTCGCCGCGCTGTTCTGGTTTGTCGTGGCCGGCGCGCCGGGCGTGGTGCTCTATCGCCTGAGCAATACGCTCGACGCGATGTGGGGCTATCGCAACGAACGCTTCGAACGCTTCGGCTGGTGCGCGGCAAAAATCGACGACGTGCTCAACTATATTCCGGCCCGGCTGGTGGCGCTGACCTACGCGCTGCTGGGCAACACCCGGCTCGCCTGGAAATGCTGGCGCAGCCAGGGCCCGCAATGGGACAGCCCGAATGCCGGTCCGGTGATGGCGGCCGGTGCCGGTGCGTTGGGTGTCGAACTGGGCGGGCCAGCGATCTATCACGGCGAACTGCATGAGCGTCCACAACTGGGTGAAGGTCCGCCGGCGGATGCCGATTCGATTGATCGTGGCTGGCAATTGGTCCAGCGCGGGGTATGGTTATGGCTGCTGATTCTCTGCGTGGGGGCTGAATTCTATGCTTGAGCACGGTGGCCGGCTGCGCAAGGCTGCACTCGATTACGGGATTGCCGAAGCCGACTGGCTCGACTTGTCCAGCGGCCTCGCGCCGTGGCCATTTGCAGTGCCGGAGATTCCGTTGCGCGCCTGGGCACGCTTGCCGGAAACCGACGACGGGCTGGAACAGGCCGCGTGTGATTACTACGGCGCTTCGCAGGTGCTGCCGGTGGCCGGTTCGCAGATGGCGATCCAATTGCTGCCGCGTTTGCGCCGCGCCGGCAAGGTCGGTGTGTTGTCGCCGTGTTATGCCGAGCACGCCGAAGCCTGGCGTCGCAGTGGTTACATCGTGCGCGAAGTGCTGGAGCAGGAAGTCGAGTTCTTTCTCGACAGCCTCGACGTGCTGGTGGTGGTCAATCCGAACAACCCCACGGGTCTGAGCCTGACCCCGGCGCGGCTGCTCGACTGGCACGCTCGGCTGGCCCAGCGTGGCGGCTGGCTGGTGGTCGATGAAGCGTTCATGGATAACACACCGCAGCTGAGTCTGGCCTCGCACACCCATCAAGTTGGCCTGATCGTGTTGCGCTCGTTCGGCAAGTTTTTCGGTCTGGCGGGGGTGCGTCTGGGCTTTGTGCTGGCCGAGCGCAAACTGCTCAGATTACTCGCGGAACAGGTCGGGCCCTGGGCGGTCAGCGGGCCGACGCGGGTGCTCGGTCAGGCTTGCCTGCAAGACACCGAAGCGCACACCCGGCAACGCATTCGCAGCGATGAAGCCAGTGAACGCCTGGCATTGTTGCTGGAGCGCTATGGCTTCAAACCTCAGGGCGGTTGCGCGTTGTTTCAGTGGCTGATCACCGAGCACGCGCCTGCGCTGCACGAGTTCATGGCCCGACGCGGCATCCTCCTGCGCATCTTCACCCACAACAGCAGCCTGCGTTTCGGCCTGCCTGCCAACGCCGCTGAAGAAGCGCGTCTCGAACAGGCGCTGCAAGCCTTTGCCAAGGAATCGAAATGACCACGCTGATGGTGCAAGGCACCACGTCCGACGCCGGTAAAAGCACGCTGGTGACGGCGCTGTGCCGCTGGGCCACCCGTCAGGGCGTGGCGGTGGTGCCGTTCAAACCGCAGAACATGGCGCTCAACAGCGCGGTGACCGCCGACGGCGGCGAGATCGGCCGGGCGCAAGCGGTGCAGGCGCAAGCGGCGCATCTCGAACCACACACCGACATGAACCCGGTGCTGCTCAAGCCCAACAGCGACACCGGCGCGCAAGTAATCATCCATGGCCGCGCGGTCACCAGCATGAACGCGGTGGCCTATCACGACTACAAAGCCATCGCCATGCAAGCGGTGCTCGCGTCGCACCAGCGACTCAGCGCGGCGTATCCGCTGGTGATGGTTGAAGGCGCTGGCTCGCCGGCCGAAATCAATCTGCGTGCCGGTGACATCGCCAACATGGGCTTTGCTGAAGCGGTGGATTGCCCGGTGCTGCTGATCGCCGACATCAATCGCGGCGGCGTTTTTGCGCATCTGGTCGGCACGCTGGAGTTGCTTTCGCCGAGCGAACAGGCACGGGTCAAAGGTTTCATCATCAATCGTTTTCGCGGTGACATCGCCTTGCTGCAACCGGGCCTCGACTGGCTGGAACAGCGCACCGGCAAACCGGTGGTGGGCGTGCTGCCATACGTGATGGACCTGCATCTGGAGGCCGAGGACGGCATCGACCAGCGCCAGACCGACAAGGCCGAGCAAGTGCTGAAAGTGGTGGTGCCGGTGCTGCCGCGCATCAGCAATCACACTGACTTTGATCCGCTGCGTTTGCATCCGCAGGTCGATCTGCAATTCATCGGCTCGGGGCAGGCGATCCCTGCCGCCGACCTGATCATCCTGCCCGGCTCGAAAAGCGTGCGCAGCGACCTCGCGTATCTGCGCGCCAACGGCTGGGACGCGGCGATTAATCGGCACTTGCGCTATGGCGGCAAGTTGCTAGGGATCTGCGGCGGTCTGCAAATGCTCGGCGAGCAAGTGCACGATCCGCTGGGCCTCGAAGGCGCGCCGGGTTCCAGTGCCGGCCTCGGTTTGCTGGCGTTCGAAACCACGCTGGAAGCCGAGAAGCAGTTGCGCAATGTCCGTGGGCATCTGGCGCTGGAAAACGCCGAGGTCAGTGGCTATGAAATCCATGCGGGCGTGACGCTGGGGCCGGCGCTGGAGAACGCGGCGGTGCATCTGGATGACGGTCGTTGCGACGGCGCGCAGAGTCTGGACGGGCAGGTGTTCGGTACTTATCTGCACGGCTTGTTTGAATCACCGCAAGCCAGTGCCGCGTTGCTGCGCTGGGCCGGGTTGAGCGATGTGCAGGAGGTGGATTACCACGGCTTGCGCGAGCGCGATATCGAGCGGTTGGCGGATCTGGTGGAGCAGCATCTGGATACCGATTTGTTGCGTCAGCTTTGCGGAATCTAGGTTGGCTGTCCCGGCCTCTTCGCGAGCAAGCCCGCTCCCACTTTGGAACGCATTCCCATGTGGGAGCGGGCTTGCTCGCGAAGGGGGCGGTTGCCTCAACACATAATTTTCAGGATGTCCCCATGCTCCAACTGATCCTCGGCGGCGCCCGCTCCGGCAAAAGTCGCCTGGCGGAAAAACTCGCCAGCGCCAGCCACCTGGCGGTCACTTACATCGCCACCAGCCAGCCGCTGGACGGCGAGATGAATGAACGCGTCGCCCATCACCGCGCGCGGCGTCCGGCCGAATGGGCGCTGATCGAAGAGCCTTTGGAACTGGCCCGCGTCCTGCGCGAAAACGCCAGTGCCGAGCGTTGCCTGCTGGTGGATTGCCTGACCCTGTGGCTGACCAATCTGCTGATGCTCGATGACGCCACGCGGCTCGCCGCCGAGCGTGAAGCCCTGCTGGACTGCCTGGCGTCATTGCCGGGGGAAATCATTTTTGTCAGCAACGAGACCGGAATGGGTGTCGTGCCGCTGGGCGAATTGACTCGCCGCTACGTCGATGAAGCCGGTTGGCTGCATCAAGCTCTGGCCGAGCGTTGTCAGCGAGTCGTCCTGACCGTCGCCGGCCTGCCCCTGACCCTGAAAGGACCTGCGTTATGACTCAAGCGTGGTGGTTGAACCCGTGCCAATCCGTGAATGCCGAGATCGTTGAACAGGCGGCGGCGCGCCAACTGCAACTGACCAAACCGGCCGGCTCCCTCGGTCGCCTCGAAAGCGTGGCGGTGCAACTGGCCGGATTGCAGGGACAGATCAAGCCGACCCTTAAGCAAGTCTGGATCGCGATTTTCGCTGGTGATCACGGGGTGGTCGCGGAAGGCGTTTCGGCATTCCCGCAGGAAGTCACTGGGCAGATGTTGCTCAACTTCGTCAGCGGCGGCGCGGCGATCAGCGTGCTGGCGCGGCAGCTCGATGCACAGCTGGAAGTGGTCGATCTGGGCACCGTGACACCGACGTTGAATCTGCCGGGCGTGCGTCATCTGAACATCGGCCCTGGCACGGCGAATTTCGCCAAGGGCGCGGCGATGACCCAGGCACAGGGCGAACTTGCCTTGCAGGCCGGTCGTGACAGCGTGCTGCGCGCCAAAGCCGTTGGTTCAGAGTTGTTCATCGGTGGCGAAATGGGCATCGGCAACACCACTGCCGCCAGTGCGCTGGCGTGTGCCTTGCTCGATTGCCCGGTGGTGCACCTGACCGGTCCCGGTACCGGGTTGAATGCCGAGGGCGTCAGCCATAAAGCGCAAGTGATCGAGCGCGCACTGGCGCTGCACGCAGCACAGCGCGGCGATGCGCTGCAAACCCTGTTCAACCTCGGCGGGTTTGAAATCGCCGCACTGGTCGGCGCGTACCTGGCCTGTGCGCAGGAAGGCGTCGCGGTGCTGGTCGACGGCTTTATCTGCACGGTCGCCGCGTTGGTCGCGGTGCGGCTGAATCCGGCCTGCCGCGAGTGGCTGCTGTTCGGTCATCGTGGGGCCGAGCCGGGCCATCGCCATGTGCTGGAAACACTTAACGCCGAACCGTTGCTGGAGCTCGGCCTGCGTCTGGGCGAGGGCAGCGGCGCGGCATTGGCCGTGCCGCTGTTGCGTCTGGCCTGTGACCTTCACGGGCAGATGGCGACGTTCGCCGAAGCCGCGGTGGCGGATCGTCCGGCATGACCTTGCGTCTGGACCTGCTGCGCCACGGTGAGACTGAGCTGGGCGGCGGTTTGCGCGGCAGTCTCGATGATGCGCTCACCGAAAAGGGCTGGGCACAGATGCGTGCCGCGGTGCTGGTGGGCGGGCCGTGGGACCGGCTGATCAGTTCGCCGCTGCAGCGTTGCGCGCGGTTCGCTGCAGAGCTGGGCGAACAACTGAATCTGCCGGTGCAGTTGGACAAGGATCTGCAGGAACTGCACTTCGGTGCCTGGGAAGGCCAGAGCGCAGCGGCGTTGATGGAGACTGATGCCGAAGCGCTGGGGCTGTTCTGGGCTGATCCCTATGCCTTCACCCCGCCGCAGGGTGAGCCGGTCAGCGATTTTGCGGCTCGCGTGCTGGGCGCGGTTGCGCGGTTGCATCAGGCCAATGCCGGTGAACGCGTTTTGTTGATCAGTCATGGCGGCGTGATGCGTCTGTTGCTGGCGCAGGCGCGAGGTTTGCCGCGTGAGCAGTTGCTCAATGTCGAAGTCGCGCATGCTTCATTGTTTTCCCTGACCGTTGAAGCCGATGGTTCGCTCAAGGAAGGTCACTGAGATGCTGCCACTGTGGATCGCCCTGCAATTTCTCAGTAGTTTGCCGATTCGTCTGCCGGGGATGCCGGAGCCGCAACAGCTCGGGCGTTCGCTGTTGTTTTATCCGCTGGTGGGGTTGCTGTTCGGAGGGATCCTCTGGGCATTCAACCTGGCGTTGGCCGGCGCACCGTTGTTGCTGCATGCGGCGCTGTTGCTGACGGTGTGGGTGCTGCTCAGCGGCGCGCTGCACCTCGACGGACTGGCCGACAGCGCCGATGCCTGGCTTGGCGGTTTCGGTGATCGCGAGCGCACGCTGACGATCATGAAGGATCCGCGCAGCGGGCCGATTGCCGTGGTGACGCTGGTGTTGGTGTTGCTGCTGAAGTTCTGCGCGTTGCTGGCGCTGGTCGAGCAGGGGGATGCGGTGATGTTGATCATCGTGCCGTTGCTGGGGCGGGCGGCGCTGCTGGGGCTGTTTCTGACCACGCCGTATGTGCGCGCGGGTGGGTTGGGGCAGGCGTTGGCTGATCATTTGCCGCGTAGAGCTGGTTGGTGGGTGCTCGGGGCGAGTGTGCTGGCGTGTTTGCTGATTGCCGGGGTGAAAGCGATTGTTGCGCTGGTTGTCGCGTTCGTCGGGTTTGTCTGGCTGCGGCGGGTGATGGTGCGGCGGTTGGGCGGGACTACGGGCGATACGGCGGGGGCGTTGCTGGAATTGCTGGAGATGGCGGTGTTGGTGGGGTTGGCGTTGGCCTGAGATTTCTCTATAACCGTGTCGGCCTCTTCGCGAGCAAGCCCGCTCCCACCCTTGGAATGCATTCCCCTGTGGGAGCGGGCTTGCTCGCGAAGGCGACCCGTCAGGCGCCGGAAATGTTCTTGAATCACTACATGTAACTTGATTTAACACAGTCGCGGGTATATACACGCATCATGCTTCCTTCTCAGTGTTTGTGCACCAACCTGCGTCGCGCCGCTCGTGGCGTCAGCAGGCATTACGACGGCGCTCTCGACGGCTTCGGGATCAACGTTGCCCAGTATTCTTTGCTGTGCAACCTGCAGCGTCTGGATCAACCGAGCATCTCGGAACTGGCCGAAGCCATGGGTCTGGATCGCAGCACCCTGGGGCGCAACCTGCGGGTGCTCGAAGGCGAGGGCCTGGTGGCGCTGGCCGAGGGCGAGGACATGCGCAATCGCATCGTCCGGCTCACCGAAACCGGTGCACAACGCCTCGCGGCGGCGCTGCCGGCCTGGGAAGCGGCGCAACAGCGATTGATCGATCGTCTGGGCGCCGAGAAGCGTGAAACCTTGCTGCGACTGTTGGATGAACTGGCCTGAAGGCCGGTTTTTCCGGTTTTAAGCGGGTATATACCCGCGAACGGAGAATAACAATGACATCGATGTGGCGTACGTGCGGTTGGGTGTTGCTGGGAAGTGCGCTGATTCTGGCGTTGTCGTTGGGCGTGCGGCACGGCTTCGGTCTGTTCCTGTCGCCGATGAGTGCGCAGTTCGGCTGGGGGCGCGAAGTGTTTGCCTTCGCCATCGCCTTGCAGAACCTGATCTGGGGTCTGGCGCAGCCGTTCACTGGCGCCCTGGCTGACCGTTTCGGTGCGGCGAAAGTGGTGCTGGTCGGCGGCGTGCTGTATGCCGGGGGCCTGGTGTGCATGGGGCTGTCCGATTCGGCGCTGACCCTGTCGCTGAGTGCCGGTCTGTTGATCGGTATCGGTCTGTCCGGTACGTCGTTCTCGGTGATTCTCGGCGTGGTCGGTCGTGCGGTGCCGCCGGAAAAACGTAGCATGGGCATGGGCATCGCCAGTGCTGCCGGTTCGTTCGGCCAGTTTGCGATGTTGCCGGGCACGCTGGGTTTGATCGGCTGGCTCGGCTGGTCGGCGGCGCTGTTGGTACTCGGTTTGCTGGTGGCGCTGATCGTGCCGTTGGTGAGCATGCTCAAGGACAAGCCGCTGCCGGTGTTCGGTCATGAGCAGACCCTGTCTGAAGCGCTGCGCGAAGCCTGCTCGCATTCCGGGTTCTGGTTACTGGCGTTCGGATTTTTCGTCTGCGGCTTCCAAGTGGTGTTCATTGGCGTGCATCTGCCGGCCTATCTGGTTGATCAGCATCTGCCGGCAACCGTCGGCACCACAGTGCTGGCGCTGATCGGGCTGTTCAATATCTTCGGCACTTATACTGCCGGCTGGCTCGGTGGGCGCATGTCCAAGCCGCGTCTGCTGACGGCGTTGTATCTGCTGCGTGCGGTGGTGATCGTGCTGTTTCTGTGGCTGCCGGTGACGACGACCTCGGCGTACCTGTTCGGCATGGCCATGGGCTTCCTCTGGCTGTCGACGGTGCCGTTGACCAACGGCACGGTGGCGACCTTGTTTGGCGTGCGTAACCTGTCCATGCTCGGCGGTATCGTGTTCCTCTTTCATCAACTCGGCTCGTTCCTCGGCGGCTGGCTGGGTGGGGTGGTGTATGACCGTACCGGGAGTTATGACTTGATCTGGCAAGTGGCGATTCTCTTGAGCCTGCTGGCGGCTGCGCTGAACTGGCCGGTGCGCGAGCGTCCGGTGGCGCGTCTGCAACCGGCTGTCGGCGCCGTATGAAGCGTTCCTGGCCGCGAATCGCCTTCATCGCACTCGGCGCGCTGTTGCTGGCGCTGGTGTGGTGGGGCTGGCATCAGGGCGGGCTGGCGTTGATGCAGTTGGGCATGGGTGCTTGCTTGTAGGCTTGGAGGGCGAGTAACGTCGATGTCTGATAACCGCATCAAGGATGCCGACATGTTCATGCGCTGGTGTGCTGTACCCGCGTTGTTGATGGCGTTGACCGGACTGGCCCAGGCCGCTGACTGTCCGGAGGCGCTGCAAGGTTCGTTGCCCAAGTTGCGCGCCAAGGAATCCGTCGATCTGTGCCAGCGCTACGCCGGCAAGCCGCTGGTGGTGGTCAATACCGCCAGTTTCTGTGGCTTCGCCCCACAGTTCGAGGGCCTCGAAGCGCTCAATCAGCACTACAAGGCGCAAGGCCTGGAAATGCTCGGCGTACCGTCCAATGACTTCAAGCAGGAGTCCAAGGACAGCGCCGAAACCGCCAAGGTCTGCTACGCCAATTACGGCGTGACCTTCACCATGACCGAGCCGCAGAAAGTCCGTGGCGACGATGCTACTCACCTGTTCAAGGTGCTGGCCGAGCAGAGCAGCGCGCCGAAGTGGAATTTCTACAAGTACGTGATTGATCGTCAGGGCAAGGTGATCGCGAATTTCTCCAGTCTGACCAAACCGGATGATCCGGAGTTTATTGCGGCGGTTGAAAAGGCCATCGCCTCAAAACCGCTCAACTGATAACACACGCTTTTTGTGGGAGCGGGCTTGCTCGCGAAGGCTGCGGATCATTCAGCACTTGTTCTGGATGTCAGACCGCATTCGCGAGCCAGCCCGCTCCCACATTTGATCTGTGGTATTTGAATAGGCACAAAAAAGCCCCGCTTTCTGTAAAGAGAGCGGGGCTTTTCTGTGGGCGAGGGTTTAGCCTCGCCGTGCAGCATCAGAAGCGGTAAGTAGCGCCAACACCGAAACCGTTTGCCGAGTTTTCATACTTGGCATCGTAGGTCTGGCCACGATCGTTCTGGTTGTGGATCTTGACCGACTCTTCCTTCAGGTACGAGTAAGCCACGTCGATGGTCAGGTCTTCGGTCGGGCTCCAGCCGGCACCGATGCTGAAGATCGTGCGGTCGCCAGTAGGAATGCGTGGCGAACGGTCGACGTTGTTGGTCGGCGACTGATCGAAGGTCAGACCGGTACGCAGTACCCATTCCTTGTTCAGTTGGTACGAAGTACCCACGGCGTAAGCCCAGGAGTCGTGCCAGTTCTGGTCTTCGGTGATCTCGCCAAACTGACCGGCCAGCAGCGGCTGTACGCCCGAGTTTTCAACGGTGATCTTCTTCAACTGGCTCCAGCGGGTCCAGGTCGAACCGGCATAGACGTTCCAGCGGTCGTTGATCGCTTGAGTAACCGAGAAGTCCACGGATTCAGGTGTGGTGATCTTCAGCGAAGCGTCGTACTTCTGGCTGGCGCCCAGACCGACTGCAGCCAGTGCGCCGTAGTTGACCTTGGTGTTGCCTTCGAGCTTGTAGTCGACTTTCGAGTGGTAGGTCAGACCCAGGCGAGTGGTGTCGGTGGCCTGTACCAGTACGCCGATGTTGTAGCCCAGCGCGGTGTCGTCACCCTTGATCTTGACCTTGCCGTCCGGCGCCAGCTGAGTCACCGAGAGGTTGGACTCGAGGGTGCCGTCGATGCGGTTGATGGTCGGACCGAAACCTACCGAGACCACGTCGTTGAACTTATAGCTGACAGTCGGCTGGAAGGTGATGACCTGGACTTCGGACTTGCTGCCGAAGTAACGGCCGGCAAAGCCTTTTTCGTAATCGGTAATCAGGCCGAACGGCACGTACACGCCGAGGCCGAATGCCCAATGCTCGTCGATCGGTTTGACGTAGAAGCCCATAGGTACGGAGGTGAAGGGCACCATGTCGCCTTTGTTGCTGCCGCCGTTAGGGCTGGAGCTGGCGTCGCTGATATCGGTCTTGGCATCGAGGAATGCAACACCGCCGGTGACTTGTTCGCGCGTGATGCGCGACATGCCGGCAGGGTTGCCATAAACAGTGCTTGCGTCGTCGGCAGAAGAGGATCGCCCAGCGTAACCAGTGCCCATCCCGCTGATGCTGTGTTCGTTGATGGCAAAGCCAGCTGCGAAGATCTGGGTGGATGCCATGGTAACGGCGAGGCTAAGGGTGGTTTTGAGCATGACTTTTTTCATTATTAGAACTCCTGGTGATCACCGGGGCGAAAATTACCAACATTTTCGTCCCAGCGCTATAGTCCGTATGGCTTGAGTTAGAGCGGTTTTGTAGGACAATCCGACCAGATTCGCGACCTGTTGAGCGATCTTCTGAAACTCGCCAGTCAACACGCGACCTGATTCACCGGTGAAACACAGGTTTGCCAGGCGTAGGTGAAGTCGCGCAGACGACCTTGCGGCTGGAAGGTCTGACGCCAGATTCGCGCCATGCCCAGCAGATCGTCCGGGGCGGGGAGGGTGGTGTGTTGTTCTTCTACCAGCAGCCAGGCGATGGCGGTGGCGTAACGCAGGTTGACGGTCAATTCCAGGTGCGGGCCGCTCAAAAAAGCATGTTGGCTGGCGAGGCCGCGAACCAGGCTCGCACGCTCCGGATCGAGTGCCAGATAGTGATCCCAAAGGGCCTGGTGGCGGTGCTCGGCAATCCGGTAGAGGCCGTGGCCACGGCGGTCATGCAGGGCGGAACCGAGGGCGGACTGGCTGGCGGCAATGCCCAGCAGCAGGGATTCGGCAGTTGCGCAGTGGCGTCCCAGATAAATCAGTGTGGGACGGATCACATAGCGGCACAGTTCGCTGGCAGCGATACCCATAAAACCCTCGGATCTTGTAATTGGGCGGCGATACCTGAAGGGGCCTTGGCAGCGGTGGATCGAATCAGGCTCGCCGAAAGCGGATCAAGCCGCTTGAGTTGAAGTGTAGTGTCATATTCGCGACGTAAAGGCCTGTTTTTAAAATATTTCCGGCAGCGAGCCACAGGCGTTATATCCGAAGGTGCTTAGGCCTGAAGGGCTAAAAGCGAAATATCGGGCAATAAAAAACCCCGCATTTTGTGCGGGGCTTTTGCTTTTGCAGCCTTTTCGGCTCTCAGGCAATCAATGCCTGACGCGTACGATCAATAATGGCCTGCAGCGGTTCGGCGCTGGAGTATTGATCGGGGTACAGACGCTCGCTGTGGCGAGCGATCCCGTGTTCATTGACCACGGTGAAGCTGAAGCAGCCTTTGCGAGCGGCCATGATCAGGCAGTTCATTGGGGCAAAAGCGTTGGTTAGGGTGCGAATGGCATCCTGAGTCTGGATTTGAGTAGACATAGTTATTAGGTGTTCCTACAAATGACACGGATAAGAACCGTGCAACGTTAAAACGTTCCAGTAATGTCGACCACCATTGGTCGAACAAAGAACCCGACTGGAACAAAGCAGCCAGTTTGAAGCGCTGATAAGTTGGCGCGCTTGGGCTGGCAGGTAGGTACTTAGGAGGACAGGCAACACATCGAGGGCAAAGGTTCTGGGCCCGGGGTGAAGATCCTGATCAATTTGCAGGCTGGTTCGGTCAGAGTAAGTGGTCTTCGCAACACCCTTTGCATTCATTCAAAGGCAGTGTCGGCGCAAGATTTACCTGGAAACCATCGAGGGGTCGTTCCCGCTTTTTTCGGTGAAGGGCTTCTGGGAAGAAGATTGACCGTGGGGATGTGTTCGACCGGAATTGACTTTCAGCTTGGTACTAACGCCGCGGATAGTAACGGAACGTCCTGGGCAATGCAAACCCGGCGGCAAAAAAAGATTTCGGTCGGTGGCGCGGATCACGGGGGACAGGGCTGGCCCCTTCGCGAGCAGGCTCGCTCCCACGGGAGAACGGGGCCGATTGTAGGAGCGAGCCTGCTCGCGAAGAAACCATCCGTCGCCACAAAAGCGTGCAGCCATGCCCAGCGCCAACCCGCTTATCCCCAGTCCGAGGCGCAAAACGGGCCAAAAAAGCGCATCGATATAACCGGGTAACAGGTACTTGTGCACATTAGTTGCGCAGACGGTAACCTTGGTGTCATATCAATCCTGACCCCGATGGCTGCCTGTATCAAAAGTTTAAGTCAATGAAAAATATCGTCTTTTTTTGTTGGTGAAAAAATCGTCAGTTTGACTGCGAGCCCCATTCCACAAGGCTTTGCGGAGGTTCGGGAGCGGTTGTCCACTGAGTTATCCACAGCTTCTGTGGATTGTCCCTAGCGCTTGCTCTAGGACGGGCGTGCCGGGTTTTTTTCGACTTTACCTGTACGAAAAAGAGAGTAGAGTGGCGCGCCTTCCGATCTGTCCCACAGTGTTTTATGAAGTTTCGCTCAGTATCAGACTCTGTTACCTCCGAACACCCTCGTGTTACCCCTCCCAAGCGATTTTCCGTGCGTGTGGCCGAATGGCTGCTCGACAGCCCGCGCCTGGGCGATAGCCGTAATGCCAAGCATCTGGCGGGGCGTCTGCTCAAGCAACCGGCGCGCGAAGGCGTGGTCGCCGCGCAAAGTCGTCTCGGCCAATTGATGTGCCGCGAGTGCGGCAATGCCCGTGATCGGCGCATCGGGCAGGATCTGCTGCGCCAGGCCGCCCGCGCCGGCGACCGGCGTGCACAACGGGAACTCGGTCTGCTCGAAGACTGAGCTGTCCAACGCCCCACGCCTTGGTTAACCTTCAGGCTTTATCGAATCGGCAGGAGTGGCTATGGCTATGGACTTGACCAGCGTGTTGCTGGGTCTGGCGGGCGCGGGATTGCCGCTGCTGGCGCTGGCCTGGCAACTGCAGCGGCGGGCCAGTGATCGGCAAGCCGAGGTCGCCTTGCTCGAAGAGCGTCTGGCCATGGCGCAACTGGCGCAGGACGGGCTCAACGCCCAACTTGAAGCCAGCCGCGATGAAATCGTCGACCTCGGCCAGGCCAATGCCGCCAAACAGGCGGAGCTGGCGGCCCTGCGCCGCGAAGTCGAGCTGCTGCAGATCGAGCGTGATGACGCCCGTGACGCTTCCCACGCGTGGAACATCGAGCGTGCCAACAAAGAGGCCGAATTGCGGCGTCTCGACGCACAGGCCGCGTCGCTCAACGCCGAACTGCGCGAGCAACAGGAAAGCCATCAACAACGCCTCAACGACCTGCAAGGCTCGCGCGATGAGCTGCGCGCGCAATTCGCCGAGCTGGCAGGGAAGATCTTCGATGAACGTGAACAGCGCTTTGCCGAAACCAGTCAACAGCGCCTCGGGCAGTTGCTCGATCCGCTGAAAGAACGCATCCAATCCTTCGAAAAACGCGTGGAAGAAAGCTATCAGGCCGAAGCCCGCGAACGCTTCTCGCTGGCCAAGGAGCTGGAGCGTCTGCAAGCGCTGAATCTGCGCCTGAGCGACGAAGCGACCAACCTGACCCGCGCCCTCAAAGGCCAGAAGACCCAAGGCAACTGGGGTGAGCTGATTCTTGAGCGGGTGCTGGAACACGCGGGTCTGGAGAAGGGCCGCGAGTACCAGACTCAGGTCAACCTCAAGGGGCCGGACGGCGAGCGCTTCCAGCCGGATGTGATCATTTACCTGCCGGGCGACAAGCAGGTGGTGGTCGACTCCAAGGTCAGCCTCACTGCCTATCAGCAGTACGTTGCCGCCGAAGATGACACCCTCGGCCAGGTCGCGATCAAGCAGCACGTGCTGTCCCTGCGCAGCCACGTCAAAGGCCTCGCCGGCAAGGATTACAAGCGTCTGGAAGGCCTGCACAGCCTCGATTTCGTCTTGCTGTTCGTGCCGATCGAAGCGGCGTTTTCGGCCGCATTGCAGGCCGAGCCGGCGTTGTTCCAGGAAGCGTTCGACCGCAACATCGTGATCGTCAGTCCGACCACGTTGTTGGCGACGTTACGGGTGATCGACAGCCTGTGGAAGCAGGAGCGGCAAAGCCAGAACGCGCGGGAAATCGCCGAGCGTGCCGGCTGGCTGTACGACAAATTCGTGCTGTTCATTCAGGATCTGGACGAAGTCGGCAATCGCCTGCAACAGCTGGACAAGGCCTACAGCTCGGCGCGCAACAAACTCACGGAAGGGCGCGGCAACCTGGTCAGCCGCAGTGAGCAGCTCAAATTGCTCGGCGCGCGGGCCAGCAAGAGTTTGCCGGCGGATCTGCTGGAGCGGGCGATGACCGATGTCGATGGGCTGGTCGAAATCCCGGAATAACCCGAAGAGCTTCGCGAGCAGGCTCGCTCCCACAGTGAAATGCATTCCAAAGGTGGGAGCGGGCTTGCTCGCGAAGGCGTCAGCGGTAGCGCTGCAACACTCAAGTCAAACGGTTACAGCGGCACATACCGACTCAGCAACGCCCGCAACGCCGCCGGTTTCACCGGTTTGGCCAGATAATCCAGCCCTGCCGCATGCACCTGCGCCACCGTCTCCGGGCGGCCATCGGCGCTGATCACCACCCCCGGCACCGGCTCGCCTAACGTGGTGCGCAGCCACGCCATCAGCTCGGTTCCGGTATCGCCGTGGTCGAGGTGATAGTCGACCAGTGCCAGTTGCGGTCGTACGCCATCGTTGAGCAGCGCCGCGCATTCCTCGCGATTGCGCGCCGTCCACACCTGACAGCCCCAACGGCTCAGCAGGCTGTTCATGCCAATCAGAATGCTGTCTTCATTGTCGATGCACAGCACCTGCGCGCCGCTGAGCAACTTGCCGTTCAACTCCACCGCGGCGTTCTGCGGCAGTGATTGCGCCCGGGCCAGCGGTACGCTGACACTGAACACGCTGCCGCGCCCCGGCCACGAGCGTACGCGCAGGGTGTGGCCGAGCACGCGACATAAACCGTCGGCAATCGCCAGGCCCAGCCCAAGACCTTTTTCGGCGCGGGTCTGATGGCTATCGAGGCGCTTGAACTCCTCGAAAATCACTTGTTGTTTGTCTTCCGGAATCCCCGGTCCGCGATCCCACACTTCCAGACACAGTTCACTGCCGCGACGGCGTACGCCCAGCAGCACCGGGCCCTTGGCGTAGCGGAACGCGTTGGTGAGGAAGTTCTGCAAGATCCGTCGCAGCAGCTTGATGTCGCTGTCGATGCGCAACTGGCTGCCGCGCACACGGAACTTCAGGCCTTGTTCTTGGGCCAGCGCCTTGAATTCGGCGCCGAGCGTGTCGAACAGCTCATTGAGCGCGAACGACTTGCGATCCGGGTTGATCTTGCCGTTTTCCAGGCGGGAAATATCCAGCAGGTCGCTGATCAGGTCTTCTGCCGAACGCAGCGAACTGTCGAGGTGTTGCACCAGTTTCTGCGCCTCGCTGCTCAAGCCGTCGTCCTGATGGGAGAGGGCGGCAGAGAACAGGCGCGCGGCGTTTAGCGGCTGCATCAGGTCATGACTGACGGCGGCGAGGAAGCGGGTTTTCGACTGATTCGCGGCCTCGGCATGGCCCTTGGCTTCGGTCAGTGCGACGTTGAGCTGTGACAACTCCTGCGTACGCTCGCTGACCCGTTGTTCCAGGCCTTCGTTGGCCTCGGTCAGCGCCTGCTCGGCTTCGCGGAACGCGGTGATGTCGGTGAAACTCATGACGAAACCGCCGCCGGGCATCGGGTTGCCGATCAGCTCGATCACCCGGCCATTGGGGAACAGGCGTTCGGACGTGTGCGCACGGCCCTGACGCATCCAGTGCAGGCGCCGGGCGACGTGGACTTCCGCTTCGCCGGGGCCGCACAGGCCACGTTCGGCGTTGTAGCGAATGATGTCGGCAATCGGTCGGCCGACGCTGATCAAACCGTCCGGGTAGTTGAACAACTCCAGATAGCGGCGGTTCCAGGCCACCAGCTTCAGCGACTGGTCGACCACGCTGATGCCCTGGGTAATGTTTTCGATCGCGCCTTGCAGCAACGCGCGGTTGAACTGCAGGACTTCCGAGGCTTCGTCGGCGATGCGCACCACGTCCTCGAGCTGCATTTCCCGCCCCTCAATCGCCGCTTTTACCACCGCCCGTGTTGAAGAAGCGCCGAGCACGCCGGCCAGCAAGCGTTCGGTGTGGGCGATCCATTCGCCGTCGGCGTTCTGGTTCGGGTTGAAGCCCTTGCCCTGCCGGTAGGCGAAACGAATGAAGCTCTGCCGCGCACGTTCTTCACCGACAAAGCGCGCCGCCAGCTGCAGCAAATCGTCGATCTGCACCGCGAGCATCGAGCGTGCACTCGGCCGGGCGCTGATTTCCTGACCGATGAAGCGCCCGGCCTGCCAGTGTTCCGAGACCCGTGTGCGCGACAGCACCGAGACCCAGGCGAACAGGGTGAAGTTGCCCGCCAGCGACAGCACTACGCCTTGGGTCAGCGGGGTGATCGGCAGGTTCAGCGGGTTGCTGTGCAGCCACGCCAGCCCGGGGAAAGTGCTCAGCGACCAGCCGAGACTGTGGGCGGCAATCGGCAGGATCAGCGTGTAGAACCAGAGGAACGTGCCGGCGGCCAGACCGGCGAACACCCCACGGCGGTTAGCCTGTTTCCAGTACAGCGCGCCGAGCATCGCCGGGGCCAATTGGGTGACGGCAGCGAAGGCGATCTGGCCGATGGTCGCCAGACTCGCGGTGGAGCCGAGCAAACGGTAGCTGACGTAGGCCAGCAACAGAATCAGCACGATGCTCACGCGGCGCACCGAGAGCATCCACTGACGGAACACTTCGAACGGGCGCTCGGCGTTGTTACGGCGCAGCAACCACGGCAAGAGCATGTCGTTGGAAACCATGGTCGACAGTGCCACGCTGGCCACAATCACCATGCCGGTGGCCGCCGACGCGCCGCCGATGAACGCCAGCAACGCCAGGGCCGGATGGGCCTGGGCCAGCGGCAGGCTGATCACGAACGAGTCGGGCAACACGTGACTCGGCAGCATCATCTGCCCGGCGAGGGCGATCGGCACCACGAACAGCGCGGCCAGCGCCAGATAAGCCGGGAACACCCACTTGGCCAGACGCAGGTCCTGCGGGTCGATGTTCTCCACCACCGTGACGTGAAACTGCCGTGGCAGGCAGATGATCGCCATCATCGCCACCCCGGTCTGCACCACCATCGACGGCCAGTTAATCGTTTCCTTCCAGTATTCCTCGAGGCGCGGCGCGAGCATCGCCTGATTGAACAGGTCGTCAAACCCGTCGTACAGCCCATAGGTCACGAACGCGCCAACGGCGAGAAAGGCGAACAGCTTGACCAGCGATTCAAACGCAATCGCCAGCACCATGCCGCGGTGGTGCTCGGTGGCATCGAGGTTGCGCGTACCGAAGACGATGGTGAACAGCGCCAGTACCAGCGAGACGATCAGCGCGGTGTCCTGGGCGCGGGTGCCCATGGCGTCGGCCCCGGCGCCGATCAGCAGGTTCACGCCGAGCACGATGCCTTTGAGTTGCAGGGCGATGTAGGGCAGGACGCCAACCAGACAGATCAGCGCCACCACCACCGCCAGCGATTGCGATTTGCCGTAGCGCGCGGCGATGAAGTCGGCAATCGAGGTGATGTTCTCCTGTTTGCTGATCATCACCATTTTCTGCAGGACCCACGGCGCGCCCAGCAACAAGAGGATCGGCCCGAGGTAGATCGGCAGGAATGACCACAGCTGTTCCGCCGCCTGACCAACCGCGCCGAAGAACGTCCAACTGGTGCAATAAACCGCCAGCGACAGGCTGTACACCCACGCGCGCATCCGCGGCGGCAACGGCGTGCTGCGACGGTCGCCGTAGAAGGCGATGGCGAACATGATGGCCATATAGGCCAGGGCGACGGCGGCGATCAGCCCGGTGGACAACGACATGCAACACTCCCGACAAAAGACTCCCCGGCAGTCCTGCCCGGGCGGACAGTCTCGCATGAGTATGGCGGTTAGTCAGTGTCGACCAAGGTCGTGGCGTGGCGGGGTGTCGCAGGTTTGAGACCGGGTGGTTCTGAGGTGACTGGTCGGGCCTCTTCGCGAGCAGGCTCACTCCTACAGGTGGAACGCATTCCAATTGTAGGAGTGAGCCTGCTCGCGAAGGCGTCAGTCCTGTTTCAGCGCGATATCGATCAACCGATGCAGCTCATCCACCTCCAGCGCCGCCGCCGAAAACAGGATCCGGAACACCACCGGCGCCACCACCAGATTGATCAGATGATCAACGCTCGGCGCCGGCTCGTCAGGGTGACGCTCGATGATGGTCTGCAACTGCGCGCCAAGAATCGTCACGCAGTACCCCGGCGTGGCGCTGGCCTGCACGTCGCGCATCATGTTGCGCCCCGGCTCCGAACTCATTTCGTCCAGATATTGCTCGGCCCAGGCGCGGATATCACCGCGCAGGTCACCGGTCACCGCCGGTTCGCTGTCAGGGCGCATGCGGGCGAGGGCGACGTCGGCGAGCAACGCCGCCAGATCACCCCAGCGTCGATAGATTGTCGACGGCGTCACTCCCGCGCGCGCCGCAATTTGCGGGACGGTCACGCTGCTGCGCTCCTGTTCTTGCAGAAGTGCGCGGACTGCCGAATGAATCGACTCTTGCACCCGGGCACTGCGCCCGCCCGGGCGTAAACCTTCTTTAATAGCCATGCGTCAGACCTTAACACAAAGAATTTGCTTTAAGCCAAAGCCGAGAGCACACTCCGCAAAAGCAAAAAATTAGCTTTTGCGGAGTGTGCCCATGACCAGCCTTGCTTCCAGCCGTGGCAGCCTGATTTTTCTGGCGATCACCTTACTGAGTTTTCTCGCCGCTTCCACGGCGCCGACGCCGTTGTATCACCTGTATCAGGATCAACTGCACTTCTCGGCAGCAGTGCTGACCCTTATTTTCGGCGTGTATGCGCTGAGTCTGCTGGCGGCGCTGCTGACGGTCGGATCGCTGTCCGATCACCTGGGACGTAAACCGGTGATCTTCACTGCCGTGCTGCTCAATGCGCTAGCGATGTTGCTGTTTATCAGCGCCGACAGTGTTGCCTGGCTGATCAGCGCCCGCGTATTGCAGGGTTTTGCCACCGGCATGGCCACCGCTGTTTTGAGCGCGACGCTGCTCGACACCGACCGTCAGCAAGGGCCGTTGATCAACAGCGTCGCACCGTTGCTCGGTATGGCGCTGGGCAGCATGGGCTGTGGTTTGCTGGCCGAGTTCGCCCCGGCGCCGTTGCAATTGACCTACTGGCTGCTGCTGGCGCTGTTTGTGTTGCAGGCGGTGTACGTCTGGCGTCTGCCGGAAAGCGTCACTCCACAAGCAGGGGCCTGGGCTTCGCTGCGGCCAACCCTGCATGTGCCGGTTCAGGCGCGTTCGACCTTATGGCGTGTGCTACCGCTGAACACCGCAACCTGGGCCCTCGGCGGCTTTTTTGCCTCGCTGGCGCCGTCGCTGGTGCGCACCGCCACGGGCTCGACGTCGAACCTGATCGGCGGCGCGACTGTCTCGGCGTTGACCGTGACCGGGGCGCTGATGATTTTCACTTTGCGCAATCGTCCCGCCGGCAAAGCCCTGCAAATCGGCGCCAGTCTGCTGCCTATCGGCGTGCTGCTGATTTTGCTCGGCGTGCACAGCGCCAGTCTGGCGCTGTTTTTCCTCGGCACACTGGTTGCCGGTTGCGGCTTTGGCTCGGGTTTCCTCGGCGCGGTGCGCAGCCTGGTGCCGTTGGCCCTGCCGCATGAACGGGCCGGTTTGATGTCGGCGTACTACGCGCTGAGTTATCTGGCGTTCTGTTTGCCGGCGTTGCTGGCTGGGCATTTGACTATCAGCTTTGGTTTGCTGGCGACTACTGACTGTTACGGCTTGGCATTGGTGGTTCTCTCAGTAAGCGGTCTGATTCTGATCTCGCGTCAACCTCTGGTCTCGCGCATTAACCTCAATCCTTCCGCGGGTGAATAATTGTTTGATGGCAAAACGCCTGTTCACTACCATGCGAACCATTATTCGCAGTGAAATGATTTGAGTGAACGAGAATGGATGAAATCGGCGAATTGCTGGGACGCTTGCAGAATGGCAAGGGTGGATTACGTCCTGCTGAGAAGCGCTTGCTGGATTGCTTCAAGCGGGGAGTGATTGCCACCATCACTGACGAGCTCCCCGTCTCGTCGACTGCGGAGAATGTTGTACGAGCAACTTTCCTGCGCGCTCTGATCCTGACGTATTCCAAAGGAGCATTTCTTGGGGAGAATCTTTACCTGCAAGGTGCCTTTATCGAAGGGCCACTTTTTTTAGCGGGCATTTGCGTGACCACCCCGGTCACTTTTAAGAATTGTTTGTTTGAACGGGACCTCAATGTCCGAGGCGCCAGCTTTGAACGTATGCTCAAATTTGAAGGTTGCTCGCTCAAATCTTTTTTAGGTGAACGAATTGTTGTCAATGACAGCCTGGTCTTTTCATCAACTTCTACCAATGGTCTTGTCGAACTCGGCTCGGCCCGAATTGCCGCCAGGCTGGTTTGTTTAGGTTCACAATTTGATGGTGGGGGGGAGTCGTGCCTGGATGCCTCTTTTGCCGAAATACGTACGGGTGTTTATCTTAATGGCGGCTTTTCTGCAAAGGGCTTGGTACGTTTCAGGTCTGCCGTAATTGGCGGGCAATTCAATTGCGTAAATGCAAGTTTTACTGTTGATGACGAACAGTCTCTCGACTTGGATTTTGCTTGTATCAATGGTCCTGTCTTTCTCCGGGACGGCTTTACTTCGAAAGGCACTGTTAATTTGCTGGGTGCAAGGATCTCGGGCCAGTTGAGCTGTAGGCGTTCGAAATTTTTTGCGATTGGAAATGCACATGCGATGACCGCTGAGCGCGCTTTTATCAGAGGTAACGCGCTTTTCAGTCAAGACTGTGAAATCCAGGGGCGACTGCAACTAGCTGGTTTGGAGGTCGAAGGAAATGTTGAGTTTGATGGCGCTGCCATACAGGAGCTACGAGCAAATGAGATGAGAGTGAAAGGGAGGCTCGATTTGCGCGACCTCAAGTCCGCTCCCAAGCAAATCTCGTTTTTAGGAACCAGCGTCGCGACCATCAATGACGATCTTGCTTCATGGGGAGAGCGCCCGATTCTCAATGGTTTTATCTACGACTCTGTGGATGTGCATAAACCGATGCCAGTCAGTGAGCGCATGACATGGTTGAAAAAGCAGAAAGCCTGTCTGGAAAAAGACGAGACGTCACCGATGACATTCAAAGAGCATTTTCGTCCTCAGCCCTGGCGCCAATTGCAGCAAGTACTTGAATCTACTGGCCATACCGAAGAAGCCAAAGAGGTGGGTATTGAGTATGAGCAGTGCTTGCGTGAATCTGGTCGCATTGGTCAGTCACCGAGTACCTGGTCCCCGTCTTTTCGAAAGCTTTACGCCGCCTCCGCGAAGTTCTTGCACTTTCTTTATGGTTATCTGACTGGCTTCGGCTACCGTCCGATGCTACTGCTGCCATGGTTCGCACTGGTTTGGGGATTTTGCACATTGGTCTACTGGAGTGCCGCCAGTTTCGGAGTATTTGCTCCCAGTAATCCCCTGATTTTTCAAAACGAAGCTTATGACACCTGTCGTCCGGACCGGGAGCAGGTGTGGCTCAAAAAGAGTAGTTATCGCACGCCGGCAGAGCTGCCAGATGCGTTCAAGGGATCGGGTAATTGGTATTTATGTGAGAAGCTGCGTGAAGAATATACCGGGTTCAGTCCGATCGCATTCTCACTAGATCTACTACTGCCTCTGGTTGACCTGCACCAGGAAAATGACTGGGCTCCACTGATTGAAACACCAAAAGCCAATCCGGTTTTTGAGTTTTTTAGCTTCTTTATCAGTGGCAAGCGTTGGGTCCGATTTGTGATGTGGTGCGAGATTCTTGCTGGATGGGGCTTCAGCCTGCTGTTTGTCGCTGTGGTTTCTGGTTTGGCACGTCGCAAGGAATAGGACATCGATGAAGATTATCCGCAGCAAGTCGTTCACCGCCGAGCGTGCCTGGGGTGCGCTGGACATTGCCAACATGAACGGCATCACCACGCGCCTGCACTGGACTGATCAGCCTTACAAATGGCACGTCAACGATGGTGAGGAAGTGTTTGTGGTGCTCGATGGTCAGGTGCAGATGCGCTATCGCGAACAGGGTGAAGAAAAGCAGGCGCTGCTTGAGGTCGGGGACATCTTCTACGCCTCAGTCGGTACCGAGCACGTGGCGCATCCGCAGGGCGCGGCGCGGATTCTGGTGATCGAAAGCGAAGGCAGTGTTTGACTGCTTATCTGTAAAGTAGATAACAGATAGAGAAATTACCCGTTATATAGATATTCGATTCGGTTCTACCATGGGCTCAACCTCACCTGAGGAAAGGAGTTCATGATGACTTGCCCCAACACCGCCAAACCTGGCATCAAGCCGTTCAGCCAGCTTCAGCATCCGCGTGAAGTGATCCGTCAATTCACCCCGAACTGGTTCGCCGCGACCATGGGCACCGGCGTGCTGGCCCTGGCGCTGGCGCAATTACCGGTGGCGATTCCCGGGCTGCACGCGGTGGCCGAGGGTTTGTGGCTGTTCAACATTCTGTTGTTCACCTTGTTTACCTTCGCCTATGCCGCGCGCTGGATTTTATTCTTCGATGAAGCGCGGCGGATCTTCGGTCACTCCACTGTTTCGATGTTCTTCGGCACCATTCCCATGGGTTTGGCGACCATCATCAACGGCTTTCTGCTGTTCGGTCTGCCACGCTGGGGCGAGGGCGTAATTCATCTTGCCGAAGTGCTGTGGTGGCTCGACGTGGCGATGTCGCTGGCCTGCGGTGTGTTGATCCCTTACATGATGTTTACCCGCCAGGAACACAGCATCGACCAGATGACCGCGGTCTGGCTGTTGCCGGTGGTGGCGGCGGAAGTGGCGGCGGCCAGCGGCGGCTTGCTCGCTCCGCATCTGGCTGATGCCCACGCGCAACTGGTGGTGCTGACCACCAGCTACGTGCTCTGGGCATTTTCCCTGCCGGTGGCGTTCAGCATTCTGACTATCCTGTTGCTGCGCATGGCCCTGCATAAACTGCCTCACGAAAACATGGCCGCCTCAAGCTGGCTGGCCCTCGGCCCGATCGGTACTGGTGCGTTGGGCATGTTGCTGCTGGGCGCTGATGCACCGGCGATCTTCGCCGCCAACGGCCTGCCGGGCATCGGTGAAATCGCTGCTGGCGTGGGGCTGGTCGCCGGTATCACCCTGTGGGGCTTCGGCTTGTGGTGGATGTTGATGGCGCTGCTGATCACCGCGCGTTACCTGCGTGACGGCATCCCGTTCAACCTCGGCTGGTGGGGTTTTACCTTCCCGCTGGGCGTGTATTCGCTGGCGACCCTCAAGCTCGCCAGCACGCTGAACCTGGGTTTTTTCAGCGTGGTCGGCTGCATGCTGGTGAGCCTGCTGGCGATGATGTGGCTGATCGTCGGTAAACGCACCGTGCAAGGCGCGTGGCGCGGTGAGCTGTTTGTCTCACCTTGTATTGCAGGGTTGAAGAAATATCCTGAAAAGTTTGGGTAAGGTGTGGCCTGGATCGCCGATCGAGATTCCAATAAGCAGATCCAGGCCATTCTCTACCGACCTCAGGGAAACACGGAAGATGAGTCACCCCTCACAGTTCAACCTGCTTCGCACTCGGCGCTTTCTGCCGTTTTTCATCACGCAGTCGCTGGGCGCGTTCAACGACAACGTGTTCAAGCAATCGCTGATCCTCGCCATTCTGTATCGGCTGACCATCGAAGGTGACCGTTCGATCTGGGTCAACCTGTGCGCGCTGCTGTTTATCCTGCCGTTCTTTCTGTTTTCGGCGTTGGCCGGGCAGTTCGGGGAAAAATTCGCCAAGGACGCGTTGATCCGTCTGATCAAACTCGCGGAAATCGCGATCATGGCCGTAGGATCGATCGGTTTCCTGTTCGATCACCTGTCGCTGATGCTGGTGGCGCTGTTTGCCATGGGCACGCATTCGGCGCTGTTCGGGCCGGTGAAGTATTCGATCCTGCCGCAGGCGTTGCGCGAGGATGAACTGGTCGGCGGCAACGGGCTGGTGGAGATGGGCACGTTCCTGGCGATCCTTGCCGGGACCATCGGCGCCGGCATCATCATGTCCTCGACGCACTACGCGCCGCTGGTTTCGACCGCGATTGTCGGGATTGCAGTGCTGGGATATCTCGCCAGTCGCAGCATTCCGCGCGCGGCGGCGGCATCGCCGGAAATGCGCCTGAACTGGAACATCTTCAGCCAGTCCTGGGCCACGCTGAAACTCGGTCTGGGCCAGACGCCTGCGGTGTCGCGTTCGATTGTCGGCAACTCGTGGTTCTGGTTTGTCGGGGCGATTTACCTGACGCAGATCCCGGCCTACGCCAAGGAATGGATGCACGGCGACGAAACCGTGGTGACGCTGATTCTCACGGTGTTTTCAGTAGGCATTGCGCTGGGTTCGATGCTTTGCGAGAAACTCTCCGGGCGCAAGGTCGAGATCGGTCTGGTGCCGTTCGGTTCGTTCGGCCTGACCGTGTTTGGCCTGCTGCTGTGGTGGCATTCCGGTGGAATCCCGGAAAGCGTCAACGGCCACAGCTGGACCGAAGTGCTGGGCTTTGCGCATACCTGGGCGGTGCTGGTCGACATTCTCGGCCTCGGCATTTTTGGCGGTTTCTATATCGTGCCGCTGTACGCGTTGATCCAGTCGCGCACCGCCGAGAACGAGCGGGCGCGGGTGATTGCCGCCAACAACATTCTCAACGCTCTGTTCATGGTGGTGTCGGCGATCGTTTCGATCGTGTTGCTGAGTGTGGTCAAACTGTCGATTCCGCAATTGTTCCTGGTGGTGTCGCTGCTGAACATCGGCGTCAACGCCTACATCTTCAAGATCGTCCCCGAGTTCAGCATGCGTTTCATGATCTGGCTGCTCAGCCATTCCATGTACCGCGTCGAGCACCGCAACCTCGAGGCGATCCCGGACGAGGGCGCGGCGCTGTTGGTGTGCAACCACGTGTCGTTCGTCGATGCGCTACTGATTGGCGGTGCGGTGCGTCGGCCGATTCGCTTTGTCATGTACTACAAAATCTACAACCTGCCGGTGCTGAACTTTATCTTCCGCACGGCGGGGACGATTCCGATTGCCGGACGCAACGAAGACATCCAGATCTACGAAAAAGCCTTCACCCGGATTGCCCAGTATCTGAAGGACGGTGAGCTGGTGTGCATCTTCCCGGAAGGCAAGTTGACCACTGACGGCGAGATCAATGAGTTCAAGGGCGGGCTGACGCGGATTCTCGAAGAAACGCCGGTGCCGGTGATTCCGCTGGCGTTGCAAGGGTTGTGGGGGAGTTTCTTCAGCCGCGATCCGAACAAGGGGCTGTTCAAGCGGTTGTGGTCGCGGGTGACGTTGGTGGCGGGTTCGGCGGTGGCGGTGGAAACTGCGGAACCGGCGAAATTGCAGGGGTTGGTGGGGGCGTTGCGCGGGACTGTCAGGTAGTTGTCACCTGATATGGCCCTATCGCGAGCAGGCTCACTCCTACATTTGAAGCGCGTACCCCTTGTAGGAGTGAGCCTGCTCGCGATAGAGGCCAGTGGCCTAAGCGCTGACCTTGAGACCAATCAACCCGGTAATGATCAACGCCACACTGGCCAGCCGAATCAATGCCATCGACTCGCCAAACAGAATGATCCCGGCAATCACCGTGCCCACGGCACCGACTCCGGTCCAGATCGCATAAGCCGTACCCAGCGGCAATTCCTTCATTGCCAGACCCAGCAGGCCAAGGCTGATGGCCATGGCCGCAACGGTCAGGACGGTGGGGAGCGGGCGGGTGAAGCCGTCGGTGTATTTCAGGCCGACGGCCCAGCCGACTTCGAACAGGCCGGCGAAAAACAGAATGATCCAGGACATAAGAGACCTCCATCGATTGACGGGGCCGTCCCCAGATTGATAACTCGATCGAGCCGCAGGGTCGTCCCCGCGTAGCGCAACAGTCTGCCGAGCATTAATCCGGGGATCAAGTTTCCCGGTCAGTCGGCTGGCTGCTGCGCTAGCGCCTCACGGTCTTCTTTCTCGCTCATGCGCCGGAAGTACGTCGAGAGCAACGCCCCGGAAATGTTGTGCCAGACGCTGAACAACGCGCTCGGCACCGCGGCCAGCGGCGAGAAGTGCGCACTGGCCAAGGCCGCGCCCAACCCCGAGTTCTGCATGCCGACTTCCAGCGCCAGCGACTTGCGCTGCGCCAGTGGCAACTTAAACAGGCGTCCAGTGAAGTAACCCAGCAAGTAGCCGAAGCTGTTGTGCAGCATCACCACGGCCATGATCAGCAGACCGGATTCGGCGATTTTCGCCTGACTGGCGGCCACCACGGCGGTGACGATGATCACGATGCTGACCACCGACACCAGTGGCAACACGTCCACCGCGTGGCGCACCTTGTCGCCGAGCACGCGTTGCGCGACCACGCCGAGCACGATCGGCAGCAGCACCACTTGCAGAATCGACCAGAACAATTCCATGAACGAAACCGGCAACCACGCCGAAGCCAGCAGCCAGATCAGCGCCGGGGTCAGCAACGGGGCGAGGAGGGTGGTGACGGCAGCAATCGCCACCGACAGCGCCAGATCGCCGCGGGCCAGCCAGGTCATGACGTTGGAAGAGGTGCCGCTTGGGCAGCAGCCGACCAGAATCACCCCGACCGCGATTTCCGGCGGCAGGTGGAAGATCTGGCAGAGCAACCACGCCACGCCGGGCATGATCACGAAATGTGCGACCACGCCCAGAGCCACGCGCCACGGATGGCGGGCGACGGCAGCGAAGTCACCGAGTTTGAGGGTCAGGCCCATGCCGAACATCACCAGCCCCAGCAGCGGCACGATCGCGCCCTTGAGGCCGAGAAACCACGCCGGTTGCAGGAACGCGATCACGGCGAAAATCAGAACCCAGTAAGCGAAAGTGTTGCCGACAAAGCGGCTCAGTGCAGCCAGTGCGCGCATGGCCTGTTCCTTATTATTAGTTACACCACAAAACCAATTGTGGGAGCGGGCTTGCTCGCGAAAGCGGCGGGTCAGCCAAGTTAATGTTGAATGACACACCGCTTTCGCGAGCAAGCCTGCTCCCACATTGGGATTTCACAAGGGTTTTAGATCCCCTGCGGAGTCTCTTCACCGCCCAACGCTTCCACCAGCGCCGGCAGGAAGTCGCCGAAGGTCAGCATCATCAGGGTGAAGCTGGCGTCCAGTTGGCCTAGGGCCTCGTCGCCACCGTCCTGTTCCGCCTGATCCTGCAGCAGGTCTTCGAACTTCAGGCGTTTGACGGTCATCTTGTCATCGAGCATGAACGACAGTTTGTCCTGCCAGGCCAGCGACAACTGAGTCACGACTTTACCGGTGCTCAGGTGCAGCTGGATTTCTTCGCTGGTCAGGTCCTGACGCTTGCAACGCACGATGCCGCCGTCTTCGTGGGTATCGCGCAGCTCGCATTCGTCCAGTACGAAGAAGTCCGGGGCGGCTTGCTGGGTGGTGACCCATTCGGTCATCACGGCCGTCGGTGCGGTTTTCACGGTCAGTGGACGCACGGGCAGGGTGCCGAGCACTTCACGCATTGTGGAAAGCAGGTCTTCGGCACGTTTCGGGCTGGCCGAGTTGACCAGGATCAGGCCCTGTTTCGGCGCGATGGCGGCGAAGGTCGACGAGCGACGGATAAAGGCGCGCGGCAGGAACGCCTGGATGATTTCATCCTTGATCTGATCGCGTTCCTTCTTATAGACCTTGCGCATCTGCTCGGCTTCGATCTCTTCGACCTTCTCCTTGACCGCATCGCGCACGACGCTGCCCGGCAGAATGCGTTCTTCTTTACGCGCAGCGATCAGCAGGAAGTCACCGCTGACGTGCACCAGTGGCGCATCTTCGCCTTTGCCGAACGGCGCGACGAAACCGTAGGTGGTCAACTCCTGGCTTGCACATGGACGCGCCAGTTTGGTGGCCAGTGCAGTTTCCAGCGCCTCGGCATCGACAGGCAGGTCTTGGGTCAGGCGATAGATAAGCAGGTTTTTGAACCACATGGGGTGAGTCTCTCCTTTATACAAAGGGGGGCATTATTGTCTTCGCCGGGTCATAGGCCAACCCTTCTCTAAGCCTTTGGAAGGCCTGAGAAAATTAATTAAAAAAGTGCTTGCCAGAGGTTGGGTCGCTCCGTAGAATGCGCGCCACACCGAAGCGAAGGGTGATTAGCTCAGCTGGGAGAGCGTCTGCCTTACAAGCAGAATGTCGGCGGTTCGATCCCGTCATCACCCACCATTCGTTTCAAGTGTTTAGCGCAGCGGTAGTTCAGTCGGTTAGAATACCGGCCTGTCACGCCGGGGGTCGCGGGTTCGAGTCCCGTCCGCTGCGCCATATTCGGTAACCTGGACCACTGAACGCCAGGTCACCACGGAAAAACCCGCTGAAGCGGGTTTTTTTCTGTCTCAAGTTTGTACCTTGTTCCATCGGGTTTGTGTCGTTTCACCGGTTTTCAGATTTTTTTGAAAAAAAACTTCAATTAAATCAACACATTACGAAAACTTGTGGCATAATGCTCCCCGTAACGAAGCGAAGGGTGATTAGCTCAGCTGGGAGAGCGTCTGCCTTACAAGCAGAATGTCGGCGGTTCGATCCCGTCATCACCCACCATTCGTTTCAAGCGTTTCGCGCAGCGGTAGTTCAGTCGGTTAGAATACCGGCCTGTCACGCCGGGGGTCGCGGGTTCGAGTCCCGTCCGCTGCGCCATATTCGGTCACCTGGACCCACTGAACGCCAGGTCACCACAGAAAGCCCGCCTAGTGCGGGCTTTTTGCTGTCTGCGATTTGCGAATTTCTGCAATGCCTGTGTGGCGAGGGGATTTACCCCCGATGGCCTGCGCAGCAGGCCGAAAGTCTTCAAGCTGGGGCTGCTTCGCATCCCATCGGGGATAAATCCCCTCACCACAAATCATCTCCTCGTCTTCTCACTGTTCGGCATTGCGACTGTGCCGATAATCGCTCACCGCCTCATACACCGCTTTGCGCAAGCGGTTGATCCCGCCAATCGGTCGGTGCGCCTCGATACCAAACCACGGATTGAACGACAGGTTGTCGCACGCCAGATTCAATGCCGGCGTGTCAAAGTCCTGCGCAGGCAGGGTGATTCGCGCCACACTTTCGAACGGTGAATCCTGCTCGCGCCACTCGATGCTGGTGTCCTCGATTGGCATGTACTTGTTCGCGTCCTGGCGCTGAATCTGCAGCACAAAACACGCTGGCACCCGATCCGTCGACAGTTGCTGGTTCAAGGCGCTGCGCAGGAAATTCGGCAGGTCGTGGTTTTGTGGGGGCAGGGCATACGCCGGGCAATTGTCCGGATCCGGCGCGACTCGAAACTTCACATTTGCCTCCCCGAATTTGTAGGGCGATACCGAAAAGTACGTGGTCGCCGTCGGGCTGTTCGGTGGCGGCGCCAGGGTCGCCAAGGCGATGAACAGGTGGCGGATCTGCCAGTTGCGCGGATCCCAGCCAGGAAAGAACGCCATCATCTTTTTGCCGTCAGCCTGAGCCGCCACATTCTGACGATACTCGGCGACATCGCTGACAAAGAAATTCGGGTGGCTGAACATCACGAAGTTTTGCTCGCGGCGTTGCTGACGGTCGCCGAGCAATGGTTTGCCGGGCACATCGAGCAGTTTGATTGCCATGCCCCGGGCATCGCGGATGCTGTCGAACTGCGGGTAGGCGTTGCCATTGGACAGGCGAATCATCGCCTGCCAGGTTTTGCCTGGTTCGGTGAAAACACCTTGGCGCAGCGCTGGTGTCAGTTCCGGCAGCACCGTCACTTCGGCTTTCACGCAACCATGGGCCTTGGCATGCGCGTCGCGCAGATAACGGGTGCCTTCACGGTGTTGATCGACGATGCGTACGGCGGTCTGGATCACGTCCTGGGTCATCGCCGCTTCACCGGCGGGAACCTGTTCCTGCGCTGACACCGGGCCTCTGTGTTGCCAGACGAACCATGCGCTCGCGATGGCCCAGCCCAGCAGGCCGATAATCAGCAATGTCAGTAGGGCTTTGCCCAGCAGGCGCCCCAGCCACATCCAGACGCGGGCGAACATCGACGGTCTTTTATACGGGTCGATCCTCATGGCAATTGCGGCTCCAGTGGTCCGCCCAGTACTTTCAGGTATTCCAGCAAGGCCCAGCGCTCCTCTGGTTGCAGCAGTCGGCCGATGACCCCACTGCCGCGCTCGCCGGCGCGGAATTCATGACCGCTGTTGTGGTTGCCGCTAATCCGCGTGTCGAACAGGAAACCATTGGTAAAGGCTTCGGTGCGATACCCCAGATGGCGCGGGTCGTATTCGAACGAACCTTTATAGAACGTCGTGGCGCGCTCATCCTGCGGTGACAGCAGTTGATAAAGGCTCGGTACTGAACCGTTGTGCAGAAACGGCGCGGTGGCCCAGATACCGGCCAACGGCCTGGCCTTGTAGGCGACCTTTTCGCGTACGCCGATCGGCAGTCCGAAGCCGTCGAGTTGGGGTTTTTCCTGCGGGGTGACGCCGGCCTCGCGATAGGCGCGGTTCTCGACGAACGCGGTGACGTAGGCCAGGCCCTTGGCCACCGAGAGCTGGCTCAAATCCAGTGGTTCGGTGGGCGTCGGATGCAACTTCACATCCATCTGCTCCAACTCCTTCAGGTCCCATTGCAGCGGCGTCAGGTCGAAACGGTGGTTGGCTATGTTGGTCGCCGCATTCGGATCGGTACCGATTACCTCCACCGGCAGCAGGTGCAAATGCTGCACCCAGCGTTCGCCCTCCTGGGTCTTGCGCGGCACGTGGCAACCGGCGCAGTTCTCGGCAAACAGCGCGCGGCCCTTGGCAGCCAGTGGTTTGTCCACCGCACCCAAGACATCTTCCGGCCAGGCGGGTGGTTGCAGGTGTTGCAGGGTTTCTTCGATTTTGTGCAGATCACGCACGCGGACACTGGAGGCGTAACGGGCATCGCCCTGCAGCGGCTGGCCATTGCTGTCGAAGAAATTCAACGTGGCGCCGACACCCAGTGCCTCCCCGATGTTGCGCGCCATCGGTTGCTGCGCCGAACCGTTCCACTGCACCCAGTCGAACGTCCACATGTCCCACAGTTGCGGGTAGTCCACCGGTGCGTTGGCCACGCGGTAGTTAGCGGGGGAGATCGCGTCGCCGAAGGTGGCGTTGGCGATGCGGCCGAATGCGTCGGTGCGGCCCGGGCCTTCTTCGGTAGGGTAGAGGCCGCGATGCGTGTCGTTCCAGGCGACTTTGAGGAAGATGTTCAGCGATTGCTTGAAGTCTTTGCGCAGTTGCTCGTGGCGTGTCTCGTAGTCATCGCCCAGAACATTTTTGGCGAAACGCTCGAATTTCCACGGGTTGTAGTAAGTCGCGGCCAGACTCGCGACCAAGGCTTGTCCGAAACTGCCACCGCGCAATGTAGGAACGCTGGAAGGCAAGACATGCTGCGCCGAACCACCGTCAATTCGCACGGCCTGGCCCTTGAAGCGCAATTCGCCAGTGTGGCAGGCGGCGCAGGTGATATCGAGATAATGCTCGGTGCCACCGGGATTCGCGTGGCGGGCGAAGCCGACCGGCAGATTGCCGGGGTTGTTCGACGTGGCTTTCTGCTGTGGATCAACCAGAAAACCGAAGCGTGCGAGGTATTCCGGGGACGCGAAACGCTGCTGAGAGAAGGGCAGTTCCAGCGCCTCGAACCATTCATAGCGCAGGCCTTTGACCTGTGTGCCTTGCGGCGTGAAGTAGTAGGTCTGGCGTTCCTCCTCGCTCCACTGCTGCAGGTAATGCACCTGTTGGGCCGGGATATAGAAGGGCAGTTTCGGGTTGGCGACGTAGTACAGAATCACTGCCAGAGCCAGTCCCAGCAGCACAATGATCAGTGCCAGCACACGGTATAAGAGGCGCAAGATAAACATCCTTGTCGAGTTGTTGCCTTGTTATGCCTCAGCTGTTGCAGGTGCGGCAAGTGGCCATTACGCCAACTGTCGTAGGAAGTCTCATCAGCCCTTGTCAGCTTCAGATGACAGAAGCTTCATCGTCCCTTGGCCCGAATGCGTTTTAATCCCTGAACTTATCGGACATTTCCTGCTCTCATGCCGGTAGCCATTGGTCGTGGCGGCCTGATAAGCTCGCGGCTTTACTCGATTGCCCTTTCGGCGCATGAACAAGGAAATAGCATGAAACAGCATCGGTTGGCGGCGGCGGTAGCCCTGGTTAGCCTGGTCCTCGCGGGTTGTGATTCGCAGACCAGCGTAGAGCTGAAAACCCCGGCGCAAAAAGCTTCCTACGGTATCGGCCTGAACATGGGCAAGAGCCTTGCTCAGGAAGGCATGGATGATCTGGACTCCAAAGCGGTAGCCCAGGGCATCGAAGATGCCGTCGGCAAGAAAGAACAGAAGCTGAAAGACGAAGAACTGGTCGAAGCCTTCGCCGCGCTGCAAAAGCGTGCTGAAGAGCGCATGGCCAAGATGAGCGAAGAGTCGGCAGCCGCCGGCAAGAAATTCCTCGAAGAAAACGGCAAGAAGCCTGGTGTCACCACCACCGCTTCCGGTCTGCAGTACGAAGTGGTCAAGAAAGCCGACGGCCCACAGCCCAAGCCTACCGACGTCGTGACCGTTCACTACACCGGCAAGCTGACTAACGGCACCGTGTTCGACAGCTCTGTTGAACGTGGCAGCCCGATCGATCTGCCGGTCAGCGGTGTGATCCCGGGTTGGGTTGAAGGTCTGCAACTGATGCACGTTGGCGAGAAGTACAAACTGTACATCCCTAGCGATCTGGCTTACGGCGCGCAATCGCCAAGCCCGGCAATCCCGGCCAACTCGGTTCTGGTCTTCGACCTGGAACTGCTGGCCATCAAGGATCCAGCCAAAGAAGACGCCGCCGCCAAGTAATCGGCTGTAGCTTCGAAGACAACGCCTCGCATATGCGGGGCGTTGTTGCATCTGGACGATGCTGGCGGTAAACAGAGCGAACGGATGGCGCTTACAGCAGTCCTAGAGATTGAGGCTGCCAGCGCTAGACGCCCTGAGCCGCCAAGTCAATGAAATATTGGGGTTTTTTATGTGAGTAAAAAACGCCCGATCTGAGCGCGGCCCTTATAAAACGGGGCTTTCAGCGCTGAAATGCAGCTCTGTTCACAAGGTTATCCACAATTTGTGTGGATAACATTTCAACGGGAGAAATAGATGAAAGCGCCGTGGAATTTCGCCCGATTTCTGCCCCTCGCCGGTCGATTGCTGGCGCGTGGGCGTCTGCCGACCCTGTTGTTCGCGGTGGCGAGCAAAGGAGCGGCGCAAGGCAATCGCCTTGGCAAACTCAAGGAAGATCTGCGTTTGCTCCAGGCACTGTGTCTTGCATACTGGCGTGGCGAATACCGAGCGATCAGCCCGAAAGCCATCGTCTCGGTGGTGGCGGGCCTGATGTACTTCCTCAGCCCGGTGGATGCGATTCCGGATTTCATCCCGGTGTTCGGCATGCTCGATGACATCGCCGTTCTGGCTTGGCTGATGAAAACCCTCGACGATGAGCTCAATGCTTTTCGGCTCTGGCGCAACCGCCAGCAGCCGGAAAAACTCGCGGTGGTCGAGCGCCTGCCTGATACTCCCGAGCAACTTCAGCTTCAGGGCCCGAAAAAGCCCTGATTCACTTCGCCTGCAGACAGATAGATACCCCCCGCGACCTTGGCCGCTGTTAGGATTACACTTCTAGGGAAAAGTGCCGACTCGCTAAGTGTTGTTGTCCTACGGGGTAGTCATGGATATTCAGATAATTGCACGCGATGGCGAACCCGAGTATGCGGTTCTGCCATGGGTCCAGTATCAGGCTCTACTGAAAGCAGCAGGCATCAACGAAACACCGCCGCAGCAGGCGCCAGCGCCGGCCGCCGCAACGCCGGACCCGATTCTTCCAGGTCTGGATCAACTACGCAGTTTGCGCGAAGGGAAGGGCATCGCCATTGAGGCGCTGGCCCGCACGGTAGGCATCAGCCCGTCTTATCTGGCCATGATCGAAAGCGGCGAGCGTCAACCTGACGCCGCGATTCGTCGCAGCCTGGCCTGGGAACTGACGGTGCCGGGTTGGAGGGATGAATCGTGAGCGTACGCATCAGTCGTCAACATTGGGACGGATTGCTCGGGGAGCTGGATCAGGCGCGCAGGCAGCGCCATCTGTTGACCTATCGAGCCTTGCTCGAACGTTTGCAACTGCCGACGCCGGCGATGCAGACGCTGACCGCGGCACTTGAGCATCTGGCCGCGCTGGACGCCAAGGCTGAACAGCCGTTGCGCAGTTCGCTGGTGATCAGCCAGGGTGCCAGCCGTTTGCCACGTACCGGTTTCTTTGAGTGTGTCGAGCGTCTGGGGCGCTTTTCCGGGCCCTCTGATGGCGTTGCTGCTGCCTCCTGGCATGCGTCGGAAGTGGTCAGGGTGTTCGAATACGAGTACCCGGAATCGGCGGAGGCCTGAGTGTTCTTACGACTCAAGGCGTCGGCCAGTTACTGGTTGGCCCGCAGGCTGTTTCACTGGTCATGGTTTGTCCGCCAGCCCAGAGGCTGGCGCTGGCTCGAAGGGCAGTTTGCGCGCATGGCCAATCTTGGCGATGTCGGTGCGCAGAGCTTTTATGGGCACATTCTGACGTTTCGCGGGGTTGGCCTGGGTGCCCGCGAAGAGGGTGTGCGGCTGTTGCGTCTGGCGGCGCTCGCCGGCGACGGCAAAGCGGCCTATCAGGTCGGCGTGATCAGCTTGGCCGGTACTCCGAGCAAAGCGCCGGATCCGGCCGAAGCGGCGCGCTGGTGGACCCTGGCCGCCAAGGCCGGTCATCCGTTGGCCGAGCTCAAACTCAAAGAGTTGAGCGCTCGGGATTAAACCCGGTAAATCATTTTGTATCGCTCGATAAACGTGGCGTGAGGGAAACCTCACGCCACGTTTGCGTTTATCGCTATACGTTTTGTAGTAATCGGTCTTTTGCAGATTAGTCCTACAGTAAACGCCTACTCGCCTGACTTCTTTCCTGCTTGATCCCCCGCAAAGTCCCCGCGCCTAATTTTTGCGCGAGGGAACGCTCATGTTTGACCCGGTTTTTCATTCCACCCCGCATCGTCGCGTGCGCTGATGGAAGCCGTCAGCCGCATCGAGCAGGAACTCGACAGCTTCCCCGACACCCTCGACCTCTATCGCCAACAACTTGAGCATTGGTTGAGTCGCGCGGCCGACCAGGTCAGCCACGCGGCGGACCTGCCGTCGCTGATGGGCATGGAGCGGGTTATCCGCTTTGGTGATCGCGTCACCGCGGTCAGCACGGGCGACAGTGAGTTTGCCACCGGCGTCGTGCAGTGCCCGAAAAGCGGGGTGCTGGCGATCGAGAGCAAATTCGAGTCGGTGTACGACATTCCGCTGGGCGACATCGTGGTGGATGTGGTGGCGGTGGGTGATGGCCAAACTTTCCCCGTCGCACTTGATGCGCAAGGCCGGGGAACATTCGCCGGTACGCCAGGCAAGTTCTATCGCGTGCAGGTGCACAGCGACGTTACCCCGGAGCAGATCGGGGCGCTGTTCCAGTCCTACGACGGCTTGACCGGCGAGCTGGATGGCTGGTTGCGCAGCGAGTGGCAGGGGTTCAAGCCGCAGTGGTCGCAGTCGGTGGCGACGGCGGCGGGCAACGGCATGCTCGCCGGGAGCTGGGCGGCGATCGAGGGGGTGTGGGACAGCATCGGCATGCTGTCGGAGATTCTCAAGGATCCAGGCGCATTTGCCGAGCGGCTGGGAAGCGGCGCGGCTGATCTGATTCATCTCGCAGAAGCAGCTCCGGATGTCATGCAGAAACTGCAGTTGCTGGTCAGTGATGAAGCGGCGCTGTGTTTGCTGTTGCGTGCGGCGAGTCTCTGGCTGGAGATGCTGCCGCCCAGCCAGATCGCCGGCAAAACCGCTGAAACGGCGTCGATGATGATCGTGCAGGTGCTGATCGATGTGCTGATCGGCGTTGTGTTGACATTCGTCGGGGCTGGCGCCGGGATCGCTTATCTCACGCTACGCCTGGCGGATCGCGCCGCCCAGTTGCTCTCGGTTGTGAAACGCCTGGTCAAGGCGATGTTCGGCATCGTCAACACGTTCATCCATTACGTCGATCAATACAAAACTGTCGCCGCGCGGGGTATCGCCGCCGGGGTGAAAAAGGGCCGCATGCAATTGCGCTGGGATGCGAAGCGCAATGCCGCCCTGAAGAAAAACGAGCACCACGATAACGCTCCCGATCAAGCG
>NZ_JAFGZB010000017.1:0-89859 GCF_017947305.1 Pseudomonas sp. MWU347
GCTTCTCTCGTCAGAGTCAGACGGCACGAGAGTTCCAACCGTCGCCGGGACTGCCATTAGGGAAAATCCTTCTGAAGTGACCACTCGGTTTTTGGTATGGTGCAGCTCGTTTTTTAACGGACTGATGTCATGCCCACGGATCGGCACTCAATTTATGTCAAAGAGTTGCTGTAGAAATGCCTGAACCCATCCCGATCAAGGATCACGAAAAAGAGACGCGTCTGGTCAACAAGCGGTTGATCGCCTGCGCTCTGTTCGTCTTTGCCATCAGTTGCGCGCTGGTGGTACGCCTGTACATCCTGCAAGTGGTTGAATACGACTACCACTCGACCATCTCTGAAAACAACCGCGTGCACGTCTTGCCGATTCCGCCGACAAGAGGCCTGATCTACGATCGCAATGGTGTGCTGCTCGCTGATAACCGTCCCAGTTACAACCTGATCATTACCCGCGAACGCGCCACTGATGTTAATCAGGAGCTGGACGAGGTAATTAATCTGCTGCATTTACCCGCCGAAGATCGTACGATTTTCGATAAGGCCATGAAGCAGTCCCGTCACCCATTCACCCCGGTGACACTGTTCTACGAGCTGACGGAGGAACAAATCGCCGTGTTGGCGGTTAACGAGTTCCGTCTGCCGGGCCTTGATGTCGAGCCGCAGTTCGTTCGGCATTACCCGTTGGGGGCGCACTTCGCGCATTCGATTGGCTACGTTGGCCGGATCAATGAAAAAGAATCCAAGACCCTCGATTCGGTAGAGTACCGCGGCACACAATCCATCGGTAAAACCGGCATTGAACGTTTCTATGAAGCGCAGCTGCATGGCCACGTCGGATATGAAGAGGTTGAGACCAACGCCCAAGGCCGGGTGCTACGGGTGCTCAAGCACACCGATCCGGTCCCTGGCAAAAACATCGTTCTAAGTCTCGACGTCAAACTGCAGGAGGCTGCGGAAGCCGCACTGGGCGACCGTCGTGGCTCGGTGGTGGCTCTCGACCCGTCCACCGGTGAAGTGCTGGCCATGGTCAGCAATCCGAGTTTCGACCCGAACCTGTTCGTCACTGGCATCAGCTCCAAGGAATACTCGGCGCTACGCGATTCCATCGACCGCCCGCTGTTCAACCGTGTGTTGCGCGGCCTCTATGCGCCGGGCTCGACCATCAAGCCGGAAGTGGCAATCGCCGGCCTCGATGCCGGTGTCGTGACGCCGCAGACCCGCGTCTTTGACCCAGGCTACTACCAACTCCCGGATTTCGATCACAAGTACCGTAACTGGAACCACAGTGGCGATGGCTGGGTCGACATGGACGCGGCAATCATGCGCTCCAACGACACCTACTTCTACGACCTGGCACACAAGCTCGGCATCGATCGCCTGCACGACTACATGGCGATGTTCGGCCTTGGCGAAAAGGTCTCGCTGGACATGTTCGAAGAGTCGCCCGGTTTGATGCCGTCTCAGGCCTGGAAGCGTGCCACACGTCGTCAGGCCTGGTTCCCGGGGGAAACGGTGATCCTGGGTATCGGCCAGGGTTACATGCAGGTTACGCCGCTACAACTGGCTCAAGCTACCGCACTGATTGCCAACAAGGGCGTATGGAATCGTCCGCACTTGGCGAAGACGGTCGATGGTGTGGCGCCGGTCGACGAGCATCCGATGCCGAATATCCTGCTTAAAAACCCGCGTGACTGGGATCAGGTCAACCACGGGATGCAGATGGTGATGCACGATGCCCGGGGTATCGCGCGCGCCGCAGCGGCAGGTGCGCAGTATCGCATTGCCGGTAAGAGTGGTACCGCGCAAGTGGTAGCGATCAAGCAAGGCGAGCGCTACAACCGGGAGAAAACCCTCGAACGTCATCGCGACAACGCCTTGTTCGTTGGTTTCGCTCCGGCGGAGCACCCGAAGATCGCCATCTCGGTGATGATCGAAAACGGTGAGGCCGGTGGTCGAGTGGCCGGCCCTGTGGTGCGGCAGATCATGGACGCCTGGTTGCTGGACCAGGACGGCCACCTCAAGCCGCAATACGCGGCGCCGGCCAAGCCGCCGGGTGATCCCCACGTCTAACCCGAGTCAGCTTCACAGCACCGCCTCACGCTGGCTGAGCTGTGAAGCTCTCACGTTTGGGCAACTGACTACTTGCAGCTGTAACCCTCGGGCATCGTGACGCTGTAGTTGCGTTGCATGCGATCCTGGAAGTTCAAATTCTGCAGGCCCTGCTCGACCAGAAACGCTTCGACCTTGGCGGCCTGACAGTCCTCGTTATAAGACGACGCCCGCAGCAGATACACCGTGCGCTTACTTGCCTCATCCCGGGCGGTGACAGTGAAAGTACTGAGGGTGGTGTAGCCGATACGCTCTGACGTTCCCACCGGGCCATAGGTCGTATTGGGCTTACTGGTACAGGTCAGTCGGTCATCTTTCTTCTTGGCGTTCTTGCACACGGTCGTAGTGCTGGTTGGAACTTGCCCATAGTCGGTGGCGGTATAGCGATAAGACACTTGCCGGCTGCCGATATCGAGAGTGACGGTCATTTTGATCGGCGCGTGATTCCTGGGCAGGCTGGCGTCGGTATAAACCTCCTGAAAGCCTCTGTCTTTCAGTGCGTTGACCATGTCGCGAAGATAGTAGCGGGCATTCAGTGCGTTCTCATCGGCGCTGTTGGTCGAGGTCACCAGCACGGTTGCCTTTCGATCGAACGGATAGTCCGGATCAGGTATTGCGTTGAGTGCTACGTCTATTTGCGTGGCGCAGCCGCCAAGCAACGCGGTCAGCATTAATAGGACGCAGAACAAATAACGGGACATGACAAAGACGCCTTGCAACTAAGGATTGAATAAAAGTTAAACGGATGAGGGGGCGATAAATAAACCGCCGCCAGCGGGCTTAGTCTTTCTGGTATTCCAGCAGATCGCCAGGCTGGCAATCGAGCGCAGCGCAGAGCTTGTCCAGAGTTGCCATCTTCACGCCTTTGACTTTGCCGTTTTTGAGCAATGACAGATTCGCCTCGGTGATCCCGAGCAGGGCGGCTAACTCTTTTGAACGAATTTTTTGCGTGGCCATGACTACGTCAAGGCGGACAATAATGGTCATTATATTGTTCTATATGTATTGGCTTTGCTCATCGCTGAGTACTTTTGCGTCACGCATGATAATTGAAAAAATACAGAGTAATACGCCTTTGATTATTTCGTAGGCAGAAGCGGAAGACATGCCGATCGAGAACTGGAAAATCCGATCCCCCGGCGGCAGATCTATCGACAACGCCAGACCTTGCAAGGTCTCTATTAACGGATAGGTCGCCGGAGAAACGATGCAGAGTACGCCCACTCGCCAGAGGACCCTGATGTTGCGGTCGGTCCAGGTTTCGCCGCGCGACAAGCGCAGAAAGAACAAACCGGTCAGCCATAACGCGTAAGCCGACAGGACCACGGGCAGGAAATCCAGAAAAACGATCAGTGCCGTGACCGTTGATGACAGCCAGGTGTCGGGATCAAGCAAGGCACCTTCGACAAACGGGTCAAGCAATTGCGGCGAGCCCTCAGCAAAGGCATAGAGCAGGCCCGCCAGCATTTCATCCTTTTTGAAGAACCAGATCGTTGCGTTGCCGCCGACCTCCGTTACCCCCAGAACCCAGACGAGAATTGCTGCCAGCAGCCCGATCCAATGCATGCGCTGCAGCGCCAATCCGTTGATGTGAGTACTCATGAAAATTCCTGGTTGCTACAATTTGGTAGCGAATTCTCGATGATAAATTATCTAATTACAATAATTAATTTTTGATTTTGATGCTTGAGCATCCTCTTCTAATCCGGCGCCGCATGGTTGCTCGCAGGGTGCGGGGAGTCGGTAGGCTGGTCAGCGTGCGACAGGTGCTCCAAGTGTGGAATCAACAAACCTGTTGGCAAGACTGAAACCCTCTGCAACATCAGGCCCCTGGCACCGGGCAACTCATGTCACCTTCCTGACACTTCAAATACTGCTTCAGCGCCCCGACCCTCACCTTTGTCACCTCGGTCAGGCAATTGCTGTAAATCAATGGATAAACACTCCCGCCGTCCACACCGGACGCGGAAAACTTGCATTCGGCATCACGAAAGCCGATCCACGCCCGCTGCGCGCTCACCAGAAGCTTTTTGCTGTCGGCGTTGTCCTTCAAACGATTAGTGATCTGCTGATACACCGCGTTCAGCTCCTTGTCCGCTGCCTTGAATTCCTGCCCGGCGCACTGGTTCATGGTGGCCTGATTGCTGGTGTTGGCGCAGTCGACGGCGGCGTGGGCGAGAGGCGTGAACAGGACGGGTGTCAGGGCCAGGAGCAGGCGTGGGAGCATGGTTAATCTCACTGTGTCGGATGAAAGTGCAGAGCAGTTTAGCGGCTGTGGTGCTTCTATTCAGGAACGCGCAGTCGGGAGGCTTCGAGCAGGCGATCCGCTGTGGCTGCAATCTCCTCGCCGTCATGAAGTATTTCCAGCCAGTGAGCAGGAATCGCCCGAACGCCATAATAGGCCCCGGCCAATTGACCGACGATCGCGGCAGTGGTGTCAGCGTCATCGCCGAGGTTGGCGGCTTGCAGAATCGCCGCTGTAAAACTGTCGGTGTGATGAAAACACCACAGCGCGGCTTCCAACGACTCAACGCTGTAGCCGCTGCCACGGATATCATTGACTGATTTGGCCAGATAATCTCCTCGAGCAATCGCGGCAACTTTAGGCTCAGTGAAAGCTGAGCGCGGCAGCCTGCACAGTTCGCTTTTGCAGATACCGAACAGCGCGTTGGCGATCAGTTCGGCAAACAATTGACAGCATTCGATGGCTTCAGGGGCCGCGTGGGTTGTCCGCGAACTGTCGCTGGCGAAGTTGCGGATCTGCTGGACGTCAGGGAAGAAAAACAGCACCACCGGCGCCAAACGCATGAGCGAGCCGTTGCCGGCGGTAAACGGGTCGGTTGACCCGGCAAAGGCCTGACCGGTTTGCTGATACTGCGACAGTGCCTGACTGACGGTCATGCCAATATCGAAACAATCCCCCGTCGAGCTCAGATATCCCCACCGCCACCAGTTCAGATAGCGTCCCATCTGGTCCGCCGCATCGAATGTGTTTTTGCTCAGAAGACTCTCCGCCAGGCAAAGCGCCATCGAGGTGTCATCCGTCCATTGCCCGGGCTTCAAGTGAAAGGGGCCACCGCCGACCATGTCCGTCAGCGGCTGGAATGAGCCTCGTGGCTTGAACTCCACCGTGGTGCCGACGGCGTCGCCGCAAGCGAGACCGAGCAGAGCGCCGCGATAACGTTCGGATAGAGATGGCTGCATGCTTCGTCCTTGTTTGTTTCCATTTCGCTGGAAAAGGTAACAGGTTCAGCGAGAGGGTTGCGTCAGTCATTCACTCATTCAACGATCGGAAATGCCGCCGAATGTTTCCTTTGGACTGAACAGGTGCAGCCCTTTGATACAACTTCAGGTTGGACATGTGGTCATACAAGCCTACTGTTCAAAACAGGAGGTGACTTATGAAACCGGTACCCAATAGTTTCGAACGCAAAATCACGCTGAAGGCGCCGCGTTCTTATGTCTGGCGCGCATTGGTCGATGCCGAGGCTTTTGGCCAGTGGTTTGGTGTGGCGCTGGAGGGCAGGCGGTTCATTGCCGGGGAATGGACGCAAGGGCAGGTCACGTATCCTGGTTATGAACACGTGTTGTGGAACGTGCTCGTCGAGCGGGTCGAGCCACAGCAGTTGTTTTCGTTTCGCTGGCACCCGTACGCGGTCAATCCAAAGATCGACTATTCACAGGAGCCGACGACGCTGGTCAAGTTCGAGCTGCAGGATTACGAGGGCGGCACTTTGCTCAAAGTGTCCGAGTCCGGCTTCGCGCACATTCCCGACGTGCGGCAGAAGGAGGCGTATTACATGGACAGCCGTGGCTGGGAGGAACAGCTGAGTCGACTTGAACAGTTTCTCGCCGAAAGCGCCAAGACCCGCGAGCGTGATGGTGACTGACTGCGCAATCTTCGAACCCTGGTTGCAACGCTGGGCGCTGGTACCGGACGGTGAGCCGGTCATCACCCCCGGCAGCCGTCTGTTGCCGGTGCGTTTTGGCGACACGCCGGCCATGCTCAAGGTTGCGCTGGATACCGACGAGCAATTCGGCAATCGACTGATGACTTGGTGGGACGGTGAGGGCGCAGCGCGGGTGCTGGCCCATCACGAGGAAGGTTTGTTGCTGGAACGGGCTATGGGCCGGCGTTCGTTGATGCACATGGCGCTCAACGGTGAAGACGACGAAGCCACGCAGATCATGTGCACGACACTATCGCGCTTGCATGCGCCGCGCCCGACGCCGCCACCGCCGCTGGTGGAGCTGGCACCGTGGTTCGCCTCGCTGCGCGTGGCCGCGGCCGAACATGGCGGGACCTATGCCCTGAGCCTGCAAGCGGCTGAAGCCTTGCTCGCAGATCCGCAGGACGTGGTGGTGCTGCACGGTGACATGCACCACGACAATGTTCTCGATTTCGCTGCACACGGCTGGCTCGCTATTGATCCCAAACGAGTACGCGGCGAGCGCGGTTATGACTACGCCAACCTGATCTGCAACCCGGACTTGCCGACGGCTGGCGATTCACAGCGATTGCGCCGGCAGGTCGAGGTGATCGTCGAGGCGTCCGGGCTTGATCGCCGACGCTTGCTGCAATGGGTGCTGGCGTTTGCCGGTTTGTCGGCCGCCTGGTTCCTGGAGGACGATGCGCAGCAACAGGCTGCCCAACAGCTGCAGGTCGCGCAAATCGCCGCTTGCCTGCTGGATGACTGAGAGGGCTAAGGGTTTTCGGAAGGGCTTCTATAGCGAATGTCTTACACGCGGTGGTAGCTTTTGCGACTATTGCCGATTGGATCCACGGCGTAATCTACACCCATCAACTGAGACACAGGGAGTGTTTCAGGATCACGGATGATCGACCATAGCAAGGATCGCTGCCGACAGGGAGTCGATAATGGTCTTGGGAAAAACCCGCTTCGGCGGGTTTTTTTTCGCCTGTACAAAAGCGCTGAAGGCTTGTGTCGAGCACCTGTAGCGAGAGGATTTATCCCCGATGGGTAGCGAAGCGACCCCAAAAAAGGGCCTGCTGCGCAGTCCATCGGGGATGAATCCCCTCACCACAGGAATCAAGCAATCAAGAGGCGATCAGCTGCCGCAACACGTAGTGCAGAATCCCGCCGGACTTGAAGTACTCCACCTCATTCAACGTATCAATGCGGCACAGCACCTCGATTTTCTCCTGGCGCCCGTCTTCACGGGTGATCACCAGAGTCAGGTTCATGCGCGGCGTCAGCTCGACACCGGTCAGGCCCTGAATATCCAGGGTTTCCTTGCCGGTGAGGTTCAGGCTCTTGCGGTTCTGATCGAGCTTGAACTGCAGCGGCAACACGCCCATGCCCACCAGGTTGGAACGGTGGATACGCTCGAAGCTTTCAGCGATCACCGCTTTGACGCCCAGCAGGTTGGTGCCTTTGGCCGCCCAGTCACGGCTGGAGCCGGTACCGTATTCCTGACCGGCGATCACCACCAGCGGCGTGCCCGAGGCCTGATACAGCATGGCGGCATCATAAATCGGCATTTTCTCGCCGCTCGGGATGTAGATTGTGTTGCCACCTTCTTCGCCGCCGAGCATCTCGTTACGAATGCGGATGTTGGCGAATGTGCCGCGCATCATCACTTCGTGGTTGCCACGCCGTGAGCCATAGGAGTTGAAGTCCCGCGGCTCCACGCCTTTTTCGCGCAGATAGCGCCCGGCCGGACTGTCAGCTTTGATGTTGCCGGCAGGGGAGATGTGGTCAGTGGTTACCGAATCGCCCAACAGCGCCAGAACCCGCGCGCCCTTGACGTCGGTGATCACCGGCAACGGTCCGGAAATGTCGTCGAAGAACGGTGGATGCTGGATGTAGGTCGAATCGTCCTGCCACACATAGGTGGCGGCCTGCGGCACCTGGATCGCTTGCCATTGCTCGTCGCCGGCAAACACTTCGGCGTATTCCTTGTGGAACATCGCGGTGTTCACCTGATTCACCGCCTCGGCGATTTCCTTGCTGCTCGGCCAGATGTCGCGCAGGTACACCGGATTGCCCTGCTGGTCGTTACCCAGCGGTTCAGTGCTGATGTCGGTGCGCACGCTGCCGGCCAAGGCGTAGGCGACCACCAGCGGTGGCGAGGCCAGCCAGTTGGTCTTGACCAGCGGATGCACCCGGCCTTCGAAGTTGCGGTTGCCGGAGAGCACCGACGCCACGGTGAGGTCGGCTTTCTGAATGGCTTTCTCGATCGGTTCCGGCAGTGGCCCGGAGTTGCCGATGCACGTGGTGCAGCCATAACCGACCAGCGAAAAGCCCAGTTGATCGAGGTATTGCGTCAGCCCCGCCGCCTTGTAGTAGTCGGTGACCACTTTCGAGCCGGGTGCCAGCGAACTCTTCACCCACGGCTTGCGGGTCAGGCCTTTCTCCACGGCTTTTTTCGCCAGCAGACCGGCCGCCATCATCACGCTCGGGTTTGAGGTGTTGGTGCAGGAGGTGATCGCGGCAATCACCACCGCGCCGTTTTTCAGGCGATAGGTGTGGCCTTCGTATTCGTACTCGGTTTCGCCGACCAGATCGGCGTTACCCACGGCCACGCCACCGCCGCCCTCGCTTTCCAGACGGCCTTCTTCTTTGCTGGTGGGCTTGAATTGCAGGTCCATGAAGTCACTGAAGGCCTGCGCGACGTTCGGCAGCGAGACCCGATCCTGCGGACGCTTTGGCCCGGCCAGGCTGGCTTCGACGCTGCCCATGTCCAGCGCCAGGCTGTCGGTAAACACCGGTTCCTGACCGGGCAGGCGCCACAGGCCCTGAGCCTTGGTGTAGGCCTCGACCAGTTTCACCACTTCGGTCGGGCGACCGGACAGGCGCAGGTATTCCAGAGTGACGTCATCGACCGGGAAGAAGCCGCAGGTGGCGCCATATTCCGGGGCCATGTTGGCGATGGTCGCGCGGTCGGCCAGTGGCAGGTCGGCGAGACCGTCGCCGTAGAATTCGACGAATTTGCCGACCACCCCTTTTTTGCGCAGCATCTGCGTGACGGTCAGCACCAGGTCGGTGGCGGTGATGCCTTCCTTGAGTTTGCCGGTGAGTTTGAAACCGATCACTTCCGGAATCAGCATCGACACCGGTTGGCCGAGCATCGCCGCTTCTGCCTCGATCCCGCCAACGCCCCAGCCGAGTACGCCAAGGCCGTTGATCATGGTGGTGTGGGAGTCGGTGCCGACCAGGGTGTCGGGGAAGGCGTAGGTGCGGCCGTCCTCATCCTTGGTCCATACCGTGCGCCCGAGGTATTCGAGGTTGACTTGGTGGCAGATCCCGGTGCCCGGCGGCACTACGCTGAAGTTGTCGAAGGCGCTCTGACCCCAGCGCAGGAACGCGTAGCGCTCGCCGTTACGCTGCATCTCGATGTCGACGTTCTGTTCGAAGGCGCTCGGGGTGGCGAATTTGTCGACCATCACCGAGTGGTCGATCACCAGATCCACTGGCGACAGCGGGTTGATTCGCTGCGGATCACCGCCGGCCTTGGCCATGGCGGCGCGCATCGCGGCGAGATCCACCACCGCAGGTACACCGGTAAAGTCTTGCATCAATACCCGGGCCGGGCGGTACTGGATTTCCCGGTCGGAGCGGCGCTCCTTGAGCCAGGCAGCGATGGCCTTGAGGTCGGCGCCGGTGACAGTTTTTTCATCTTCCCAGCGCAGCAGGTTTTCCAGCAGGACTTTCAGCGACATCGGTAGCTGGTCGATATTGCCAAGGCTCTTGGCGGCATCGGGCAGGCTGAAATAGTGGTAGGTCTTATCGTCGATTTGTAGAGTTTTAAGGGTCTTCAGACTATCGAGGGACGGCATTACGATCACTCCTTTGAGTCCGCACGGCTACGGACGGAGGGGACGGGCAGAGCTATCAACGTAGCCCTGTTTTCAGTAGCTGGCTAATAACTGGACTCTATGGGCAAGTCCAAGGTTCCGACATCGGCTATCATGCGCCGGTTTTCGTGACAGGCTTTGCTTCACCGCAAGGCTTGAGCAGCGTGCAGGGGCCGAATGTCCGCCCTCTGCCCAGGAGTAAGAATGAACACCCTATTCATGCATTGCCGGCCAGGCTTCGAAGGCGAAGTCTGTTCGGAGATTTCCGACCTCGCCGCCAAACTCGACGTAGCTGGCTACGCCAAGGCCAAACCGGCCACCGCGTACGCCGAGTTTGTCTGCACCGAAGCAGACGGCGCCGAGCGCCTGATGCGCGGCCAACGCTTTGCCGAGCTGATTTTCCCGCGGCAATGGGCGCGTGGCGTTTTCATCAATCTGCCGGAAACCGACCGTATCAGCGTGATCCTTGAGCATATGGCGGACTTCCCGGTCTGCGGCAGCCTGTGGCTGGAAGTGGTCGACACCAACGACGGTAAAGAGCTGTCGAACTTCTGCAAGAAATTCGAAGGCCCGCTGCGCAAGGCACTGACCGGCGCCGGCAAACTGGTGGACGACGCGAACAAACCGCGCCTGCTGCTGACCTTCAAGAGTGGTCGCGAAGTGTTTCTTGGCATGGCCGACGCCGGCAACTCGGCGATGTGGCCGATGGGCATTCCGCGCCTGAAGTTTCCGCGCGAGGCGCCAAGCCGTTCGACCTTGAAACTGGAAGAGGCCTGGCACCACTTCATCCCGCGTGATCAGTGGGACGAGCGTCTGCACAGCGACATGACCGGCGTCGACCTCGGCGCGGCACCGGGCGGCTGGACCTGGCAATTGGTCAACCGCGGCATGCTGGTGACCGCCATCGACAACGGCCCGATGGCTGAAAGTCTGATGGACACCGGGCTGGTGCAGCACTTGATGGCCGACGGCTTCACCTTCAAGCCCAAGCAGCCGGTGGACTGGATGGTCTGCGACATCGTCGAGAAGCCGGCGCGTAACGCGGCGATGCTTGAAGAGTGGATCGGCGAGGGCCATTGCCGCGAAGCGGTAGTCAATCTCAAGTTGCCGATGAAGCAGCGTTATGCCGAAGTGAAGCGCTTGCTCGAGCGCATCGCCGATGGCTTCAAGGCGCGCGGGATCAAGGTGGATATTGGCTGCAAGCAGCTGTATCACGACCGCGAGGAAGTGACCTGCCATTTGCGTCGGCATGACATCAAGAAAGCCAAATCCCGCTAAGTCACCACTAAACCCTGTGGGAATGATCTCTGTGGTGAGGGGATTTATCCCCGATGGGATGTAGCGCATCCCCAGTCTTTGCGGCCGCCCCGCAAGCCATCGGGGATAAATCCCCTCGCTACAGATGACTGAGCACCCGGCAATGCGCGACAATGCCGGCCAGTTTCAGGAGTGAATCATGAGTGAAATGATCGATACCCCGGTCGACGGCACCCTCGACGCCACCGGTCTCAATTGCCCGGAGCCGGTGATGATGCTGCATCAGCACATCCGCGACCTGGTGCCTGGCGGTCTACTGAAGGTGATCGCCACCGATCCCTCGACCCGTCGCGACATTCCCAAGTTCTGCGTGTTTCTCGACCACGAACTGGTGGGGCAACACGAAGAGGCCGGTACTTATCTGTACTGGATCCGCAAGAAACAAGCCTGACCCTCAGGCAAACGCAAAACCCAATGTGGGAGCGGGCTTGCTCGCGAAAACGGTGTGTCAGTCACTGTAAATGTCGACTGAAACACCACTTTCGCGAGCAAGCCCGCTCCCACATTTTTTTATCCTGCGTAAGGGTTTCAGCCGGCGCTGCGACTGATCCGAATACGTTTGCGCGCACTGCGGGTCAGGCGGATCGACAGCATGAGTGCCGCGCAGCTCAGACCAACGATCAAACCCTGCCACAAGCCGCTCGGGCCACGCGGCTCGCCGAGCCAGTCGGTCAGGCCGAGGGCGTAACCTACCGGCAGGCCGATGCCCCAGTAGGCGAACAGGGTCAGGATCATCGTCACCCGGGTGTCCTGATAACCGCGCAGAGCGCCAGCGGCGGTGACCTGGATTGCGTCGGAAAACTGGAACAGCGCCGAGTACACAATCAGCATCGCCGCGATGTGGATCACCGTCGGATCAGCCGTATAGATCGACGCAATCGGCTCGCGCAGCAACAGCATCATGCTCGCCGAAATACAGGCGTAGGCCAGCGCAGTCCCCATGCCGACACCGGCGGCAAAGCGTGCTTCACGCGGCTCTTCACGACCCAGTGCCTGGCCGACGCGTACGGTCACCGCCATGCCCAGCGAATACGGAATCATGAACACCAGCGAGCTGACGTTCAGCGCGATCTGATGCCCGGCCACCACGGTGGCGCCGAGGCTGCCGATCAGCAGGGCGATCACCGCAAAGATGCTCGACTCGGCAAACACCGCGATGCCAATCGGCAGACCGATCGCCAGCAGACGCTTGATCACCGCCCATTGTGGCCAGTCGAAACGGCTGAAGATCTCGCTCGAACGATAGGCCGGCGCCCAGCGCTCGTAACCGGCCAGCCCCAGCGCCATGACCCACATCACGATGGCCGTGGCCCAGCCGCAACCCACGCCGCCCATGGCCGGCACGCCGAAGTGACCATAGATGAAGATGTAGTTCAGCGGAATGTTCAGCGCCAGACCGCACAGCCCCAGCACCATCGCCGGGCGGGTACGGCCGATGCCGTCACTGGTGCAGCGCAACACGTGATAGAACGCCACCGCCGGCAGGCCGCTGGCAATGCCGTGCAGGTATTGCATGCACGGGCCGATCAGCTCGGGATCGACCTTCATCAGGTGCAGCACCGGTTCGGCGGCGACCAGCATCGCTGTCGCGATCAGGCCGACTACCAGCGCCAGCCACAGCGCCTGACGCACGATCGGGCCGATCTCGCTGTGGGTGCCGGCGCCGAAACGCTGAGCGACTTTCGGCGTGGTGGCCAGCAGGGTGCCGGTCATCAGCAGAAACACCGGGACCCAGATCGAGTTGCCCAGCGCTACCGCCGCCAGATCTTTCGGCCCGACGCGGCCAGCCATCACCGCATCGACGAAGCCCATCGCGGTAGTCGCCAGTTGCGCGATGATGATCGGCAAGGCCAGGGCGAGCAGGTTCCTGAACTCCAGGCGAATTCGCGCGGGGCGGGTGAGTGAGGCAGCGAGAGGTTGATCAGTAACAGAATTCACAGGCAAAGCGTCCACAGGTGTTGATGCGCAAGGCGCCGCATTCTACGCCGCTGACGTGACAGTCAGGAAAAATCCTCTGTTGCGGATTTGTAATCATCGATGCCATCCACTGTGGCGCTGGCTCAACGGTGGATCTGCACCTAAACTGCCGATCCCCTCAAGGAGCCCGCCATGCTGATTGTTGCCGACGAAAATATTCCGCTGCTCGATGCCTTTTTTGCCGGTTTCGGCGAGATCCGCCGGGTGCCGGGCCGTTCCATCGATCGTGCAACGGTCGAGCAGGCCGATGTGTTGCTGGTGCGCTCGGTGACCAACGTCAACCGCGCGTTGCTCGAAGGCAGCAAAGTGCGTTTCGTCGGCACCTGCACCATTGGTACCGATCATCTGGATCTCGATTATTTCAACGAGGCCGGCATCAGATGGTCCAGCGCGCCTGGTTGCAATGCGCGGGGCGTGGTCGATTACGTGCTGGGCAGCCTGATGACTTTGGCGGAAATTGAAGGCGTAGATCTGCCACAACGTACTTACGGCGTCATCGGTGCCGGTGAAGTCGGCGGCCGGTTGATCAAGGTCCTCAAGGGCCTGGGCTGGAATGTCAAAGTTTGCGATCCGCCGCGTCAGGCAGCCGAGGGCGGCGATTACGTCAGCCTCGAGCAGATCATCGAGCAGTGCGACGTGATCAGCCTGCACACGCCGCTGACCCGTACCGGCGAAGGCGCGACCTGGCATCTGTTTGACGAACGGCGTCTGCAACAGCTCAAACCCGGCACCTGGCTGATCAATGCCGCGCGTGGGCCGGTGGTGGATAACGCCGCATTGCGCAACGTGCTGCTTGCGCGTGAAGACCTGCAAGCGGTGCTCGACGTCTGGGAAGCCGAGCCTGAAGTCGATGTCGCCCTCGCCGAACTCTGCGTTTTGGCCACGCCGCACATTGCCGGTTACAGCCTCGATGGCAAACAGCGCGGTACGGCGCAGATCTATCAGGCTTATTGCGAATTTATCGGTCAGCCGCCGAGTATCCAGCTCAGTGACCTGTTGCCGGCACCGTGGCTGTCAGAAGTGACCCTGCACGCCGACAGCGATCCGGCCTGGGCGCTGGCGATGTTGTGCCGCGGGGTGTACGACCCGCGCCGCGATGACGCGGATTTTCGTCGCAGTCTTGTAGGCAATGTCACTGAACAGCGTGCGGCCTTCGATGTGTTGCGCAAGCAGTATCCGGTGCGGCGCGAGATCGAGGGGCTGAAGGTGCGGATCGACGGTGATTCGCCGCAGTTGCAACAGATTGTGGCGGCGCTGGGGGCGGTGGCTGTCTGAAAATCCCTGCGCAGAACAAAACGGCAGGCAGAAAAAACCCGGCCAAACAGGGGCCGGGTCAGGAAGACGGTGGCTATATCACTTTTGTTCGGCAGGCTTGACCAATCGCTTCTCCAGTTCGCGGCACGCGTCCTGGATCATGTCTTCAGTGATCGGTACTTCACGCCCATCCTTGTCGATAATCGAGCAACCCAGAGGTTGGCCGGGCTTGGTGCGGATCACTTGAATCTTGTCATCGCTGCTGTGTTGCAAGGACATGGCCTGTCTCCTCATCAGGTTGTGCACGTAGATTAAAACCGCCACGTGACCAGGCTGTGACAACACCCTTGGGTCTGTCAAAAGCGGCACCTCCAGTCCAACAGAAATGACCGCTCGTCTCAACCGGGACATTAGACCAATAGCAACTATGGCCTAGTCTTTGGGGGCATATTTAACCTGACTCATTGTGATTTACAGAGTTCCGCCCCATAGAAGGTTTAGGCTAGCCCTTTCACCAACACGGATGTGTACCTGAATGATCTCGAAGCTTTCTTCCCGGCACCGTCGAGCGCTGAGTCTGACCAGCCGGTTTCTGGCGCCTTATCGTTGGCAAGTCGGCGCTGCACTGCTGGCGCTGATCGTCACCGCGGCGGTCACTTTGTCGATGGGGCAGGGGATCAAATTGCTGGTCGATCGGGGCTTCATGACGCAGTCGCCGCATCAACTGAACCAGAGCATCGGTATCTTCATGCTGATGGTGCTGGGCCTGGCAGTCGGCACGTTCGCGCGTTTTTACTGGGTGTCGTGGATCGGTGAGCGCTGTGTGGCGGACATCCGGCGCGAGGTGTTCAACCATCTGGTGTACCTGCATCCCGGGTTTTACGAAAACAACCGCAGTTCGGAGATTCAGTCCCGGCTGACTGCCGACACCACGTTGCTGCAATCGGTGATCGGCTCGTCACTGTCGATGTTTTTGCGCAACCTGTTGATGGTGATCGGCGGGGTGGTTCTGCTGTTTATCACCAACCCGAAACTCACCAGCATCGTGGTGATTGCCTTGCCGTTCGTGGTCGCGCCGATTCTGATTTTCGGTCGGCGCGTGCGCAATCTATCGCGGCTGAGTCAGGACCGGGTGGCCGACATTGGCAGCTATGTCTCCGAAACCCTGGGCCAGATCAAGACCGTGCAAGCCTACAACCATCAGGTGCAGGACGAGCGGCGTTTCGCCACGACGGTCGAGGACGCGTTCGACACCGCACGCAAGCGCATCTTTCAACGCTCGTGGATGATCACCGTGGTGATCGTGCTGGTGCTCGGCGCGGTGGCGGTGATGTTGTGGGTCGGCGGCATGGACGTGATTGCCGGGCGCATCACCGGTGGCGAACTGGCGGCTTTCGTTTTCTACAGCCTGATCGTCGGCAGTGCGATCGGCACGTTGAGTGAAGTCATCGGCGAGTTGCAGCGTGCGGCGGGTGCCGCTGAGCGCATCGCGGAACTGCTCAGTTCGCAGAACATCATCCAGCCACCGACCCTCGGGCTGGTGACGTTGCCAGAACGGATCAAGGGCGAACTGCAATTGCAGAATGTGCGCTTTTCCTACCCGTCGCGTCCGGACAGCTACGCCGTCAACGGCTTGAGCCTGACCATCAGGGCCGGCGAGACCCTGGCCCTTGTCGGGCCATCCGGTGCCGGCAAGTCCACGGTGTATGACTTGCTGTTGCGCTTCTACGACCCGCTTGAAGGCCGGATCCTGATAGATGGTGTGCCGCTGACCAGCCTCGACCCGCTGGATCTGCGCCGCAATTTCGCCCTGGTCTCGCAATCGCCTGCGCTGTTTTTCGGCAGCGTCGAAGAGAATATTCGTTACGGCAATGCAGATGCGACGCTGGAACAGGTCAAGGAAGCGGCAAGAATTGCCCACGCCCATGACTTCATCGAGAAGATGCCCAATGGCTATCAGACCCACTTGGGAGACGCCGGCCTCGGACTTTCCGGCGGCCAGCGTCAACGCCTGGCGATTGCCCGCGCGTTGCTGGTGGATGCGCCGATTCTGCTGCTGGACGAAGCCACCAGCGCCCTCGATGCGCAGAGCGAGCACTTGATTCAGGAAGCGTTGCCAAGCCTGATGCAAAATCGCACCACATTGGTAATCGCGCATCGCCTGGCCACAGTGAAAAACGCCGACCGGATCGCGGTGATGGATCAGGGTAGCCTGGTGGCCATCGGTACCCATCAGGAACTGATCGTAAGCAATCCGCTGTATGCGCGGTTGGCAGCGCTGCAGTTCAACGACGGGCATGCGGTGGCGGTGTAGAACTGCCGCAGATCTTTGCTGACGGCAAAAAAAATGCCCGCATCGATTGATGCGGGCAATTTTCATTTCAGGTATTCAGCACCTGTCATTGATCGTCGAAATACCGCTCATGCCAGTCCACCAGCGGCTGCGGCGAATTGAGCTTCTGCCCGTAGATCACCGAGTATGACAGCACGTTTTGCACGTACTGGCGGGTTTCGTCGAACGGGATGCTTTCCACCCACACGTCGAAGCTCAGGTGATCGGCACCGCGCAGCCACTGGCGCACGCGGCCGGGGCCGGCATTGTAGGCGGCGGAGGCGAGGACGCGGTTGCCGTTGAACTGGCTGTGCACCTGGCTCAGGTAAGCGGCGCCGAGCTGGATGTTCTTGTCCGGATCGAGCACTTGTTGCGGCGAGGCCAGCGGGATGCTGAACTTGCGTGCGGTTTCCTTGGCAGTGCCGGGCATCAACTGCATCAGACCGCTGGCACCAACGCCGGAGCGGGCGTCGTCCATGAAGGCACTTTCCTGGCGGGTGATGGCGAACACCCAGCTTGAGTGCAGGCCGCGCGTCTTGGCTTCACGCACCAGGGTGTCGCGGTGGGCCATCGGGAAGCGGATATCCAGGTCGTCCCAGTATTGCGCCTGACTGATGGTGCGGATGGCCGGGAAATACCATTTCAGGTCGTAGGCCAGTTTGGCCTGAGCGACCATTTCGTCACGATTGAAATGGCGACTGACGTGATACCACTCGCGGCGACCGTCAACGATCTGCCCACGCGCATGGAATTCCAGCGCGCGCCGCACGCCGGGAGTGTTGCGCACCTTGTTGATGGTGGCCTGACTGAGTACCAGCGGCTTGTTCATCAGCGAGTAAGGCAGTTGCGAGCGGTCGGCGGCGAGGAAACCGTAGAAGTCGCGTTCCTTCGCCAGATTCTTGTACAGAGTCTGCGCTTCCGGGTTCTGCGGTTGCGCCAGTTCCAGGCTGCGGGCCTGCCAGTAACGCCAGCGGTTGGTGGTCGCCAGATCCTGTGGCAAACGACGAGTCAGCTGATAGGCATCGTCCCAGCGTGCCAGGCGCAGCAGCAGACGTAGGCGCCATTCGGACACGGTGTTGTCACGCAGTTCCGGATCGTATTTGGTCATCACGTCCAGCGCGCGGCTGTCGAAGCGCCGGGCCAGGGTCAGGCCGATTTCCCGGGCAATCGCGACTTTCTCGTCACGGGAGAAATGCATGCTGCTGGCGTATCCGTCGAGCAGGGCCATGGCCTTGTCCGGATCCTGGCGGGCGAGGCGGCGCAGGCCGAGGCTGACCACATCGGACATCGGCTCGTCGGCCGGGGTGAAGCGCGACGGCTGATTGAGCAGCTCGGGTTTCTGCGCCACATCTACCAGCAGCCGACCGCGCGGGGCGAGGGTGGTCAGGCCGTTGACCAGACTGTTGGCCAATGGATAGTTGCGCGCCTGGGCGGCGAGTTTGGTGCGTTCCCAGCGTTTCTGTTCGGTCAACTGACCGTCGGCGGCCCAGATGCCGAACAGCCCGTCACAGGCAGCCGGTTGCGATTTACCGGTCAGCCACAGTTTGTCGGCGTTGGCATAGCCCTCGGCCTTGTGGCCGCTGCTGATCTGGAACTGCGCATTGAGGCAGTCCAGTTCGGTGAAGTTGAGTTTCGGATCGTAATACTTGGTGAAGGTCGCCCAATCGCCACGGTCGGCGAGCCAGCGCAACCAACGCAGCTTCATCCAGTTGGCCTGGGGCAGGTCGCCGTGCTCGGCGAGGAACTTCTCGATTTCGGCGTTGCTCGCGGTTTTCAGACGCGCGGTCAGTTCGTCGTAGGCCAGGTACGGTTCCAGCGGGTAATCGGCGAGGGCCTGGCTATAACGGAAGTACGGGCCGGTATCGCCCTTGGCCAAGGCACGCTTGGCTTCATCGTAATACTGGCGTTGGGTGGACAGGTCCACCGCCTGGGCGGATTGAGCGGCAGCGGCGGTGAGTAGCAAACAGGACAAGACACTGAAAAGGCGACTGCGCATGAGACATCCGGGCAGAGAAATCATGACAAGCACCGGCCGCGGCCAGCACTGAATTGTCTGTAGCTTAGCCTTTTGCCAGCAACGGGCGAAAGCTTTGCCGGTCTTGCAGCACAAGTTCGCAACAAATGTTGTGCAGAGTGCTTCGGCAGACAAATTGCCGGCCTGCTGAGGGCCTGAATCAGGTAGAATGCGCGCCCGGTTTTTGGAGAAGCTCATGACCCTGCTCAAATTCAGCGATGTGTCCCTTGCATTCGGCGCGATGCCGTTGTTGGACAAGGTGTCCTGGCAGATCGCCCGTGGTGAGCGGGTGTGCATCATCGGCCGCAACGGCACTGGCAAATCCAGCATGATGAAGCTGGTCAAGGGCGACCAGAAGCCTGATGACGGCTCGGTGTGGCGTGCCCCCGGTCTGAAAATCGGCGAATTGCCGCAAGAGTTGCCGGTGGCCGACGAGCGGACCGTGTTCGATGTTGTTGCCGAGGGCCTCGACGGCGTTGGCGCCTTGCTCGCCGAATACCATCACTTGAGCCAGAACATCGTCACCGACGCCGATCTGGACAAGCTGATGCACGTTCAGCACGACCTCGAAGCCCGCGACGGCTGGCGCTTGCAGACATTGGTCGACAGCACCCTGAGCCGCTTGCAACTGCCGGCCGACAAGACCCTCGCCGAGTTGTCCGGCGGCTGGCGTCGTCGCGTGCTGCTGGCACAGGCGCTGGTGTCCGAACCGGATCTTCTGCTGCTCGACGAACCGACCAACCACCTGGACATCGGTGCGATTGCCTGGCTCGAAGAAGCATTGAAGGATTTCCAGGGCGCTGTGCTGTTCATCACGCACGACCGTTCTTTCCTGCAAAACCTCGCCACGCGCATCCTCGAACTGGATCGCGGCGGCCTGATCGACTGGAACGGCGATTACGCCAGCTTCCTGGTGCACAAGGAAGCCGCGCTGGCCGCGGAAGAAACCGCCAATGCGCTGTTCGACAAGCGCCTGGCTCAGGAAGAAGTGTGGATTCGTCAGGGCATCAAGGCCCGTCGTACCCGCAACGAAGGTCGCGTGCGTGCCTTGAAAGCCCTGCGTGTTGAGCGCAGCGAACGTCGCGAGCGCACCGGCAAGGCCAATATTCAGCTGGAAACCGCCGAGAAGTCGGGCAAGCAAGTGATGGTGCTGGAAAATGTCAGCTTCCATCACCCGGACGGTCCGTACCTGATCAAGGACTTCTCGATGGTCCTGCAGCGCGGCGACCGTATCGGCCTGCTCGGCGCCAACGGCACCGGCAAGACCACCCTGCTGAAACTGATGCTCAGCGGTCTGCAGCCCACCAGCGGCAAAGTGGAAGAAGGCACCCGAATCGATGTGGCGTACTTCGACCAGTTGCGCCATCAACTGGATCTGGAAAAGACCGTGATCGACAACGTCGCCGAAGGTCGCGACTTCATCGATATCGACGGCCAGAGCCGCCACGTCCTGAGCTACCTCGGTGACTTCCTGTTCAGCCCGCAGCGTGCGCGCACGCCGGTCAAGGCGCTGTCCGGTGGCGAGCGTGCGCGTTTGCTGCTGGCCAAACTGTTCAGCAAACCGGCGAACCTGCTGGTCCTCGACGAACCGACCAACGACCTCGACGTGGAAACCCTCGAGCTGCTCGAAGAAGTGCTGCTGACCTTCAACGGCACTGTGCTGATGGTCAGTCACGACCGGGCGTTCCTCGACAACGTGGTCACCAGCACCCTGGTCTTCGAAGGTGAAGGTAAGGTCCGTGAATACGTCGGTGGCTATCAGGACTGGATCCGTCAGGGCGGTTCGCCGCGCCTGCTGGGCGTGACCGAGAGCAAGTCGGGCAAGGCTGATCTGAATTCGGCTGTGGTCACCGCTGAACCTGTCGTGGCTGCCGCACCTGCCGCTGCCGCGCCGGCAGCCAAGAAGAAGCTGAGCTACAAGCTGCAGCGCGAGCTGGAAGCGTTGCCGGGTGATATCGATGCCAAGGAGCAGCAGATCGCGGCCGTCGAGGCTGAAATGGCCGAGGCCGGTTTCTATCAGCGTCCGCCGGCAGAAACGGCCAAGGTGATTGCTTCGCTGGAGCAATTGCAGGCTGAGCTGGATGCGCTGGTGGAGCGTTGGGCCGAGCTGGATGCCTGATTGATCCGGTAACAAAAAAGCCCGACGCTCAGTGATGAGCGCCGGGCTTTTCATATACGGGTATCGGTGAAGATTCAATGTGGGAGCGGGCTTGCTCGCGAAAGCGGTATGTCAGGTAGCATCAATGTTGAATGTGCCGACGCCTTCGCGAGCAAGCTCGCTCCCACAGGTTTTTGTGTTTCAGCGTTTGATCAGGTGCACGGCCAGAACATCGCAAGGCGCACCGTGCAGCACGTCATTGGCCGTGGAGCCGAGCAACAGCGCCAGACCGTGACGGCCATGGCTGCCGACCACGATCAGGTCGCACAGTTGCTCCTTGGCAAAATGGTGAATTTCCTGGCGTGGCTGGCCGTAAGTCAGGTGGCAGTTGGCACCTTCCAGCTCGGAGTACTTGAGCTTCAGGCGCTCAAGGCGCTCCTTGGCTTGATCGAACTGCTGCTGTTGCAGTTGTGACAGATCCATCGGCACGTCGCCGCCGAATGCCATCGCCATCGGTTCGACGATATGCACCAGCGACAGCTTGGCGCCATTGCTCACCGACAGCTCTCGGGCGCGGTGGATCACAGGGTCGCACTCTTCGGTCAGGTCTACGGCGACCAGGATATGGTGGTAGGGCATGAGGTGCTCCTCGTGACGGTTCAATATTGTTAAGTATGGCTGGTTTCAAGCGCATTGGTTCCAAAGTGACGCAATGCGCTCACCTATAAGTCGGGAGTAGAGATATGACGGTCTGGTTGGTGGTGTCAATCCTGCTGGTGGTTCTGAGTCCACTGGCATGGTTGCGCCCATCGCGCGTGCAGAGCGGCCGGATGGCCCTGCGCATGGAGGCTCGGCGCATCGGACTGGCCATGCAGTTAGCGCCTCAGGAGTGGCCGCACTGGCTGTCTCAGGAGCCGCCCAACCCGTGTGCGCAATATCATCGGCCACGGCGTGGCAGTCAGCCGGCGTGCTGGACCTACTGGCAGAAATCGCCGGGGGTATGGGTCAATCAGTGGCAGGAAGTCTGCGAAGACCGATTGTTGCTCAATCATTTCGAAAAGTTGCCGGGCAACGTGTTCAAGGTCGAGGCCGACAAGCAGATGATCGCCTTGTACTGGGGCGAGAAGGGCGAAGCCACGGTTCTGCAGGATATCGATGCGACTCTGAAAGCCCTGGCATGACTCGCGGACTTTTCCCACTGCAAGGGTGGGGAGCGTCCGGCAGACGAGCAATAAAAAGCCCGACATGATTCATCGGGCGGGGTGGCCAGGCAGGCCGGTAACTGTTTTTTGTCGCTGATTCGTTTTTTTGCAGTCAGCGGATATCCCTGTAGTCCAGCCAGCGTAGCCTTTTAAACAGCGCTCGTTGCGAATTAGGGCGACTTTTCTAACTATTGATTCTATGAATGGCTTTGCATGCAGCTGCGTGTTGCGGATCTGTGTGCAACGGAAATGACCACAAAGTCGCATTTCAACCCGTATTTTGGGCGATTGACAATTGTTGGAAATTCCGTGAAGGTGACGTACCCAAATCAAACGGGCGTATGAATTGAGCGTTTGTCTTACAGACTGCTCCTACAGAATCCCGACTATCGCGTTGGCGGGTGTGCCGGGTGGATTGGCGTCAGCATCGACGAAAAAGCGTCCTGCCGAGCCATTTACCTGCGTCCGACGTGTACTGTTCAGCTTCCATATCGTGGAGATCAGTTGATGATTTACGAAGGTAAAGCCATCACGGTTAAAGCTCTTGAAAGTGGCATCGTCGAATTGAAATTCGACCTCAAGGGTGAGTCCGTCAACAAGTTCAACCGTCTTACCCTGAACGAACTGCGTCAGGCCGTGGACACCATCAAGGCAGATGCTTCGATCAAGGGCGTGATCGTCAGCAGTGGCAAGGACGTGTTCATCGTCGGCGCCGACATCACCGAATTTGTCGACAACTTCAAGCTGCCGGATGCCGAGCTGGTTGCTGGCAATCTCGAAGCCAACAAGATCTTCAGCGATTTCGAAGACCTCAACGTTCCGACCGTGGCCGCGATCAACGGCATCGCCCTGGGTGGCGGTCTGGAAATGTGCCTGGCGGCGGACTACCGCGTCATGTCGACCAAGGCCAAGATCGGTCTGCCGGAAGTCAAACTGGGCATCTACCCAGGCTTCGGCGGCACCGTGCGTCTGCCGCGCCTGATTGGCGTCGATAACGCCATCGAGTGGATTGCCGCCGGCAAGGAAAATCGTCCTGAAGACGCGCTGAAAGTCAGCGCCGTCGACGCCGTGGTTGCTCCAGAGAAGCTGCAGGAAGCTGCCCTTGAACTGGTCAAGCGCGCCATCTCCGGCGAGTTCGATTACAAGGCCAAGCGTCAGCCAAAACTTGAAAAACTCAAGTTGAACGCCATTGAACAAATGATGGCTTTCGAAACCGCCAAAGGTTTCGTGGCAGGGCAGGCAGGCCCGAATTACCCGGCGCCGGTCGAAGCGATCAAGACCATCCAGAAAGCCGCGAACTTCGGTCGTGACAAGGCGCTGGAAGTCGAAGCCGCCGGTTTCGTCAAACTGGCCAAGACCTCTGCCGCGCAGAGCTTGATCGGTCTGTTCCTGAACGATCAGGAACTGAAGAAAAAGGCCAAGGCTTACGATGAAATCGCCAAGGACGTGAAGCAGGCTGCCGTACTGGGCGCCGGCATCATGGGCGGCGGTATCGCCTATCAGTCGGCCTCCAAAGGCACGCCGATCCTGATGAAGGACATCAACGAACACGGTATCGAGCAGGGTCTGGCCGAAGCCGCCAAACTGCTGGTTGGCCGCGTTGACAAAGGCCGCATGACCGCCGCGAAAATGGCTGAAGTGCTCAACGGTATTCGTCCGACCCTGTCCTACGGTGACTTCGGTCACGTCGATCTGGTTGTTGAAGCCGTGGTCGAGAACCCGAAGGTCAAGCAAGCTGTGCTGGCTGAAGTCGAAGACAAGGTCAAAGAGGACACCATCCTCGCGTCCAACACCTCGACGATTTCCATCAGCTTGCTGGCCAAGGCCCTCAAGCGCCCGGAAAACTTCGTCGGCATGCACTTCTTCAACCCGGTGCACATGATGCCGCTGGTGGAAGTGATCCGTGGCGAGAAGTCCAGCGAGCTGGCGATTGCCACAACCGTTGCCTACGCCAAGAAAATGGGCAAGAACCCGATCGTCGTCAACGACTGCCCGGGCTTCCTGGTCAACCGCGTTCTGTTCCCGTATTTCGGCGGTTTCGCCAAGCTGGTCAGCGCTGGTGTGGACTTCGTCCGCATCGACAAGGTCATGGAAAAATTCGGCTGGCCGATGGGCCCGGCGTACCTGATGGACGTGGTCGGCATCGACACCGGTCACCACGGTCGTGACGTGATGGCTGAGGGCTTCCCGGATCGCATGAAGGATGATCGTCGCTCGGCCATCGACGTGCTGTACGAGGCCAAGCGTCTGGGCCAGAAGAACGGCAAGGGCTTCTACGCCTACGAAGCCGACAAGAAAGGCAAGCAGAAGAAGGTTGCCGATCCGTCGGTGCTGGAAGTGCTCAAGCCGATCGTTTACGAGCAGCGCGAAGTCACTGACGAAGACATCATCAACTGGATGATGATCCCGCTGTGCCTGGAAACCGTGCGCTGCCTGGAAGACGGCATCGTTGAAACCGCCGCCGAAGCCGACATGGGTCTGGTCTACGGTATCGGTTTCCCTCCATTCCGTGGCGGTGCGCTGCGCTACATCGATTCGATCGGTGTGGCCGAGTTCGTTGCCCTGGCTGACCAGTACGCTGATTTGGGCGCGCTGTACCACCCGACCGCGAAGCTGCGCGAAATGGCCAAAAACGGCCAGAGCTTCTTCGGTTAAGCGCCCCCAACTAGAGTGAGAGTGAACTTATGAGCTTGAATCCTAGAGACGTCGTGATTGTCGACTTCGGTCGTACTCCGATGGGCCGCTCCAAGGGCGGCATGCACCGCAACACCCGCGCCGAAGACATGTCGGCGCACCTGATCAGCAAACTGCTGGAACGCAACGCCAAGGTCGATCCTGCTGAAGTCGAGGACGTGATCTGGGGCTGTGTGAACCAGACCCTGGAGCAGGGCTGGAACATCGCGCGCATGGCGTCGCTGATGACCCAGATCCCGCACACCTCGGCCGGCCAGACCGTCAGCCGTCTGTGCGGCTCGTCGATGAGCGCCCTGCACACTGCAGCGCAAGCGATCATGACCGGCAACGGTGACGTATTCGTGGTTGGCGGCGTCGAGCATATGGGCCACGTGAGCATGATGCACGGTGTCGATCCGAACCCGCACATGTCGCTGTACGCGGCGAAAGCCTCGGGCATGATGGGTCTGACCGCTGAAATGCTCGGCAAGATGCATGGCATCACTCGTGAGCAGCAGGATGCCTTTGGCGTGCGCTCCCACCAGCTCGCCCATAAAGCGACGGTGGAAGGCAAGTTCAAAGACGAAATCATCCCGATGCAGGGCTACGACGAAAACGGCTTCCTGAAGCTGTTCGACTACGACGAAACCATTCGTCCGGAAACCACCCTGGAAAGTCTGGCGGCCCTCAAACCTGCCTTCAATCCAAAAGGCGGCACCGTGACAGCCGGTACTTCGTCGCAGATCACCGATGGTGCTTCGTGCATGATCGTGATGTCGGCGCAGCGTGCACAGGATCTGGGGATCCAGCCGATGGCCGTGATCCGTTCGATGGCAGTGGCGGGTGTGGATCCGGCGATCATGGGCTATGGTCCAGTGCCGGCGACACAAAAAGCCCTGAAGCGTGCGGGCCTTGGCATCAACGATATCGACTTCTTCGAGCTCAACGAAGCTTTCGCTGCACAGGCCCTGCCAGTGCTGAAAGATCTGAAAGTGCTCGACAAGATGAACGAGAAGGTTAACCTGCACGGCGGCGCGATCGCCCTGGGTCACCCGTTCGGTTGCTCCGGTGCCCGTATTTCCGGCACCTTGCTGAACGTGATGAAGCAGAATGGCGGCACCTTTGGGGTGGCCACTATGTGCATTGGTCTTGGCCAAGGCATCTCCACCGTCTTCGAACGCGTTTAAGCGTCTCGTCGATGGAAGCCGGGGCCAAGTGCCCCGGTTTTTGTTTTTTGCGGATTTATTTTTGTATTTATTTTGAAAAAATTTGAGTGAGGGCCGAAGCATGCCGATACAACCTGGGCTCTACAAACATTACAAAGGTCAGCAGTACCGTGTATTCAATGTTGCGCGGCATTCCGAGACCGAAGAAGAAGTGGTGTTTTACCAAGCCCTGTATGGCGATTACGGCTTTTGGGTACGCCCTTTGAGCATGTTCGTCGAGTCGGTCGAGGTTGACGGCGAGCAGGTGCCACGCTTTGCTTTGGTGCACGCCGAACCGAGCCTTTTTTCCAAGGCATAAGGCGAGTGCGCACAGAACCCTGTGCTTGACCTCACCTTGTAGCCACTATATATAGCGGTGCCGCGTCAGGCGCCAACCGCCTTTCACTTCTAGAATTCAGGAATTTTCTGATCCATGGGCAAATCGCTGGTCATTGTGGAATCCCCGGCTAAGGCCAAGACCATCAACAAGTATCTGGGCAACCAATACGTGGTGAAGTCGAGTATCGGCCATATCCGAGACCTGCCCACCAGCGGTTCGGCTAGCGCCAGCAAAGAGCCAGCCGCCAAGCGCGGCAAGGCTGCCGCGGGCGAGGGGCCGGTGCTCACGCCGAAAGAGAAAGCGCGCAAGCAATTGGTCTCGCGCATGGGTGTCGATCCGGAGCATGGCTGGAAAGCCCAGTACGAGATCCTCCCGGGCAAAGAGAAGGTCATCGAAGAGCTGCGCCGGCTCGCCAAGGATGCTGACACCATCTATCTCGCAACCGACTTGGATCGCGAGGGGGAAGCCATTGCCTGGCACCTGCGCGAAGCCATCGGTGGTGACGACAGCCGCTACAAGCGCGTGGTGTTCAACGAAATCACCAAGAAGGCGATTCAGGAAGCTTTCTCCGAGCCGGGCGAGCTGGACATTGATCGTGTAAATGCCCAGCAGGCGCGTCGTTTCCTCGACCGCGTTGTGGGTTACATGGTCTCGCCGCTGCTGTGGGCCAAGATCGCCCGTGGCCTGTCGGCCGGTCGCGTGCAATCGGTTGCCGTGAAACTGGTGGTGGAGCGTGAGCGCGAGATTCGTGCATTCAACCCGGAAGAGTACTGGGAAGTGCACGCTGATCTTGGCACCGCCAAGGGTTCGACCGTACGTTTCGAAGTGGCGCGCGAGAAGGGTGAAGCCTTCAAACCGCTAAACGAAGCTCAGGCCACAGCCGCGCTGGAGAAGCTCAAGTCCTCCAGCTACAGCATCGTCAAGCGCGAAGACAAGCCGACCAGCAGCAAGCCGTCGGCGCCGTTCATCACGTCCACCCTGCAGCAGGCCGCGAGCAACCGCCTGGGCTTCGGCGTGAAGAAAACCATGATGATGGCCCAGCGTCTGTACGAAGCCGGCTACATCACTTATATGCGTACCGACTCGACCAACCTCTCGGCTGATGCCGTGGCGATGGCGCGTACCTATATCGAGGACGAGTTCGGCAAGAAGTACCTGCCGGAAACGCCGAACGTCTACAGCAGCAAGGAAGGCGCACAAGAGGCTCACGAAGCGATTCGTCCTTCCGATGCCAACACCACGCCAAGCAAGCTTGCAGGCATGGAGCGTGATGCTGAGCGCCTCTACGAGTTGATCTGGCGCCAGTTCCTCGCTTGCCAGATGCTGCCGGCGCAATATCTGTCGACCACCGTCAGCGTTGCCGCTGGCGACTTCGAGCTGCGTGCCAAAGGCCGCATCCTCAAGTTCGACGGTTACACCCGCGTTCTGCCGCAAATCACCAAGCCTGGCGATGACGATGTTCTGCCGGACATGGCGCAGGGCGATGCAATGAAGCTGATCAAGCTCGATCCGTCGCAGCATTTCACCAAGCCGCCGGCCCGTTACTCGGAAGCCAGCCTGGTCAAGGAAATGGAAAAACGCGGCATCGGTCGTCCTTCGACTTACGCAGCGATCATTTCGACTATTCAGGATCGCGGCTACGTGACCCTGCACAACCGTCGTTTCTACTCGGAAAAGATGGGCGATATCGTCACCGAGCGTCTGTCGGAGAGCTTCTCGAACCTCATGGACTACGGCTTCACCGCCGGCATGGAAGAGAACCTCGATGATGTGGCTCAGGGCGAGCGCGACTGGAAAAACGTGCTGGACGAGTTCTACGGCGACTTCAAGAAGAAGCTCGAAGTGGCCGAGAACCCGGAAAGCGGCATGCGTGCCAACCAGCCGGTCATGACTGATATTCCGTGCACCACGTGCGGTCGTCCGATGCAGATCCGTACGGCATCGACCGGCGTGTTCCTCGGTTGCTCGGGTTACAGCCTGCCACCAAAAGAGCGCTGCAAGGCCACCGTCAACCTGGTGCCGGGCGACGAGATCGCTGCGGACGACGAGGGCGAGTCGGAGTCGCTGGTGCTGCGCGGCAAGCATCGCTGCCCGATCTGCAGCACCGCGATGGACGCCTACCTGCTCGACGAGAAGCGCAAACTGCACATCTGCGGTAACAACCCGGATTGTGCCGGCTATGAAATCGAAGAGGGCAACTACCGCATCAAGGGCTACGAAGGTCCGAGCCTGGAATGCGACAAGTGCGGCAGCGAGATGCAGCTCAAGACCGGCCGTTTCGGCAAGTTCTTCGGTTGCACCAACCCGACCTGCAAGAACACGCGCAAACTGCTGAAGAGTGGTGACGCGGCGCCGCCGAAGATGGATCCGGTGAAGATGCCTGAGCTGAAATGCGAGAAGGTCAACGACACCTACATTCTGCGCGACGGTGCTTCCGGTCTGTTCCTGGCGGCCAGCCAGTTCCCGAAAAACCGCGAGACCCGTGCTCCGCTGGTGATCGAGATTCTGCCGCACAAGGATGAGATCGATCCGAAGTACCACTTCCTCTGCGAAGCACCGCAGAAGGATCCTGATGGTCTGCCGGCAGTAATCCGTTACAGCCGCAAGACCAAGGAGCAATATGTGCAGACCGAGGTCGACGGCAAGCCTACCGGCTGGAAAGCGTTCTACGACGGTGGCAAGTGGACTGTTGAAGACAAGCGTACGAAAGCCAAGGCTGAGTAAGCGTTAGCCTGATCCACAAAAGGCCGCATGATGACCCTCGGGTTTTCATGCGGCCTTTTTGTTTTGTGCTTGCGGTCGGATCCGCTGATCCACGACACTGTCGGGTCTGTGTGACGCAATTATTTCGCTGTGGAGACTGCCGGCATGGCGCACGAACTCTATACCCGCACCAATCAGAAGATCTATTTCGCCGGCCTGTCACTGGAGGCTCTGGCTCGCGCCGAAGAGGGGCGGGCGATGAATTCGTTGGCGCTGATTCAGGCTGGACGTGAGTCGGCGTTGTTTCACCTCTACGGCGCGCTTCTGGGACTGTGTCACGAGATCGCCGGTTTTTATCGTCTGCCTCAGGCCAATGCATCGCGAGCAGAAGCGTTGCTGACTCGCGAAGTCCTGGAATCGATTGCGATCCCGGAACTGGCCGAGATGGTTGAGCTGGCTGGTAACCCTGAAACCTGGCTGGCGAAATTGCTGGCGGCGCACTCAGCGTTGTTCCAGCCGCCACGGGTGCCACACAAGCCCAAGGGCGATGTGACACAGCCATTGATTCAGGCCATTAATCTCGATGAAGAAGAGGCGCCGCAGGAGTTGAGTCGGGAAGAGCTGGAGAGCTGGCGGCAGAATCTCAAGGGCCTGGCAATCCGCTTTCGCGAAGGCTTGAACGAATGCTGAGGACAATTGACACGGTGGCAATCTGAAACATGCTGCTGGTCAAGATCCCGAGCGAAGCCCGAATGATGTCTATATAATCCCTGCCTTTCGTGGAGAACAGACCTATATGCCAACGTCCTTTCTAGAAATTGTCGAGTTACCAGACGGCCGAATCGAACTGCGCAGGGCTGAGGACGAGGGTTCTCTGGTGACGCTGGATTTCTCCGAGGATGCTAAAGCATTCCTGCAAGGCCAGCATGTGGAAATCGCGAAAGCGATGTTGAGCGTCGGCGTACAGATGGCCGGCCGTATGGTCGAAGGCGAATTTGATAAGGAAGAAGGGCCGCGGGTTCTTCACTGAGATCCGCCTGTCGGCGCTTGCCGCTGCAACATCAGATCGGCTTCTCTGTCCCTGGAGAAGCCCTGCGCTTCACACAGCGCGCGTTACAAGTGAATCAACCCAATCGAATGTTCAGGCTCTGAGCGTCGCCCGTGCGGGCTGCGCTGATCAGTTGTTGCCGTGAACTTGTGTTCAGCGGATTGAGCCAGGTTACCACCGTATGGCTACGACCCAGGCGCAGTGCTTCGCAGGCCAGTTGCTGAGCGCTTTGCGCACCACGAGGTTGCAGTAGCAGAATGCGTTCACGGTTCAGGCCGGCCTCTCGCAGCCAGATCTGGGTCAGGCTGGCTGGAGGGGCGATCAGCGTCAGCCAGCGTGCATCCTGATCCTCGCTCAGTTCGCGAAGAATCGGGGCAAGCAGGTTCAGGCAGTTCCCGGCCGCACCGCGCAGTGACAGCTCACTGAATACTTCCGGTTCGGCAATCCATGGGCGCTCGACCACATCTTTCAGGATCGGTGCCATCGGTTGTGCCAGAAACGCTTCGAATAGAGGCAGTTGTGTTTGCTGGGGTGTGTGTGGGAACTGCATAAAGCCTCCTTTAGCGGCGGATTACGCCGACACTCAAGCCTTCGATCACCAGTTCCTGATCTTTCAGGTCGACTTCGATAGGGGCGAACTCAGGGTTTTCGGCAATCAACCAGACTTTGCTGCCTTCGCGCTTGAAGCGTTTGACGGTGACTTCGTCGCCGATTCGCGCAACCACGACCTGACCATTGCGTGCTTCGCGGGTGGTGTGAACCGCCAGCAGGTCACCGTCGAAAATACCGATGTCCTTCATGCTCATGCCGTGTACGCGCAGCAGGTAATCAGCACGAGGGTGGAAGAACGCAGGGTTGATATTGCAGGACTCTTCGATGTGCTGCTGGGCGAGGATCGGTGCGCCGGCAGCCACCCGGCCAATGATCGGCAGGGTAGAGTCGTCAGCCTTGGCTTCGAAGCCGGGGATACGAATACCGCGGGAGGCGCCCGGGGTCATTTCGATTGCACCTTTGCGGGCGAGGGCCTTGAGGTGTTCTTCCGCCGCGTTGGGCGACTTGAAACCGAGCTCCTGAGCGATTTCCGCGCGGGTTGGCGGGTAGCCGTTGTCTTCGAGGCAGCGTTTGATAAAGGCCAGAATCTCGGCTTGGCGTGGCGTCAGCTTTAGCATATTGATCGCTCTGTCTTTTTATACAGTGACTGGGATTATATACAGTGAAGCGGTCTTGGCAATGCCCGTTTTTTTGCAGCCCGCCGGACGGTCGGTTCCCGTGCTTATTAATGCGCCGGTCGAGTGTGGTTAAATAGCTGACCGACCATTCCCAAAACGAACTGGCAGGCTTGACAAGGCTTGGGCTGAAACGTATGTTTCAAACAAGTGTTTGTCAGGCGGAGTAGCCATGGCCCAGTCGGAAACCGTTGAACGCATTCTTGATGCTGCCGAGCAGTTGTTCGCGGAGAAAGGTTTCGCTGAAACCTCATTGCGTTTGATCACCAGCAAGGCCGGGGTAAACCTGGCGGCGGTGAATTATCATTTCGGCTCCAAGAAAGCGCTGATCCAGGCGGTTTTCTCGCGCTTCCTCGGGCCGTTCTGCATCAGCCTCGATAAAGAGCTGGAGCGTCGCCAGGCCAAGCCTGAAAACAAGCCGACCCTTGAAGAGTTGCTGGAAATCCTCGTCGAGCAAGCGCTTGTGGTGCAGCCACGCAGCGGTAACGACCTGTCGATCTTCATGCGTTTGCTCGGTTTGGCGTTCAGCCAGAGCCAGGGTCACCTGCGTCGTTATCTGGAAGACATGTACGGTAAGGTGTTCCGCCGCTACATGCTGTTGGTCAACGAAGCGGCTCCGCGCATCCCGCCAATCGAGCTGTTCTGGCGCGTGCACTTCATGCTCGGCGCTGCGGCGTTCAGCATGTCCGGGATCAAGGCCTTGCGCGCGATTGCCGAGACCGATTTCGGCGTCAACACCTCAATCGAACAGGTGATGCGTCTGATGGTGCCGTTCCTTGCCGCCGGCATGCGTGCCGAAACCGGTGTCACCGACCCCGCGATGGCGACTGCGCAGCTTCGCCCGCGCAGCAAATCGACTCCGGTGGCCGCCAAGGTTTAACCGCACACGGGTGGGCGCGGCTGCTTGTATCCGCTAAGCTAGCCGCCCATGCCGACTTTCGTTCTGAACCCGATCTCCATAGAAATTATTGGCCTGCCGAGCCCTGCTCACGGTAGCGATTTCTGGCGGATCGGGTTTTTCGTTTTCAAGGAATCTCTATGACTGCTGGCCTGCAAGGCTCGTTGATGGTGGACGTCGCCGGTACTTGGCTGACGGCCGAAGATCGCCAATTGTTGCGCCAGCCCGAAGTGGGCGGCCTGATCATTTTCGCGCGCAACATCGAGCACCCGCGCCAAGTGCGCGAGCTGAGTGCTGCGATCCGCGCCATTCGCCCGGATCTGCTGCTGGCGGTCGACCAGGAGGGCGGTCGCGTGCAGCGTCTGCGTCAGGGCTTCGTGCGCCTGCCGGCGATGCGTGCCATCGCCGACAACCCGAACGCCGAATACCTCGCCGAACAATGCGGCTGGGTCATGGCCACCGAAGTGTTGGCGGTCGGCCTCGACCTGAGTTTCGCCCCGGTGCTGGATCTGGATTACCAGCGCAGCGCCGTGGTCGGCACTCGTTCGTTCGAAGGGGATCCCGAGCGCGCCGCATTGCTCGCCGGCGCCTTCATCCGCGGCATGAACAGCGCGGGCATGGCCGCTACCGGCAAGCATTTCCCCGGTCACGGTTGGGCCGAAGCCGACTCCCACGTCGCGATCCCGAATGACGAGCGCAGTCTCGACGAGATCCGCGCCAACGACCTCGTACCGTTCGCCAGACTCAGCAAGCAACTCGCTGCGGTCATGCCGGCGCACGTCATCTATCCGCAAGTCGATTCGCAGCCGGCCGGGTTCTCCCGTCGCTGGTTGCAGGACATCCTGCGCGGCGAGTTGCAGTTTGACGGCGTGATCTTCAGCGACGACCTGTCGATGGCCGGCGCCCACGTGGTCGGCGACGCTGCCAGCCGGATCGAAGCCGCGTTGACTGCCGGTTGCGACATGGGCCTGGTGTGCAATGACCGCGCTGCGGCCGAACTGGCCCTGAGTGCTGCGCAACGGATGAAGGTCAAGCCGTCCGCACGCATTGCGCGAATGCGCGGGCAGGCGTTCGCCAGCACCGACTACCGTCAGGATCCGCGCTGGCTCACCGCCATCGGCGCGCTCAAAGACGCTCAACTGATCGATTAAGGATTTTTGCTATGACGGTTTACGCAATCATCGGTGGCACCGGCCTGACCCAGCTCGAAGGCCTGAGCATTCGTCAGTCGTTGGCGGTGGATACGCCTTACGGTTCGCCGTCGGCTGAAGTGCAGATCGGGGAATATGCCGGCAAGGAAGTTCTGTTCCTCGCCCGTCACGGCCATCCCCATCGTTTCCCGCCGCACAAGGTCAACTACCGTGCCAACCTGTGGGCGCTGAAGCAGGCCGGCGCCGAGGCGATCATCGCGGTCAACGCGGTGGGCGGGATCCATCCGGCCATGGGTACCGGGCATTTCTGTGTGCCGCATCAGATCGTCGATTACACCAGCGGTCGCGAACACACGTTTTTCGCCGATGATCTGGAGCACGTCACCCACATCGATTTCAGCTTCCCTTACAGCGAGTCGCTGCGTCAGCAACTGATCGCCGCGCTGGCTGCCGAAGGCTGCGAATACAGCGATCAGGGCGTGTATGCCTGCACCCAGGGCCCGCGTCTGGAAACCGTGGCGGAGATCGTGCGTCTGGAGCGTGACGGTTGCGACATCGTCGGCATGACCGGCATGCCGGAAGCGGCATTGGCCCGTGAGCTGGATCTGGATTACGCCTGCCTGTCGCTGGTGGTGAATCCGGCAGCAGGCAAGACCACGGCGGTGATCACCATGGCCGAGATCGAGCAGGCGCTGCATGACGGGATGGGCAAGGTGAAATCGACGTTGGCGCGGGTGTTGGCCAGCTAAGGACTGTCCATGAGCAGTTTCATCGAGCGGCTTAAAGGGCTGGCATGGACTCACGCATTCAGTAGCAAGGCGTTGGCCAAGGCCCGTGCTTATGCTGTCGATGATCGGGTAGAGATCATCGAGATCGATGACAGAAAGATCGAGGCGTTCTGCGTCGGTTCGGAAGATCAGGCGTATGAACAAACCATTTACCTGTCCGAAGATCGGCTGGGTTCCGTCACCTTGCGTTGCCTGTGCACCTGTCCTGTCTCAATCGACTGCAAACACTGCGCTGCGGTGCTCTATCACCTGCAGGGCCGTGATCATGAAGCGTCCGAAAGTGACGCTCAGGCCCAGTTGGGGCGGGCGCTGGAACATTGGCTTTCGACCATTCCCGTGCCGGCCAAGCCCATCGGAGAAGGCGCGCAAACCGCAGGCACGCGCCTGTTTTACAAGCTCAAGCCAACGTCAGTGAGCGGCAAGTGGCTGCTCGATATTTTCAAGGTCTCCCAGCTCAAGAACAGCGAGTTACGCGAAGTAAAACCGATGTATTCGCTGGCGGACATGCTCATGCGTCAGCCCGGTTATCTGTCCGAACTGGATCTGCGCGTTGCCAGGCTGTTGGTCGCCATGCATTCCCATCACGCCTATTACAGCGGCTATCCGCTGGAAGGCAGCAGTGGCGCCGAACTGCTGGAAATGCTCCTGTGCACCTCCCGCCTGTTCCTCGACTTCGAAAACTTGCAGGCACTGACGCCGGGCGCGAAACGCATGGGTCTGTTCTCTTGGGCCGAGCAGGCCGACGGTGGGTTCCGCGCCCAGTGGAGCAGTGCCGAGGCTGCGCAGGAAACCGTGCTGGCGCTGGAGCCGCTTTATTACCTCGATCGTGAGCAGCGACAGGTTGGCCCTCTGTTCAGTGAGTTGGAAGAAAAACTGGCCTGCCATTTGACCCTCGCCCCAGACATCCCGGCGCGTCAGGCGATGCAGTTCAGCCATCGCATGAGCGCGATGACCAAAATCCCGCCGCCGCATAAGCTCACCGAACGAATCATCGATGACGTGCTTCCGCAGCCGCAACTGACCTTGGTCAGCGGCCGGGAGCGTTCGCGCTGGGAATACGTTCTGGAGCACCGCGCCGCTCTGGTGTTTACCTACAATGGTCATCCGGCGGTGGATCGTAATCCGGAAGTGATGATCCTCAATGGCACTGAAACCCAGCGCATTCGACGCCAGCCTGCGATGGAAAAGAAGTTGCGTCAGAGCCTGCAAAAGCTCGGCTTCAAAAAAGCCACGCGCAAGAGCGCTATGGATCGTCCCGGCGAGATGTTCACTTTGCCGGATGATTCCGCCTGGCTCGGATTCATGCATGAAGGGCTTGCCACACTGCGCGCCGCGGACTGGGAAATCGAAATCAGTCCCGGCTTCCATTTCGATGTGCAGCCGGTCGAACACTGGTACGCGGAGGTCGAAGAAGAGGCCGGGCATCAATGGTTTGATCTGCAACTGGGCATCGTCGTCAATGGCGAGCGCTACAGCTTGTTGCCGATCCTTCTGCATCTGTTGCGCACCCAGCCACGTTTGCTCGACCCGGTGAATCTGGCGCAACGCAGCGACGACGAAAAACTCCTGATCGAACTCAAGCCCAGCGGTTTTGGCGACCCGGCAGGCGCCAAGGTGGCGTTGCCGCTGAGTCGGGTCAAACCGCTGATGGCGACGCTGGGCGAGCTGTACCTGGGCGGACATCAGGGCGATGCGCTGCGCTTGACTGCTCCAGACGCCGCGCGCCTGAGTATGCTCGATGGCATGCCACTGGAATGGCAGGGCGGCGAACGCCTGCGCACTTTTGCCAAGCGGCTGCACAATTCCAGTCACACCCATATTGCTGCGCCGGCCGGCCTTAATGCGCAACTGCGCCCATATCAGCTCGAAGGCCTTGGCTGGATGCAGACTCTGCGGGAGCTGGAAGTCGGCGGCATTCTTGGCGATGACATGGGCTTGGGCAAAACCCTGCAGACCCTGGCGCATCTGCTCACGGAAAAGCACGCCGGTCGCCTCGATTGCCCGGCACTGGCGGTGATGCCGACCAGCCTGATTCCCAACTGGCTCGACGAGGCCCAGCGCTTCACGCCTCAGTTGAAGGTCCTGGCGCTGCATGGGGCCGGGCGGCAAAAAGACTTCGCCAATCTCGCCGAATACGACTTGGTGCTGACCACTTACGCCTTGCTGCCCAGGGATCTTGAAACGCTGCGGCCGCAGTCGTGGAGCGTGCTGATTCTCGACGAAGCGCAGAACATCAAGAACCCGCTGAGCAAAGCGGCGCAGGCCGCACGTGACTTGCAGGCCCGTCAGCGCTTGTGTCTGAGCGGCACGCCGCTGGAAAACCATCTCGGCGAGCTGTGGTCGCAGTTTCATTTCCTCATGCCTGGCTGGCTGGGCGACAGCAAATCCTTCAACCGCGATTACCGCACACCGATCGAGAAACATGGCAATGTCCAGCGCATGCAGCACCTGACGGCGCGCATCAAGCCGTTTCTGCTGCGTCGCAAGAAAGATCAGGTCGCCACTGAGCTGCCGCCGAAAACCGAAATCATCCATTGGGTTGAACTCAGCGACGGCCAGCGCGACGTCTATGAAACGGTGCGCGTGGCGATGGACAAAAAAGTGCGCGACGAAATTGCCCGCAGTGGTGTGGCGCGCAGTCAAATCATCATTCTTGATGCCTTGCTCAAGCTGCGTCAGGTCTGCTGTGATCTGCGCTTGATCAACATGCCTCTCACGGCGAAGGCATTGCGCTCGGGCAGCGGCAAGCTGATCAGCCTGATGGAGATGCTCGAAGAGTTGCTCGGCGAAGGTCGGCGCATCCTGCTGTTCTCCCAGTTCACCTCGATGCTGGCGCTGATCGAGCAGGAGTTGCAGCAGCGCGCTATCGGTTATTCGTTGCTGACTGGCGACACCACCGACCGGCGCACGCCAGTCAAGAATTTCCAGGGCGGCAAGGTGCCGTTGTTCCTCATCAGCCTCAAGGCTGGCGGTACCGGTCTGAACCTGACGGCTGCGGACACGGTGATCCACTTCGACCCGTGGTGGAACCCGGCAGTGGAGAATCAGGCAACTGATCGCGCTTATCGTATCGGGCAGAACAATCCGGTGTTTGTTTACAAGCTGATCGCTCGCGGCACGGTAGAGGAAAAGATACAAGCGTTGCAGCAGGAGAAAGCAGCGCTGGCCGGGGCGGTGCTTGAAGGTGGTACGACGGGTGGATTCAAACTGGAACAGAGTGATATCGAAGCGCTGTTTGCGCCGTTGCCCGCTTCCAGGCAGTAAGCTTCAGTTTGAACCTTCAACCGAGGTGATCCGTTCGCGAGCAGGCTCGCTCCCACAAGGGGAAATGCGATCCAACTGTGGGAGCGGGCTTGCTCGCGAAAGCTATCTAGCAAACACTGCACATCTCAACGCTTGTCGAACTTATCCGGCAACGGCGCAAACAGCGCCTCGATATCATCGCTCTGCAGTTTCCAGTCCCCGGCCTTGCGCCCATCCAGTACGCCTGCTGCCAAGTCAGACTTTTCCTTCTGCAGGTGCTGAATCTTCTCTTCCACCGTGCCGCGGGCAATCATCTTGTAGACGAACACCGGCTTCTCCTGGCCGATTCGATAGGCGCGGTCAGTCGCCTGATTCTCGGTCGCCGGGTTCCACCACGGATCGTAATGGATCACCGTGTCCGCTTCGGTCAGGTTCAAGCCGACGCCGCCGGCCTTCAGGCTGATCAGAAAGATCTGACGCTTGCCGCTCTGGAATTCCTTCACCGGGGTGCGCCGATCGCGGGTCTGGCCCGTCAGCAAGGCGTAGGCCACGTTGCGTTTTTTCAGTTCGTCTTCGATCAGTGACAGCATCGAGGTGAACTGCGAGAACAACAGAATCCGCCGACCTTCTTCGAACAGCTCTTCGAGCATTTCCATCAGGCTGTCGAGTTTGCCCGAGGTACTGCCACGGGCGGGCAGGGTGGCATCGTTGACCAGGCGCAGATCGCAGCAGACCTGACGCAGCTTGAGCAGGGCTTCAAGAATGATGATCTGGCTACGCGCCACGCCTTTGCGAGTGATCTCGTCGCGGACTTTCTTGTCCATCGCCAGGCGCATGGTTTCGTAAACGTCGCGCTGCGCCTCATTGAGATCGACCCAGTGGATGATCTCGGTTTTGGGCGGCAGTTCGGTGGCCACCTGTTCCTTGGTGCGGCGCAGCAGAAACGGTTTTATCCGCCCATTGAGGTGCTGCAGCCTGACTTCGCTGGCGCGCTTTTCGATCGGTACGCGGTAGTCGGCATTGAAGCTTTTGACATCGCCCAACCAGCCCGGCAGCAGAAAGTGGAACAACGACCACAACTCGCCGAGGTGGTTTTCCAGCGGTGTGCCACTCAGGCACAGGCGCTGGCGCGCGTTGAGTTCGCGAGCGGCCTGCGCGGCCTTGCTGTTAGGGTTCTTGATGTACTGCGCTTCGTCGAGCACCAGAACGTGCAGCGGCTGTTGTGCCAGCCGTTCGACGTCCTTGGGCAGCAGTGCATAGGTGGTCAGGATCAGGTCGAAGTCGGCCAGATGCTCGAAATGCTTTTTGCGGCCGGCACCGTACAGCGCGACCACTTTCAGTTGCGGCGTGAAGTGCGCGGCCTCGTCGAGCCAGTTCGGGATCAGGCTGGTGGGCATTACCACCATGCACGGTCGATCCAGACGTCCGGCGTCTTTCTCACTGAGAATATGCGCCAGGGTCTGTAAGGTTTTACCCAGACCCATGTCGTCCGCCAGAATCCCGCCGACCTCAAGCTGACGCAGGGACTGCATCCAGCTCAAGCCTTCGAGCTGATAGGGACGCAGCGTCGCGTTCAAGCCCTTCGGCGCTTTGGCCGTGTAATCGCGAATATCGCGCAGACGTTGGGCGAAACTGCGGATCTGCTCGCCGCCTTCCCACAGCAGGGGAATGCCTTCCAGCGAATTAAGGCGCGTGGCGTCGGCCTTGCTCAGGCGCAGGGTGGTTTCGCCCGGCTCCTGCAAGTAGAACTCGCCCAGCGTCGCCAATACCGGTTTCAGTCGGCCAAGGGGCAGCGCCACTTGCAGCGGCCCGTGCTCACTGTTGCGTTGCGGCACATTGACCAGAATCAGCTCGTCATCGCGGCGCCGCGCGAGGCGTTCCGGGTTGAGGATTTCCGTGTGCGAACGCATCAGGTTGAGCAGGATCGGCAGCAGGCTCAGGCGTTCACCATTGACGATGATCCCCAGTTCCAGATCGAACCAGTCGCGCTCCGGCGCCTGTTCGACGGTGGCGTACCAGTCGTCGACGGCGGTCAGGTCGAAACCGAACTCCTCGTCGATCTGCAATTCCCAGCCTTGGGTGCGCAGCTTCGGCAGTTCGTTGAGGGTAAACGTCAGCCAGGCGCTGTCGTTGACCATCTCGTACAGCTCGCCGGCGCTTTCCGGCAGCGCTTTGCTCTGGCGCGTGGCGATACGGAAGCCGAGGATTCTTAACTGTTCGCGGTAGGACTGTTCCACTTCCGGATGGCGTTTTATCCGCAGGGTCTGGGTTTCCTGACGAATCAGAATGTCGCTGTTTTTCTGCCCGCTGACGTATTCATCCAGATAGCTGAACGACAGCGCCGCCCGATGCTGAATATAGCGCTGCATCTTGCCGTTGCGCGGCTCGAACGCGCTGAACTCGACACTCGCCAGCCACAGGCGCGGCAGCGGTTGCACGTTGTCCACCAGCACTTGCGGCGGCGCTTTGGGGCTGCGGTTCTCCAATACGGCCTGGAGTTTTTCCAGCAGTTCGGCGTCTTTGGCGGCGGCAGGGTATTCGAGGGTTTCCTGCACTTGCAGGAGTACTGCGGCGCAGTGTTTGCAGTTATTGCGCACCGGGCAGGTGCAGGTGGCGTCAACCAGCAACAGGGTGTCTTTGGCTGACTCGCGCAAGTGAATGGTCTGACGGTAGACGTTACCGCCAGAGCCTTCGCAACTGGCGGTAATGGTCGCATCGCCCACCTGCGCGATGCGTACCCGGTTTTCCAGGGCGTAGCGGCGGCCACGCTCCAGGCTCTGTTCCTTGAATCGGCTGACCCAGGAGGGTGCCAACGGTTTACTCAGGGGCGGGGACATAAGGACTTCGATCAGTCCGGAATCGCTTCAGGGGCTTGCCGAGGGGCGGGCGCCGTCAGGGATGTGATCTTGATCAGCAGCGCCAGGTGGCCGTTGTCGAGATAGTTGAGCTGGCCGTTTTTGGTGTGGCTGTCCTGTTTCAGGTGTTCGCTGGCAGTGACCATGCCGTTGGCGTCGATCTGGTTGACCCAGAAGTCGGCGTTCACGTCGGTGAAGCGTCCGAGTTTCATTTCCAGCGTGCCCTCGATCGGGAACTGGCCGAACTGTTCCTTGCCGTCGCTGACTGCCACCTTGGTCGGCGCTTCGCCGAGGGTCTGCTGCCAGGCCTTGTGCATCAGCACACTGTAATCACCGCTGGCGCTGAGTTTGCTGGCAACGTCGCCGAGCGCAGGTGTGCGCAGGCTGTCATCACCCAGGCGTTGAGCGCCGACGGCCCAGTCTTCCGGGGCGGCACGGCTGACGATCGCTGGCACGGCGTTCTGGCGGACCAGAATCATTTCGACCTGATACAGGTCATCGGCGAAAACCGAAGGGGCTACCAAGGCAAGTAGCAAAGTCAGTGAGCGAAACAGGCGCATGCGGCGTCCTTCAAACAGTTTTCGGGAGGAGGCGCTCGAACAGCGCCTCTACAGTATTAAAGCGCTCTTCCGGGCGTTCCATCGGCACCTGGAACTTGAACATCGTGGCGCCTTCGAATTTGTAGCGTTTTGGCTGAGTCTGGATCAGTTTGATCAAGGTCATCGGGTCGACCGGCGTCTGCGCGGCGAACTCGATGCGTCCACCCTGCGGGCCACCGTCGACTTTCTTGATGCCCAGTTGTTCGGCCTGCAACTTCAGCGCGGTGATGCGCACCAGATTCTTGGTCGGCTCCGGCAGCAGGCCGAAACGATCGATCATCTCCACTTGCAGATCCTTCAGGCCTTCCTCGTCGGTGGCCGAAGCGATGCGCTTGTACAGAATCAGGCGGGCGTGAACGTCCGGCAGATAGTCTTCCGGAATCAGCGCCGGCACACGCAGGTTGACCTCCGGGCCACCGCCGAGCGGTTGATCGAGATTCGGTTGCTCGCCCTTGCGGATCGACTTCACCGCGCGCTCGAGCATCTCCATGTACAACGTAAAACCCACGGCCTGAATTTGCCCGCTCTGGCCATCGCCCAGCAGTTCGCCGGCGCCACGGATTTCCAGGTCGTTGGTCGCCAGCACGAAACCGGCGCCCAGATCCTGGGTGTTGGCAATCGCTTCCAGACGCTTTTCCGCGTCCGAAGTGATTTGCTGGCGTGGCGGCGTCAGCAGGTACGCGTAAGCCTGGTGGTGACTGCGGCCGACACGTCCGCGCAACTGGTGCAATTGCGCCAGACCGAACTTGTCGGCGCGCTCGATGATGATGGTGTTGGCGCTCGGCACGTCGATGCCGGTCTCGATGATGGTCGAGGCAATCAGCACGTTGAAGCGCTTGTGATAGAAGTCGCTCATCACCTGTTCGAGTTCGCGTTCGCGCATCTGTCCGTGACCGATGCCGATCCGTGCTTCCGGCACCAGTTCGGCGAGATCGGCAGCGCACTTCTCGATGGTCTTCACGTCGTTGTGCAGGTAGTAAACCTGCCCACCGCGCAGCAGTTCACGCAGCAGGGCCTCTTTGACCGTGCTCTTGTTCTGCTCCATGACGAAGGTGCGCACCGACAGGCGTCGCGCCGGCGGCGTGGCGATGATCGACAGATCGCGCATGCCCGACACCGCCATGTTCAGCGTGCGCGGAATCGGCGTGGCGGTCAGCGTGAGAATGTCGACTTCGCTGCGCAGGGCCTTGAGCTGTTCTTTCTGCCGGACACCGAAACGGTGTTCTTCGTCGATGATCACCAGACCCAGGTTTTTGATCTTCACGTCGTCGGACAGCAGCTTGTGCGTGCCGATGACGATGTCGATCTTGCCTTCCGCCAGATCGGCGATCGCCGCGTTGACTTCCTTGGCCGATTTGAAGCGGCTCATCACTTCCACGGTCACTGGCCAGTCGGCGAAGCGGTCGCGGAAGCTGTTGTAGTGCTGCTGGGCGAGCAGGGTGGTCGGCACCAGAATCGCGACCTGACGCCCGCCGTGCACGGCGATGAACGCGGCGCGCATCGCCACTTCGGTCTTGCCGAAACCGACGTCGCCGCAGACCAGACGATCCATCGGCTTTGGCGCGAGCATGTCTTCGCGCACCGCTTCGATGGTCGCTTGCTGGTCCGGCGTTTCTTCGAACGGGAAACCGGCGCTGAAGGTCGCGTAATCGGCTTTCGGGTCGGCAAACGCGTAGCCTTCGCGGGCGGCACGACGGGCATAGATGTCGAGCAGCTCAGCGGCGACATCGCGCACCTGTTCGGCGGCTTTGCGCTTGGCTTTCTGCCAGGTCTCGGAGCCGAGGCGGTGCAGCGGCGCCAGTGAGTCATCGCTGCCGGTGTAACGGGCGATCAGGTGCAGGTTGGCCACTGGCACGTAGAGCTTGGCGTTCTCCGCATATTCCAGGGTAAGAAATTCGGCCGCCTGGTTGTCGATCTCCAGAATCGTCAGGCCCAGATAACGTCCAACACCGTGATCGATGTGCACCACCGGCGCGCCTTCGCGCAGTTCGGTGAGGTTCTTGATTACCGCGTCGTTGTTGGCGTCGGCGCGTTTTTCCCGGCGACGACGCTGCATGACGCGCTGACCGAACAGCGGGCTCTCGGCCACCAGCGCCAGCGCCGGGTCATCGAGCATCAAGCCTTCGTCGAGCGGCGCGATGGTGATCGCCAGGCGATCCTTGCTCGAAACGAAGTCCGGCCAGCTGTCGACGGTTTTCGGCCGCAGCTTCAGCCGTTCCAGCAGCTCCAGCAGGACTTCACGCCGGCCCGCGGATTCGGCGGTGAACAGCACGCGTCCGGGGAATTCGTCGAGGAATGTCGAGAGCGCCGCCAGTGGTTGTGTGGCCTTGGCTTCGATCGCCAGGTTTGGCAGTGCCTGCGCCGGGAAGCGCTCGCGGCCGGCACCGGATTCGACGTCCTGCTGACTGGCGACGACCCGTGGCCAGCTCTTGAGGCGGGCGAAGCAGTCTTCCACCGGCAGGAACAATTCCGCAGGCGGCAATAGAGGGCGCGATGGATCGACGCGGCGCTCTTCGTAGCGATTGCGCACGTCGTTCCAGAAGTTTTCTGCCGCTTGTTCGATGCCCGGCAGCGAGAACACTTGAGTGTCCTGCGGCAGGTAATCGAACAGTGTCGAGGTTTCGTCGAAGAACAGCGGCAGGTAGTACTCGATACCGGCTGGGGTGATGCCGCTGCTCAAGTCCTGGAAGATCGGGCAGCGCCGGAAGTCGACGTCGAAACGCTCGCGGAAACGCGCCTTGAAGCGGGTGACCGCATCTTTCTGCAGCGGAAATTCTCGCGCCGGCAGCAGTTTGACCGAATCGACCTTGTCGATGGAACGTTGGTTTTCCGGGTCGAAGGTGCGCAGGGTTTCGATTTCGTCGTCGAACAGGTCGATGCGATAGGGCAGTTTGCTGCCCATCGGGAACAGGTCGATCAGCGCGCCGCGTACGGTGAACTCGCCGTGCTCGTAAACCGTATCGACGTAGCGATAGCCGCTGGCCTCGAGGCGCGAGCGCATCTGTTCGACATCGAGCTTCTGCCCGACATCCAGCACCAGACTGCTGCCGAGCAGGAACTTGGTCGGCGCCAGGCGGTGCAGGGCGGTGGTGATTGGCACCACCAGCACGCCGTGCGCCAGCTCCGGCAGCCTATATAGACTGGCGATGCGCTGGGAAATGATGTCCTGGTGCGGCGAGAACAGATCGTACGGCAGGGTTTCCCAGTCGGGGAAATGCAGTACGGGCAAATCCGGGGCGAAGAAACTCAGCTCCTGTTCCAGCCGTTCGGCACTCTGGCTGTCGGCGGTCAGTAGCAGGGTGAAGCGCTTGGCAGCGCTGGCAGCCTCGGCAATCGCCAGGCTGAGGGCAGCACCGGGCAGGTTGCCCCAATGCTGTTTACCTGCCGCGGCAGGGAGAAGCGGTAGACGCAGAACGGGCACGGAAGGTTGAGCTCCAGGCTTTGCGACAAAGTCGGTAATTGTAGCGGCGTCAGGTGCCGGCTGTCAGTTGCAGACTGCGTCTATCTTCGCGCTTTGCGCAAAATGTAGTGGTAACCATAAAAACGAGCACTTTTTTAGTGGTTATGTAGTGCCGAAATCGACTGGTGTTACGGAGGGTTACAGACATCGTCTAACAGTCGTCGAAAAATTGACTGCGCTGGAAGCCCCGGTTTTACTGGGCTGGCGCGGGGCGTAATTTTTTTGAACGGAATTTTGTTACCGATTGCGCGACAAGCGCGCATTGCTACAAGAGGTTCTCGGCGGCATAATGTAGCCCCTTTTTTCTGCCCCTACATGTGGAAGGTTCCCGTGACTCAGAAGCCCGACCAGTGTCTTGGTGAATGGATCGACCGTGAAGCACTCGCAGAAGCGATGATTCCGCTTATCGGTCAGCTCTACCGCAATAACAACGTGGTGAGCTCGATCTATGGCCGCAGCCTGATCAACCAGTCTGTCATCGCGATTCTCAAAGCTCATCGCTTTGCTCGCCACCGTTCCTCCGACGATAGCGAACTCTCCGTCCACGAAACATTCCCTCTGCTGAAAGCCATGAGCGAGCTCAAGCTCGGCGCGGCTTCGGTAGACCTGGGCAAGTTGGCGTTCAAATTCCGCAGCGAAGGCAACGGCCGCAGCGCCGAGCAGTTCGTTCGTGAAGAACTGGCTGACGTGGTTGGTCAGCAAAACGCTTCGGCCCGTAAAGGCACTGACGTTGTGCTGTACGGCTTCGGTCGTATCGGCCGTCTGCTGGCGCGCATCCTGATCGAGAAAACCGGTGGTGGCGACGGTCTGCGTCTGCGTGCCATCGTCGTGCGCAAAGGCGCCGAAAACGACCTGACCAAACGCGCCAGCCTGCTGCGTCGCGATTCGGTGCACGGTCCGTTCAACGGCACCATCGTCATCGACGAAGAAAACAACACCATCACCGCCAACGGTAACCTGATCCAGGTGATCTACGCGAAGAACCCGACCGAGGTGGATTACACCCAGTACGGCATCAAAGACGCGCTGCTGGTGGACAACACCGGAGTATGGCGTGACGCCGATGGCCTGGGTCAGCACCTGCAATGCCCGGGTGTCGCTCGCGTTGTTCTGACCGCGCCTGGCAAAGGCAAGCTGAAGAACATCGTTCACGGTATCAACCACAACGAAATCACCGCTGACGACAAGATCGTGTCCGCCGCTTCCTGCACCACCAACGCCATCGTGCCGGTGTTGAAGGCTGTGAATGACAAGTTCGGCATCATCAACGGTCACGTCGAAACCGTTCACTCGTACACCAACGACCAGAACCTGATCGACAACTTCCACAAGGGCGATCGCCGTGGCCGTTCCGCCGCGCTGAACATGGTCATCACCGAGACCGGTGCTGCCACCGCCGCTGCCAAGGCCCTGCCTGAGCTGGCCGGCAAGCTGACCGGTAACGCGATCCGCGTTCCGACGCCAAACGTGTCGATGGCCATTCTCAACCTGAACCTTGAGAAAGCCGCCAGCCGTGAAGAGATGAACGAGTACCTGCGCTACATGGCGCTGCACTCCGATCTGCACAAGCAAATCGACTTCGTCAACTCGCAGGAAGTGGTGTCCACTGACTTCGTGGGTTCGCGTCACGCCGGTGTGGTCGACGCTGAAGCGACCATCGTTCAGGACAACCGCGTTGTGCTGTACGTCTGGTACGACAACGAGTTCGGCTACAGCTGCCAGGTGGTTCGCGTGATGGAAGACATGGCCGGTGTAAACCCGCCAGCGTTCCCGCGCTAAGCCTTCGCTGCAAATGAAAACGCCCCGACTTAGGTCGGGGCGTTTTTTTATGCCTGCTGAATCTTTATTGCCTGTACCGGCCTCTTCGGGAGCAAGCCCCCTCCCACAGGTTTGGCGGTGTTCACACAATCATGTTGGCACCACCGGACCTTGTGGGAGGGGGCTTGCTCCCGAAGGCGTTTTATCGGGCGCCACCTGCCACGGCCGCTTGCGCAGTCCGCAGCTCATGCTTATTGCCACGGAACAGCACCAGCGTCGCAATCAGTCCCAGCACCGCCGCACCGCTGAGCCAGATCCCCGGCGCAGCCTTGTTGTCCAGCACATGGATCAGATAAGTACAGGCTGCTGGCGTGAAGCCACCAAAGGTCGCCGTCGCCAGGCTATAGGCCAGCGAGAATCCGGTGGTGCGCACTTCCACCGGCATGATTTCGGTCAGCGCCACCACCATTGCGCCGTTGTACGAGCCGTACAGGAACGACAGCCACAGTTCGACGATCAGCAGATGACTGAAGCTCGGGTTCGCCACCAGCCACGACAGCGCCGGGTAGGCGGTCAGGATCGCCAGAATCGTCGCCGCCAGCAGTAGGGGTTTGCGCCCGATCTTGTCGGACACCGCGCCCATCACCGGCAGCCAGAAGAAGTTCGACAGACCGATGCACACGGTCACCAGCAGCGCGTCGAAATCCGACAGATGCAGTTCAGCCTTGCCGAAGGTCGGGGTGTAGGCGGTGATCAGGTAGAACGAAACCGTGGTCATCACCACCAGCGCCATGCCGGCGATGACGATGCCAAAGTTCTGACCGATTGAGCGGACGATTTCCCGCAGGGTAGGGCGATGTTTGCGCGCCTGGAATTCCGGGGTTTCCTCCAGCGAACGACGAATGACGAAGATCACCGGAACGATCATGCAGCCGATCAGGAACGGCACGCGCCAGCCCCAGTCACCCATCTGTTCCGGGCTCAGCCAGTGGTTGAGACCCACTCCGAGCAGGCCGGCAAACACCACCGCCGCCTGCTGGCTGGCGGACTGCCAACTGACGAAAAAGCCTTTGCGGCCCGGCGTGGCGATTTCCGCCAGATACACCGAAACACCGCCCAGCTCGACGCCGGCCGAGAAGCCTTGCAGCAAGCGACCGAACAGCACGATCAACGGCGCTGCGACACCCAGAGTGGCATAGCCCGGCACGCAGGCGATCAGGATCGTACCGGCGGCCATCAACGCAAGGGTAATGATCAGGCCCTGGCGACGACCGTGACGGTCAATGTAGGCACCAAGGAAGATCGCGCCCAGCGGACGCATCAGGAAACCGGCACCGAAGGTGGCCAGGGACAGCATCAGGGAAGCGAAGGCGCTGTCGGCCGGGAAGAAGGTTTTGGCGATGGCCGTGGCGTAGAAGCCATAGACCATAAAGTCGAACATCTCGAGAAAATTGCCGCTGACAACGCGAAAAATCGCTTTGCCTTTGCCCGTGGTCGAGGACATTTTCAGTTACTCATTATTGGTTTCTTATGACGCGTTGCATCCGTTGGGGAGCGTGCGGGCCTTTGATCCATAATGGCTGGCGCGCTTTTATGGGGAGATGAAGAATTGTTCACTGGACGGTGGGTTTGGCTTGTGAGTGTGGCGGTTGTCCTCGCTGCCTGTGGCAACGGTGAGTCCATGGAAAGCTTTGGGGGCCCGACCATGGGCAGCACGTATTCGATCAAGTACGTGCGGCACTCGGGTATTGCCGAACCGGCGCAAGTTCGCCGGGAAGTGGAGGCTATCCTCGCGAAAGTGGATCGGCAGATGTCGACCTATCGCAATGACTCTGACATAGAGCGCTTCAATGCCTTGCCAGCGAACAGCTGTCAGACCATGCCGGCTGCCGTGCTCGAATTGGTCCGTGTCGGCGAACAGCTGTCGGAGCAAAGCGAAGGTTCCTACGACCTGACTGTCGAACCGCTGATGAACCTGTGGGGGTTCGGCCCGCAAGGGCGTGAAGAGAAAGTCCCCGACTCCGCCGCGCTGGCCGAAACCCTGCAGCGAGTCGGCTACCGCCATTTGCATATTGACGGCGACCGCTTGTGCAAGGACGGCGCTGTCGAAGTCGACTTCAACAGCATCGCCGCCGGTTACGCGGTCGACACCATCGCCGCCAGGCTCGAGTCGATGGGCATCCATGACTATCTCGCCGAAGCCACCGGTGAGCTAAAGGCCAAGGGCAAGAAGCTTGATGGCTCATCCTGGCGTATTGCGCTGGAAGAGCCGCGAGACGATCAACAGGTGGCCGAACGGATCATTCAGGTCGATGGCTACGGGGTGTCCACCTCCGGTGATTACCGCAACTATTTCCTGCAGAACGGCCGGCGCTATTCCCACACCTTCGATGCACGGAGCGGGGCACCGGTCCTACATAACCTGGCGTCAGTCACGGTAATTCATCCTTCAGCGTTGATGGCCGATGGACTATCGACGCTGTTGCTGATTCTCGGGCCTGAACGGGCTTGGGACTATGCCGAAAAACATGACATTGGTGCATTCTTCGTGATTCGTGCCGATACAGGTTTTGTAATCCGCACCAGTGCGGCTTTCGAACGCCTCAGTGGCGCAAAAGTTGACTGAAAACAGTACGAAAGCTGGCGTTGTAGTGCAGGCAAAAGTAGCCTACGACGCGACCAAGGGTTAATGTGCGCGGCGTTGACGCTTCTATAGACTGTGTCCGGGTTCTTTACTGACCCCCAATTGTTCCTTCGCGCCGCGATTCGGCGTGATTTAGCCGCCGGTGCTGCTGGCACCGCGGCCTGTTCTGAGGAGTACGCATGGCTGTCTACAACTACGACGTGGTGGTGTTGGGTTCCGGCCCGGCGGGAGAGGGCGCGGCAATGAACGCCGCCAAAGCGGGGCGCAAGGTGGCAATGGTCGACAGCCGTCGCCAGGTCGGCGGCAACTGCACCCACCTGGGAACCATCCCGTCCAAGGCCCTGCGTCACTCGGTGCGGCAGATCATGCAGTTCAACACCAACCCGATGTTCCGGGCGATCGGCGAACCACGCTGGTTCTCCTTCCCGGACGTGTTGAAAAGCGCCGAGAAAGTCATTTCCAAACAAGTCGCTTCGCGCACCGGCTACTACGCCCGTAACCGCGTCGACGTGTTCTTCGGCACCGGCAGCTTCGCCGACGAGCAAACCATCGAAGTGGTCTGCGCCAACGGTGTAGTCGAGAAGCTGGTGGCCAAGCACATCATCATCGCCACCGGTTCGCGCCCTTATCGCCCGGCGGACATCGATTTCAATCACCCGCGCATCTACGATAGCGACACCATTCTCAGCCTCGGCCACACCCCGCGCAAACTGATCGTTTACGGCGCTGGCGTGATCGGTTGCGAATACGCCTCGATCTTCAGCGGTCTGGGTGTATTGGTTGAACTGGTGGACAACCGCGGTCAGTTGTTGAGCTTCCTCGACTCGGAAATCTCCCAGGCGCTGAGCTACCACTTCAGCAACAACAACATCACCGTGCGCCACAACGAAGATTACGATCGCGTTGAGGGCGTCGATAACGGGGTTATCCTGCACCTCAAGTCCGGCAAGAAGATCAAGGCCGACGCCTTGCTCTGGTGCAACGGCCGTACCGGCAACACCGACCAGCTCGGTCTCGAAAACATCGGGGTCAAGGTCAACAGCCGTGGCCAGATCGAAGTCGACGAGGCCTACCGCACTTGCGTGCCGAACATCTACGGCGCCGGCGACGTGATCGGCTGGCCGAGCCTGGCCAGTGCGGCCCACGACCAGGGTCGTTCGGCTGCCGGCAGCATCGTTGATAACGGTAGCTGGCGCTTTGTGAATGACGTGCCGACCGGTATCTACACCATTCCGGAGATCAGTTCGATCGGCAAGAACGAGCAGGAGCTGACCCAGGCCAAGGTGCCGTACGAAGTCGGCAAGGCGTTCTTCAAGAGCATGGCGCGTGCGCAGATCGCCGGCGAGCCGCAAGGCATGCTGAAGATCCTGTTCCACCGTGAAACCCTGGAAGTGCTGGGCGTCCACTGCTTCGGTTATCAGGCGTCGGAGATCGTGCACATCGGTCAGGCGATCATGAGCCAGCCGGGCGAGTTGAATACGCTGAAGTACTTCGTCAACACCACGTTCAACTACCCGACCATGGCCGAAGCCTATCGGGTAGCGGCGTACGACGGCCTCAACCGGCTTTTTTGACGGGCTCCGGCCGGTGGCCTGAGCCGGCCGGGGAGACCGATTTCAGCAATTCTCAAGGGTGGCAGTGGCCAAACCGGGAAAGTCTGTAATCAGGCTGTCAACGCCGAAGTCAGCGAGTCTGCGCATCAGCGCAGGCTCGTTGACGGTCCACACCGAGACATGCAGCCCCTGACGCTGCGCCTTCTGCAGGCGTTCCGGCGTACACAGCGTCCAGTTCAGAGCCAGAATCTCACAGCCATAGCTGGCCGCGACCTTTAGCGGGTCGAGCCAGGCGTATTCGGCCACCAGTCCACGCGACACGTCCGGTACCAGGTCCAGCGCCGCTTTCAGCACTTCCCGCGAGCTCGAAGTGATGGTGACCTTGTCCAGCAGGCCATGACGCTGGGCCATTTCGCGAATCGCCAGTACGGTAGTCGCGGCGCGGGTGCGTGAAGCGCTTTTGACTTCCAGTTGCCAGTGCTCGAAATCACACTGCTCGAACAATTCTTCCAGGGTCGGAATCGGGCACGGTTTGATCCAGCCCGGGCCGCCCTTGCGCGCGTCGTAGGTCACCAGTTCGGCGGCGGTGTGCTCGACCACCTTGCCGCGCCGGTCGGTGGTGCGCTTGAGGGTCGGGTCGTGGATCACCATCAGCTCGCCGTCCTTGGACAGGTGCAGATCCAGTTCGCAACGGCGTACGCCGTGCTTGAGACATTCCTGAAAACTGGTCAGGGTATTTTCCGGTGCTTCGCCCTTGGCGCCGCGGTGGCCGTAGATGAGGGTCACGGTGCTTCCTTAATTTAAATGCCTGATTCGTTCTGTTCACGGGCCAGGCGTCGTTCCTGGGCCTGTTTCTGCAAGATATAGCGGGCGAGCAACTGGCGCTGGGCGTCGGTCAAGTGTTCGAACTCGGTGCCGACGTCGTAGCCGTCGCCCTTGCGATCGCAATGAGTGACGCGGGCGCGCAGCAGCAGGCCCAGTGCCTGCGGCATCAGCACCAGTTTCACCGACAGGTGTGCGCCAGTGGCAATCGGGGTCGGGTGCTGAAAGTCGATCCCGCCTTCGGAGATGATCACCGGTTGCGGCTCGCCGATATGGCCGAGCACGGTCAGGGCGACCACCTGGCTGAGCAGGTCGATGCGTTTGTTCTGGGATTTGAGAAACGCGGCGATCGCCCGGTCGCGCTCGCTGATCTGGCGTAACAGGTGCTGCGACTCGAATTCGCTCAGGTGCAGTTCGCTGAGCAGGTTGAACAGCGGGGAAGCATCCTGCAACACTTCCTGGCCTGCGGCTTCGGGAGCGGACAGGGGCCGAATTTCCAGTGCGATCATGTCCTCGATACGGTAGTATTCGCGGCGATCTTCTTCATCTAATGTCGACATGGCGAACCCATGGTAGCGGCGGTGGTCTGAGTGTAAAGCTGGTTATCGACCCCCGCCACAAGGACGTTTCTTTTCCCTCCGAACAAGCCCCGACATGTTCAGACCTCTCTTCGTATTTATCGGCACGCGTTATACCCGTGCAAAGCGTCGCAATCATTTTGTGTCATTCATTTCCCTGACTTCGATGATCGGGCTCGCCCTCGGCGTGATCGTGATGATCGTGGTGCTTTCGGTGATGAACGGCTTCGATCATGAGATGCGCACCCGCGTGTTGGGCATGGTGCCCCACGCAACTCTTGAAACCGGCGAACCGATCAACGATTGGCAGAGCCTGGCCGCCAAGGTCAAACGCAACCCTGAGGTGACGGCGGTTGCGCCGTTTACTCAGATGCAGGGCTTGCTGACCAACAACGGCCAGGTGTCCAAGGTGTTGCTCAACGCCATCGACCCCGCGCTCGAGCGCAATGTGTCGATCATCGACAACTTCATGAAGCAGGGCAAACTCGACGATTTGACGGCGGGCAGCTTCGGCATCGTCATCGGCGACAAGGCCGCGACCAAGCTCGGCGTGGGCCTCGGTGACAAGGTCACCTTCGTCGCGCCGGAGGTCAGCGTGACCCCGGCCGGGATGTTCCCGCGCATGAAGCGTTTCACCGTGGTCGGCATTTTTCATGTCGGCGCCGGTGAGCTGGACGGCTATCTGGGCGTCACCAACCTGCAGGATCTGGCGAAAATGCACCGCTGGAAGCCTGATCAGGTGCAGGGCATCCGGTTGAAGTTCGATGATCTGTTCCAGGCGCCGCGCGTGGCCTGGACCATCGCCCAGCAACTGGGCGAAGACCATTACTACGCCCGCGACTGGACCCGCACCCACGGCAACCTGTATCAGGCGATCCGCATGGAAAAAGCCATGATCGGTCTGCTGTTGCTGCTGATCGTCGCGGTGGCTGCGTTCAACATCATTTCCACGCTGGTGATGGTGGTAAATGACAAGAAGAGCGACATCGCCATTCTGCGCACCCTCGGCGCTACGCCGGGGACGATCATGCGCACGTTCATGGTGCAGGGCACCGTGATCGGCGTGGTCGGTACGGCGATTGGTGCGGTGCTCGGTATTCTCGCTGCGCTCAACGTCAGTGCGGCGATTTCCGCCCTCGAAGGGCTGATCGGCCACAAGTTCCTCAACGCCGATGTGTATTTCATTGATTACCTGCCGTCGCAGGTGCAGAGCCAGGACGTGGTCATGGTCTGCGCTGCTGCGTTGGTCCTGAGTTTCCTCGCCACCCTGTATCCCGCCTGGCGTGCTGCGCGCACCCAGCCGGCGGAGGCGCTACGTTATGAGTGAGTCGGGCATGAGTGATAAAGCAATCTTGAGCTGCCGCAAGCTGGGTAAGTCCTACGAGGAAGGCCCGGAGTCGGTGCAAGTGTTGGCCGGTCTGCAACTGGAGTTGCACCCCGGCGAGCGTGTGGCGATCGTTGGCAAATCCGGTTCGGGCAAAAGTACCTTGCTCAACCTGCTGGGCGGTCTCGACACGCCGACCGAGGGAAGTGTCTGGCTCGACGGCGAAGAACTGTCGGCGCTGAGCGAGAAGAAGCGTGGCCTGCTGCGTAACCGTGCCTTGGGGTTCGTGTACCAGTTCCACCACTTGCTGCCGGAATTCACCGCGCTGGAAAACGTCTGTATGCCGCTGCTGATCGGCAAGACCGCGATCCCGCAAGCACGTCAGCGCGCTACCGCGTTGCTGGAGCGGGTGGGGCTGGGCCATCGTCTGGAGCACAAACCGGCCGAGCTGTCCGGTGGCGAGCGCCAGCGTGTGGCCATCGCCCGTGCGCTGGTGAACAATCCAGGCCTGGTGATGCTCGACGAGCCAACCGGCAACCTTGATTCGCACACCGCCGAAGGCATCCAGGACTTGATGCTGGAACTCAGCACTTCAATGCGCACGGCGTTCCTGGTGGTGACTCACGACATGAACCTGGCCCGCCAGATGGACCGCGTCCTGCAGTTGCAAGAAGGTTGCCTGACCGCCATTTGACCGACCGAAACCCGGTGCCTGTGTAAGGCATCGGGTCTTTTATTTTTATACGGTGCCCCAGCGAATGTTCAGACCGTTATCGATCTTTATCGGCACGCGCTATACCCGCGCCAAGCGCCGCAATCGCTTTGTTTCGTTCATCTCGATGACTTCGATGATCGGGCTCGCCCTCGGCGTGCTGGCGATGATCGTGGTGCTGTCGGTGATGAACGGCTTCCAGCGCGAAATGAGCTCGCGCATCCTTGGCATGGTGCCGCACGCGACCATCGTTGGCGTCAAGCCGATCGATGACTGGCAGCCGGTCGCCGCCGCCGCGCTGAAAAATCCGGAAGTGACCGCCGCCGTGCCGTTCACCGAGATGGAAGGCATGCTGTCTTACAAGGGTTTGATGCAGCCGATCCAGATCAGCGGCGTCGACCCGGCCCAGGAAGGCAAGGTGTCGATTGTGGCCCAGCACATTGTGCAGGGACGTCTCGATGACCTGAAGCCGGGCGAGTTCGGTGTAGTGATCGGTGAAATCACCGCGCGGCGCTTCCGCCTCAACGTCGGCGACAAGATCACTCTGATCGTGCCGGAAGTCAGCACCGCACCGGGGGGCATTACCCCGCGCATGCAGCGCCTGAACGTGGTCGGTGTGTTCAAGGTCGGCGCCGAACTGGACGGTTCGATGGGCCTGATCCACGTGGCCGATGCCGCGACCATGCAGCACTGGCAGCCGAATCAGGTGCAGAGTGTGCGCCTTGCGGTGAAGGATCTGTACGCCGCGCCGAAAGTCTCCTCGGACATCGCCGCAGGCCTGGGCGATGAGTTCAAGGCTGACGACTGGACTCACACCCAGGGCAGCCTGTTCAGCGCGATGAAAATGGAAAAAACCATGATCGGCCTGCTGTTGCTGATGATCGTCGCGGTGGCGGCGTTCAATATCATCGCCACGCTGATCATGGTGGTGAACGACAAAGGCGCAGACATCGCGATCCTGCGCACCATCGGCGCCACGCCACGGCAGATCATGGCGATCTTCATGGTGCAGGGCACGGTGATCGGCATTGTCGGCACATTGATTGGTGGCGTGCTCGGCGTGATCGCGGCGCTGAACGTCAGCGAAATGGTTGGCTGGGTCGAGCGCGTTACCGGGCAGCACATCTTCAGTTCCGACGTGTACTTCGTCAGCAACCTGCCTTCGGAATTGCAGGGCGGGGATGTGCTGTTGATCTGCTCGGCGGGCTTTATTCTGAGCTTCCTGGCGACGGTGTACCCGGCGTTGCGGGCGGCGAAGATCGAGCCGGCGCATGCGCTGAGATATTCGTAAGCTCTATTACCGCTATCGCGAGCAGGCTCACTCCTACAGGGGAATGCATTTCAACTGTAGGAGTGAGCCTGCTCGCGAAGGGGCCGGAACTGTCGGCCTCAATCCTTCTTGGGCAACTCGATCACAAACCGCGTCCACCCCGCAGCCGATTCGCAATGAATCTGCCCACCATGGGCGCGGACGATCGATTGGGTAATCGCCAGCCCCAGCCCCGCATGTTCACTGCTGCCTTCCTGCCGCGCCGGATCTGCTCGATAAAACCGGTCAAACAGCCGTGGCAACAACTCTGCCGAAATGCCTTCGCCACTGTTCTCCACCGACACCTGCGCTATGTGCGGTTGATCGACGATGGACAGGCGCACGCTGCCTGACGCCGGGGTGAAGCGCAGCGCGTTATCCAGCAGATTCGACAAGGCCCGGCGCAGCATGCTGCGATCGCCTTCTATACGCGCATGACCTTCGCGGCTCAGTGTCACCCCGGCGTCCTCGGCCAGTGGCGCGAAAAACTCCAGCAACACATCGCTCTCATCTGCCAGTTCCAGTGCCTCACGCTTGGGCATCAGCAAACCGTGGTCAGCCTTGGCCAGATAAAGCATGTCGTTGACCAGTTGCGCCATCCATTGCAGTTCTTCGAGGTTGCTGTGCAGGGCTTCGCGGTAATCCTCGATTGGCCGTGGGCGGGTGAGGGTGACTTGGGTGTGGGTCAGCAGGTTCGACAGCGGTGTGCGCAGTTCATGGGCGATGTCGGCAGAGAACGCCGACAGCCGTTGAAACGAGTCATCGAGGCGTCCGAGCATGGCGTTGAAGCTGTGGGCCATTTCAGCAAGCTCTGGCGGCATTTGCGCTTCCGGCAGTCGGGCATTCAGTGATTGTGCGGAAATCCCACGGGCGACCGCACTCATACGGCGCAACGGACGCAAACCGCTGCGCGCGGCCCACGCGCCGAGCAGCGCGGTGGCCAGGGCCGACAAGCCGACGGTCAGCCAGATCAGATGCTGCATGCGCTGCAGGAAGTGCTGGTGATGGGTGATGTCCAGCAGCAGAGTGAGCTGTGGCGAGTCGGTTTTGTCAGGGTAGAGCGGGGCGTTGAGCACGCGGTAGTCGGCGCCGTCATGGCTGATGGTCGACAGGCCCGGCTGTTGCGGCAAGTCCTGCGGTAAATTGATCGAGCTGTCGTACCAGCGCTGGCCGTCACTGCCGGTAATACGCAGCGCCAGATCGGCCTGACGGCTCAGCTCATCCGCCAGCCGCGCCTCACGCTGAGCCGGTTGCACATCCTGCAAGGCTCGGCGCAAACCGATCAGCTTGCCGTCCAGCAATTGCTGATCGAGCTCAATGAAGTGCGCCTCGCTGGCGCGGCTGAACAGCACCCCGGCGAACAGCGAGACCACGGCGGTGCACGCGGCAAACAGCAGAGCCAGACGAGAACTCAGCGACAGGCGACGCATCAGGCTGGACGCTCTTCAAGCACGTAACCCATGCCGCGCACGGTGTGAATCAGTTTATTGGGGAAGTCATCGTCGATTTTCAGGCGCAGGCGACGGATCGCCACTTCGATCACGTTGGTGTCGCTGTCGAAGTTCATGTCCCAGACTTGCGAGGCAATCAGCGATTTCGGCAGCACTTCACCCTGGCGGCGCAGGAGCATTTCCAGCAAGGCGAACTCCTTGGCGGTCAGGTCGATGCGCTGACCACTGCGTTCGACCCGACGGCGAATCAGGTCCAGACGCAGGTCGGCCAGTTGCAGACTGGTTTCCTGGGGCAGGGCGCTGCCCCGGCGCAGCAGGCTGCGCACCCGGGCCAGCAGTTCGGAGAAGGCGAAGGGTTTGACCAGATAATCGTCGGCGCCGAGTTCGAGGCCGTGCACCCGGTCTTCCACGGCGTCCTTGGCGGTGAGAAACAGTACCGGCGTGTCGAGGCCGGCGTTGCGCACCGCCTGCAGAATCTGCCAGCCACTGCGCCCGGGCAGCATCACGTCGAGAATCAACAGCGCATAATCCCCGTTCAACGCCAGTTGCTGACCGCTGACGCCGTCGGCCACCAGTTCTGTGTTGAAGCCGGCCTCGGTCAGGCCCTGGCGCAGGTAGTGGCCGGTTTTCGGTTGGTCTTCGACGATCAGCAGTTTCATGGGCGACTCGGGTTGTAGGAACAAAAGCGTTATACCGTGGGAGCAGGCGACACGCGCCAACCTGACAAAGTTGTAATCTGCCTGTCAGGTAGCTGCCAGCGCAGGCGGGCTAGAGTTTCCCACAGGCTGAACCTTATCTTGTTGGAGTATGACTATGTTTTTGCGCAACCCTCTGGCCGTCGCCGCCTGTGTGCTGGCGCTGAGTTCACCTGTCTGGGCCGCACCCGCGCACAGCTATGATTTCGGCCAACCGGCACCAGCAGCCAAGGCTACTCGCAGCATTGAAGTTGTACTGAACGACATGTCGTTCGATCCCAAGGCGATTCAGGTCAAGGCCGGTGAGACGGTTCGCTTTGTGCTGGTGAATAAAGGCCAGTTGCTGCACGAATTCAACCTCGGTGACGCCGCGATGCATGACCAGCACCAGCAGGAAATGTTGCAGATGCAGCAAAGCGGCATGCTCACGCCTACCGGCATGAAAGAAATGTCCCACGACATGGCGGGCATGGATCACGGCAGCATGGGCCACGGCATGAAGCACGACGACCCCAACAGCGTGCTGGTCGAGCCGGGCAAGACCGCCGAGCTGACCTGGACCTTCAGCAAGGCCACCAGCCTGGAATTTGCCTGCAATATTCCCGGTCACTACCAGGCGGGCATGGTCGGCAAACTGACTGTCAGTCAGTAAGCACTCAAAGGCGGGCGCAAAGGCTGATAGAATCCGCTGATTCTTCAGTCAGGTTTCCGCCATGCATCCCGCAGCCGAACATTCGCCGCTGGGCAAATCCAGCGAATACATCGCCACGTACACGCCGTCCCTGCTGTTCCCGATTCCGCGCACCGCGAAATGGGCCGAGCTGGGCCTGACCGCCGAAACCCTGCCGTATAAAGGCGTGGATTTCTGGAATTGCTTCGAACTGTCGTGGTTGTTGCCATCGGGCAAGCCGGTGGTGGCGATCGGTGAATTCAGCATTCCGGCGGATTCGCCGAACATTATCGAATCGAAGTCGTTCAAGTTGTACCTGAACTCGCTGAATCAGACACCGTTTGCCGATATCGCCAGCCTGGAGGCGACGCTGGTCAAGGACCTGTCGGCCGCTGCCGGCAAACCGGTCGGCGTACGGGTACGCAGCCTGAAGGACGTCGAGGCCGAAGGCGTCGTGGCGTTGCCGGGCGTGTGCATCGACGATCTGGACATCAGCGTCAGCAACTATGAGCATCCGCGTCCGGAACTGCTGCGTTGCGATGATTCGAAGATTGTCGAAGAGAGCGTGCATAGCCATCTGCTCAAATCCAACTGCCCGGTGACCAGTCAGCCGGACTGGGGCAGCGTGGTGGTGGAATATCGTGGCGCGGCGCTGGATCACGCGAGTCTGCTGGAATACATCGTCAGTTTCCGCCAGCACTCGGACTTCCACGAGCAGTGTGTGGAGCGGATTTTCCTCGACCTGCAGCGTTTGCTGAAGCCGGAGAAGCTCACGGTGTTTGCGCGCTATGTGCGTCGCGGCGGGCTGGATATCAACCCGTATCGCAGCACTGAAGCGGTACAACTGCCGAACCACCGCCTGGTCCGTCAATAAACATCTGAATTGTGGGAGCGGGCTTGCTCGCGAAAGCGGTCTGTCAGTTGATGATGCATTGGCTGACAGACCGCTTTCGCGAGCAAGCCCGCTCCCACATTGGAATGTGTTTCAAATTGTGGAAATGAAAAAGCCCTGCCAGCGCTGGCAGGGCTTTTTGCATTTCAGGGGAGGGAAATCAGATCCCCATGCTACCCAACGCATTGACGATATTGCGCAGGGTGCCGGCAATGGCCGGGTGTTCGAGTTCAAAGCGGTCCACCGCCAGGTTCACGCCATCGGCGATGCTGGCATCCTGAGTGGCGCTCTCCAGTTTGATTTCCGATTCGATCTGCGCCATCAGCGCATGCAGATCTTCACGTTCGGCTTCGGACAGCGGAGGATTCTGCTCCAGTTGCTCGCGCAGGGTGTCGAGTTGTTTTTGCAGTTCTTGGGCGGGCATGGTGGGGTTCCTTTTATCAAGAGGCACTGGCATTGACCGCAGCCGCGCGCCAAAGGTCTATGGCTGACCTTTAGATTAATCCACTCTGCGGCAACCTGCATGATCCCGGTCAGGGCTTTTCGCCCTTGAGGCGGCGCAGGTTGATGTCGGCCAGGCAGGTGTCGAGTTCGCCCAGATGATCGATCACCGAATGCACGCCCAGCCCGAACAACTGCAGGGTTGCCTTACCGCGTCGTTGGTCGCGTTCGTTCTGGCTCAGCGCTTGCCACTCGCTCGGCGACAGGCCGCACAGTGAGCCGCAGGACGCCAGGCCGATGGTCCACAGCCCGGCGTTGAGGCCCGCTTGCAGCAACCGGGGCTCGCCGCTCACCAGCACGCAGCCATCCAGGCAGCTGACGTTCAAACCCATCAGCGCCTGCCAGCAGGCGTTCGGTGCGGGCCATGGATTGATTGTTGCTGAATATTGCGTCGGTTTGATCCACGCCGGCAGAGAGGCCGCCAAGGGGTGCGCGAGGGCAGGGGGCAGCTCGTCGATCCACGCACAGGGAATCTGCTGGCGCTGCAGGCTGAGCAGGCTGTCGAGAGCGCCGGGTGTGGCGTCGGCGTGCTCGGGCAGTACGCTGGCGTGTTGATGGGCACGGGCGCCGAAATCCACCAGACAGCCACTGAGTCCGAACAGCACGGCGGTCAGGCCGGGCGCGGCGACAGGCAAGACTTCAGCATGGGTCATGGCAACGTCCCTGAAATAGGCATGAGGCTAGGCGACGCCGGTGACAGTTGGATGACAGGTGTGTGAAGGCGCTCCCTGGAAACGTCCTGCATTACTCTTCACGGGTGGACTGCCCAAAACGGCTTTTGCGCTTATACTAGCGCTCTTAACGCCTGGGCCCGGGTGCCCGCGCCAGTAAAAATCCAAGGAGTTTTTCTATGCGCTGGAGCAATCCTCTCGCTCAGCTATGTGTATGTGCCAGCGTCCTGCTGGTTCCGTTCGCCGCCAACGCTGCAACGGAAGAAGACCCTTGGGAAAGCGTCAACCGCCCGATCTTCCAGTTCAACGACTTCGTTGACACCTACGCGCTCAAGCCGCTGGCGCAGGGTTATGAGTTCGTGACGCCGCAGTTCCTCGAAGACGGCATCCACAACATGTTCCGCAACGTCGGTGACGTCACCAACCTGGCGAACAACATTCTGCAGGCCAAACCGGCAGCAGCCGGTGTCGATACCGCGCGTATCATCTTCAACACCACCTTCGGCCTGCTGGGCTTCTTCGATGTCGGTACCAAAATGGGCCTGAATCGCAGTGACGAAGACTTCGGTCAGACCCTCGGTTACTGGGGCGTCAGCAGCGGCCCTTACGTGATGCTGCCGTTGCTCGGCCCGAGCACCCTGCGTGATGCACCGTCCAAGTACGTCGACAGCTACACCGGTCCGTACCGCTACATCAACGACGTGCCTGTCCGTAACTCGGTGTTCGGCCTGAACATCGTCGACACCCGCGCCAGCCTGCTGTCGAGCGAGAAGCTGATCAGCGGCGACAAATACACCTTCATCCGCAACGCCTACCTGCAGAACCGCGAGTTCAAGGTCAAGGATGGTCACGTCGAAGACGATTTTTAATCTCGACCGATGACAGGAAGGCGGCCCGCGAGGCCGCCTTTTTTGTGTGCGCTTATTTCATCTTCAGAATGCTCAGGCCGAGCTTCTGGCCATCGCCGTCCTGGGCCTTGACCCAGACCACTTCGGTCTCCGCTTCCAGCCCGCTCAGCGCCGCATGCTCGGAATCGATGCGCACGCTCAAACGGTCACCAACCGCGAACTGGCGCGGCGCTTCGACCTGCATGCCACTGCTAGAGAGGTCGATGCACACGCCGGCGATCTCATCGCCTTCATGGATCAACACCACATCGGCGTCGACCCGCATGCGGATGAAATCGCGCTTTTCGCTGTAGTCCCGACCGGTTTGACTCATGGCTTCGACCTTCCATTGGGTTACGGTTTGAGCTGTTCTTATAACTCTCGGTGATTTGACAAGTAAAGTCGTCAAGCGACCATCGGCGCATGCTTGAAACGCCCCGCGGATGGGAGTACCGTCTGCGCCTTAGAAGGGCACCTCTGGTGCAATCGCGTTCCGGCTCAGTGCTCGAAAGCGGTGCAGCAGAGAGGCTAGAAAGCGAATCCAGTAGTCTGAGCCGGGCCGATGCCCCGCCTGCTACGCCAACCTAATTCTGGCGCCGTTTGCCCACATGCCAAAAACCAGTGCCACGCTGCTGATAATCGATGATGACGAAGTAGTGCGCGCGAGCCTCGCGGCCTATTTGGAAGACAGTGGTTTCAGCGTCCTGCAGGCCAGCAACGGCCAACAGGGTCTTCAGGTATTCGAGCAAGACAAGCCCGACTTGGTCATCTGCGATCTGCGCATGCCGCAGATGGGTGGTCTCGAACTCATCCGTCAGGTCACCGAGCGCTCACCGCAAACGCCGATGATCGTCGTTTCGGGTGCCGGCGTGATGAACGATGCGGTCGAGGCGCTGCGCCTGGGTGCGGCGGACTACCTGATCAAGCCTCTCGAAGACCTGGCCGTGCTCGAGCATTCGGTGCGTCGCGCGCTGGATCGTGCGCGCCTGCTGCTGGAGAACCAGCGCTACCGCGAGAAGCTGGAGAAGGCCAACCGCGAGCTCGAAGCCAGCCTGAACCTGCTCCAGGAAGACCAGAACGCCGGTCGTCAGGTGCAGATGAACATGCTGCCGGAAAGCCCGTGGCGCATCGACGAGTTCCAGTTTGCCCACCAGATCATCCCGTCGCTGTACCTGTCGGGTGATTTTGTCGACTACTTCCGTGTCGACGAGCGTCGGGTGGCGTTCTACCTGGCCGACGTATCGGGCCATGGCGCCTCGTCAGCGTTCGTCACGGTGCTGCTGAAGTTCATGACCACGCGCCTGCTGTTCGAGTCCAAGCGCAACGGCACGTTGCCGGAATTCAAGCCTTCGGAAGTCCTTGGTCATATCAACCGGGGGCTGATCAGTTGTAAGCTGGGCAAACACGTCACAATGGTCGGTGGAGTCATCGACGAGGAGACCGGTTTGTTGACCTATAGCATCGGCGGCCATCTGCCGTTGCCTGTGTTGTACACGCCTGACAGTGTTCGTTACCTCGAAGGCCGCGGTTTGCCGGTGGGCCTGTTCAATGAGGCCACCTACGAAGATCACGTGCTTGAGCTGCCTCCGACGTTCAGCCTGACGCTGATGTCCGACGGCATTCTGGATCTGTTGCCAGAACCGACGCTCAAGGAAAAAGAAGCCGCTTTGCCCCAACGGGTGAAGTCGGCGGGCGGCAGCCTGGATGGTCTGCGGCAAGTGTTTGGATTGGCCACGCTAGGGGAGATGCCGGATGATATCGCCCTGTTGGTGTTGAGCAGGAACCTTCAATGAGTACCGGTAGAATCCAGTTCGCCGAGCAGGACGGCACCTTCGTCCTGAAGTTCGTCGGTGAAGTTCGCCTGACCCTGTGTTCGGCGTTGGATGCGACTATTGAGAAAATCTTCACCGCGTTGAATTTCAACGCGATCGTGATCGATTTGACCGAAACCCGCAGCATCGACAGCACCACCCTCGGCCTGCTGGCCAAACTGTCGATCCTGTCGCGGCAAAAGGTCGGCCTGCTGCCGACCGTCGTCACCACCCACGAAGACATCACCCGGCTGCTGCAGTCGATGGGCTTCGAGCAGGTGTTCAACATCGTCAACCACCCGGTGCCGTGCCCCGAGTGCCTGGATGACCTGCCGGATCAGGACCAGTCCGAAGAAGTGGTGCGGATCAAGGTGCTCGAAGCGCACAAGATCCTCATGGGCCTGAACGACTCCAATCGTGAAGCCTTCCATGATCTGGTGAATGCCCTCGAACGGCATTGATGGCCTGAAATGTGGGTAGGGCCTGCTGGCCCTATCGCGAGCAGGCTCACTCCTACAGGGTTTCTCATTCGACGCATAATCTTGAGTAATCCACAGATCCACTGTAGGAGTGAGCCTGCTCGCGATAGCTCTCGCCAAAACACTAATAATCCAGCAGGCACAAAAAAGGGCGAACCCAACCGGGTTCGCCCTTTTTGCATTTCAGCGACTCAGATCACAGCTTGGCCTGCAGCAGCGCCTCAAGCTTCTCCTGGTCACGGGCAAACTGACGGATGCCCTCAGCCAGTTTCTCGGTGGCCATCGCGTCTTCGTTGGACAACCAGCGGAATTGCGCTTCGTTGAGGCTCAGGCGCGCTTCGCCGGCGTGGCCCGGGGCGAGTTTGCGCTCCAGTTTGCCAGTGTCTGCCGCGAGCTTGTCGATCAGGTCCGGGCTGATGGTCAGGCGATCGCAGCCGGCCAGTTGTTCGATCTGGCTCAGGTTGCGGAAGCTGGCACCCATGACCACGGTCTTGTAGTCATTGGCCTTGTAGTAATTGTAGATGCGGGTCACCGACTGCACGCCCGGATCATCGGCGCCGGTGTAGTCGTTGCCGTTAGCCTTTTTGTACCAGTCGTAGATGCGGCCCACGAACGGCGAGATCAGGAACACCCCGGCGTCAGCGCAAGCGGCGGCCTGAGCGAAGGAAAACAGCAGGGTCAGGTTGGTCTGGATGCCTTCCTTCTCGAGGATCTCCGCAGCGCGGATGCCTTCCCAGGTCGAAGCGATCTTGATCAGCACGCGGTCACGGCCGATGCCGGCCTTGTCGTATAGCTCGATCAGGCGATGCGCACGCTTGAGCACGGCGTCCTGGTCGAACGACAGGCGCGCATCCACTTCGGTGGAAATGCGGCCCGGAATCACTTTGAGGATTTCCTGGCCCACGGCGACGCCGAAACGGTCGCTGGCCAGACCCACGTCGCCCTTGCAGTCGCTGACGCAGGCGTTCAGCAGCTCGGCGTAGGCGGGGATGGCGGCTGCCTTGAGCAGCAGGGAAGGGTTGGTGGTGGCGTCGACCGGCTTGACCCGGGCGATCGCTTCGAAGTCGCCGGTGTCGGCAACTACGGTGGTCATCTGTTTGAGTTGTTCCAGCTTGGAAGTCATGGGTGTGCTCTGTCCTGTGGGTTTGACGACATTACCCGAGCGTTGACAGCCACTCAAGGGCATCAAGGCGCAACGGGTTCCCCGGGGGCAACAACCTGAGAACGGCTGTTTGAACGGTGGGGCGCGGTATCGATGAATACGATGCCAAAATCGGCCGCAGGTTCAAAGCAACTGACGGCCAGCGCCCCTTGAGCACATTGATGGAGGTTATTGCTGGCTCAGCTGGGTTTTGACCGCAGTTTCTGCCGGTTTCGGCTGGCCATCGGACGTCAACAGACCGAAATTCTTCTCGCGGTCATTGCTGCCGGTGTCGCTGTTTTTCCACTCGTAAATCGAGGTCAGGGCAATGTTGCGGGTTTTGATATCGGCCACGAATGCACTGATTTTACTGGCTTGGCCTTCAGTTCCGCCGTTGGAGGGAAGCGCCGAGATGCCCCATTCGCTGATCACCCCCGGCAGATGGAAGTTCTGCTGGATAAACGCCTGGGCGTTGCTGATCTGCGTGCCGCTCATGCCGTAGGGATGGTAGGAGACCGCGTTGAGGCATTTGGGGTATTCGCTGACGACTCGGTTGAGTGCCACAGTGGACGCCGAGCCGGCGGTGGGCGGCCGGGCGAAGCCAAAACCGATCACCGGGACTGTCTGGGGTTTGTCTTGCAGGGTCTTGCACGCTGCGCTCATGAACGGCACGAAGGTCGTGTCGAAATTGCCGGTCGGCCAGTAAGTGCCGAGGTCCGGCTCATTCCATAGCTCGATCGCCACCAGTTGTGAGCCATAGGTCGCTGCCAGGCTGGTCAGCGCGTTGGCATACGCGACCCCCGCGTTCGCCAGATCATTGGCCTGTAACGGCTTGGTCGCGCGCAGGGTCATCAGCACCGGAAGACCAGCAGCGCGGGCCACGGCGAAGGCATCGCTGATCTGCTTCTGGTAGGCCGCGCTGGGCAGGCTGTCAGTCCATACGCCAAAACGCACGAAACTGAAGCCGGTGGCTTTGACGCGCTCGGCGTCGGCAGCGGAAAAGGTCTGGACTTTGACCTGAACCCCGATGGTTTTATTGGCGGGCAATGCCGGGAACAGTTCATTGGCCTGGCTCTGGCCGGTTGCCGCCAGCAGTAACAGGGTCAGGGCGCTCAGGGGTTTGAGATGGGCTGATTTCATGTCGGTTCTCCGGGTGAGAAGTGACAACGGCGAAAAGGTATCTCGAGATAACTGTTTCGAAACTGACAATGGCACTAAGTGCGCCGATGTTATTTTTTGTCAGGAAAACCAGACCTGAAAATCACAGTTATTTTTAGTCCGTTAATTGTGTTTTGGCGGCTTTTGACCCTGTGGTACTTAATACGCTGGTACTAACAGGGCGAATCTATTTCTGAGTGCAGAATGATCTAGTGGGTTCATTAAGATCCGCTCTAGATGTTGGCAGAATGATATTACACAGGAATGTAAACCTTGTTCAAAAAGATCCTCGTCGTGTGCGTTGGCAATATTTGCCGAAGTCCGACAGCAGAACTTCTGCTGCGTAACGCGCTGACCCCCTCAACCATTTCGGTGACGTCCGCAGGTCTCTCTGCGCGGGTCGGCGAAGGCATGGAAGCCTCGGCGCGCCAGGTGCTGGAAGACCACGGGCACAGCGCCGAGGGTTTCCAGGCCCGGCAATTGACCGCCGATATCGTCAATGAATCAGACCTGATTCTGGTGATGGAAAAACAACATGTGAATCAGGTGCTGAAGATTGCCTCGCACGCCCGAGGCAAAGTATTTCTTCTTGGCAAGTGGCAGAGCGAACGAGAAATACAGGATCCGTATCGTCAAGGTAAGGCCGCTTTTATTCATGCCCATGCATTGATTGAAGATGCTGTTAGCTCGTGGGCGCAGCGCCTCGGACATTGATGAATATTCTTCAGATCAGTGAATGGTAAGAAACACTTATGCAGTTACCGTCAGTAATCGCCAACCGTGATAACGATCAAGACAGTATTGATCTTCTCGGCATATTCGGCAGTTTGATCGATCAGAAATGGTTGATCAGTGCATTCACCGGTGCGTTCATGGCCGCCGGCGTTGCCTATGCGGTATTGGCGACGCCGGTGTACCTGGCGAACGCGCTGGTGCAGGTCGAACCGAAAAAGAACGACATGCTCGGCTTTTCCGACCTCAGCAGCATGCTCGGCGGGCAATCGCCGTCGGTGACCGAAATCGGCATCATCAAGTCTCGCGCGGTGATCGGCAAAACTGTCGACGACCTGCGCCTGGACATCGACGTCACCCCCAACACCTTCCCGGTGGTCGGCGGTTTTCTCGCCCGGCGTTATCGCGGCGAAACCGAGTTCAGCGTGGCGCCGCCGCGTTTTGGCTTCAACAGCTACGCTTGGGGCGGCGAGCGTCTGGAGTTCACTCGACTCAATCTGCCCAAAGAGTTGTTGGGCAAGAAGCTCACCCTGGTGGCTGGCGAACAACAGCACTTTCAGTTGCTCGATGACAACGACAACCTGCTGGTCGAGGGCGTCGCCGGCGAAGCCTTCGCCCAGGACGGCGTCGAAGGTTTGATCGAGCGCCTGCAAGCCAACCCGGGCACTCGCTTTGAAGTGGTGCGCAATCCACGGATCGTGACCATTCAGGGTTACCAGGATGCGCTGGATATCTCCGAGCAAGGTAAAGAGTCGGGGATTATCCGTTTGGCGCTGGCCAGCGCCGATGCGGCCGAGGCGGTGAAGATCCTCAACAAGATCGCCGCGCTCTACGTCGATCAGAACGTGCGCCGCACCTCGGCGGAAGCGGCGCAGAGCCTGGCGTTCCTGCAAAGCCAGTTGCCGCAGGTCAAGCGTGATCTGGCCAAGGCCAGCGATGCGCTCAACGCGTATCAGACCCACGGCAAGACCGTGAATATTTCCCTGGAAACGCAATCGGTGCTTGGTCAGTCCGTGGCGCTGGAAACGCGGATTTCCGAGCTGAAAATGCAGCAGGCGGAAATGGATCGCAAGTTCACCAAACAGCATCCGGCGTATCGCGCCTTGATGTCGCAGATCGGTGAGTTGACCCAGCAGCAGAAGTCGCTGGAAGGCAAGGTCGGTGATCTGCCGGCCACGCAGCAGGAGCTGCTCAACCTGACCCGGGATGTGGAAGTGGCTTCGCAGATCTACACGCAGTTGCTGAACAAGTCCCAGGAACTGGACATCGTCCGCGCCGGGGCGGTGGGCAACGTGCGTTTGATCGACCCGGCGGATGTTGACCTGAGCAGCCCGGTCAAACCGAAAAAAGCCCTGATCGTGCTGATCGCAACGTTCCTCGGCGCCTTTCTCGGCGTAGCCCTGGTGCTGTTGCGCAAATCGTTGAGCAAGGGTCTGGAAGGGCCGGAAGCCATCGAACAGCTCGGGCTGCCGGTGTACGCGTCCATTCCCTACAGCGCCTTGCAGCGTGACGAGGACACGAAAAAAGGCCGAGCCAAAATCACCGCCGAGACGCCGGCCTATCTGCTGGCCCTGCGCAACCCGACCGACCTGTCCATCGAGTCGATCCGCAGCCTGCGCACCTGCCTGCATTTCGCCGCGCTGGATTCGACCAACAACCGCATCATGATCTCCGGCCCCAGCCCGCAGGTCGGCAAGACCTTCGTCTCGTCCAACCTCGCGGCGGTCATGGCGCAAAGCGGTCAGCGCGTGCTGCTGATCGACGCTGATATGCGCAAGGGCCACCTGCACAAGACGCTGAATGTGCCGATCGCCAATGGTCTGTCGGATCTGCTGGTCAAGCGCTGCAGCATCGAGCAGGCGATCAACACGGTGGAAATCGACAACCTGCACTTCATCAGCCGTGGCCAGGTTCCACCGAACCCCTCCGAGCTGCTGATGCACGCCAACTTCCGCGATTTGCTCGCCGAGCTGAGTCAGCGCTACGACGTGGTGATCATCGATACGCCGCCACTGCTGGCGGTGACGGACGCGGCGATTGTCGGGCGTGAAGCCGGGATCAGCCTGATCGTCACGCGGTTTGCGGTAAACCCGGCCAAGGAAATTGAAGCGACCATTCGCCGCTTCGCGCAGAACGGCATCGAGCTCAAGGGCGCGGTGTTCAACGGCGTCGAGAAGCGCGCTGCCAGCTACTACGGCAATGGCAGCTATGGCTATTACAACTACGAATACGCGTCGGACAAATCCTGAAATCAGGGGCGTTCCAACAGGCATGAAAGTGGGTGGGTTGTGAAGAAAATACTGCACGTGGCTGAAACGATAAAAGGTGGGGTCGCCACCGTTATCCGCACCATCTCGGCGTCGCCCGAAGGCCAGGATTCGAATTACGAGCTGGTCTATCTGGTGCCGCTCGACCAGAAACAAGAGCTGCACGGCATTGATGCACAGCAGATTCGCACGTTCGAACGCAGCGGGCGTGATGTGCGTTCGCTGCTGCGTTTTGCCTGGCAACTGACCCGGGTGATGCTCAAGGAAAAACCCGATGTGGTGCATTTGCACAGCACCTTTTCCGGGGTAATCGGCCGCGTGGTCTGTGTGCTTCTGCGACCGTGGCGCAAGCCGAAAATCGTCTACTGCCCGCACGCCTTTTCGTTCCTGATGGAAAGCTCGCCGACCAAGCAGAAGATCTACGCATGGATCGAGCGGGTCCTGCAGCGGGTCACCGACGTGATCATCTGCGTCAGCCGCTACGAGATGGACAAGGCTGCGCGGTTCGGCATTCAGCGCTCGCGCATGAAGCTGATCTACAACGGCATCCACCAGCGCGACGAGGCGCCGAAGGCCGAGAGCCCCGCGCCGATTCATCTGCTGTTCGTCGGTCGTCTCGATTACCAGAAAGGTTTCGACGTGCTGCTCAAGGCCTTCGCCAAGGTGCAGCGAAGTGATCTGAAACTGACGGTGGTCGGCAGTGCGGTCAACGAGGACACGGTCGAGTGCCCCGAGATGGACGCGGTCGAGTACCTGCCGTGGGTCACGCCGGCCGAAGTGCAGGCGCTGTATCAACAGGCCGACGCGCTGATCGTTCCGAGCCGCTGGGAAGGTTTTGCCATGGTGCCGCTGGAAGGCATGGCCATGGGCTTGCCGGTGATCGCCAGCAACTGCACGTCACTGCCCGAACTGGTCACCCATGAAGTGTCCGGCTACGTCTTTCCCACCGGTGATCATCAGGCGCTGGCCGACGTGCTGGCGCGAATCCAGAAGCCGCGGTTGCTCGACCTCGGCAGCGAAGGCCGGAACATCGTGCGCGAGCGCTTCAGTGCCGCGCTGATGATCCGCCAGACCTACGACGTGTATTGCGCTCCCACTTATTAAGTAGAACTCAAGCTTATGAACGTAACGATTTTGCATGGCTACAGTGCCTCCAACTCCGGTGACGGCCTGCTCGTCGATCTGGCCATCGCGTTGGTGCAGCGCAACTTTGGCGAAGACACCGCGATCAATGTCGTGGCCTCCGACCCGCAGTCTTTCGCCTACCTGCCGCACCCGCGTTTCGATGCGCCGGTGATGGCGGCCAAGGGCCTGGGGCGGGTCAAGCAGGCGGTGTTTCTCAATCAGTCGTATGCCGGGCTGGCGGATCTGCTGCGCAAGACCGATCTGATCGTCGGCGTCGGTGGCGGCTACATGCGCTCCAAAAGCGCCTTCGAACACATCAAGCTGAAACTCGGCCACGCCAAGCAACTGGAAACGGCGATCCTCAGCAAAGTGCCGTCGGTGTACCTGCCGCAAAGCATCGGTCCGTTCCATGGCGAGAGCCGCCAGATCGTCGATCACTACGCCAGCGCTGACGCGGTGTTCGTGCGCGATAACCGCTCCTCGGCAATGTTCGATGCCTGTGAAAACGTCTACCGCGCGCCGGATCTGGCGGTGCAGTCGTTGGCCAGCAAGATTCTTCAGCAGCCGAAGTTCACCCGCTGTGCCGCGTCGCCGGCCACTGTGTGCGTGGTGCTGCGCAAGCCGCCGGAGTGGAGCAAGGACAAGAAGGTCGCCTACGTCGCCAACCTGAAGTTGCTGCTGCAGCGCCTGAAGAACAAAAGCAAAGTGGTCTGCGCGGTGCAGAGCGCCGTTCGCGGCAACGATGACGGTGCGTTCTATCGCGAACTGGGCATCACCGAGGACCTGCTGTCGTTGAAGGCGACGATTGCCAAATATCAGCCGGACCTGGTGATCTCGGTGCGTCTGCACGGCGCCATCGAGTCGCTGCTGTCCGGTGTCCCGGCGTACCACATCAGCTATGAGCGCAAAGGCTTTGGCGCCTATCAGGACATGGGCGTGGAAGACTGGGTGATCAACGGTGGCGACATCAATGTCGACCAGATCATCGACACCGTGTATGCGCCGAATGCCCTGTCGAACTTCGGCAAGCGCCTGACCGACACTTGCCGCGAAATCGAAGCCAAGACGGTGATGATGGACGAGATCATCAAAGGCGTCGTTCGATGATATTTCGCTTGCTGCTGCGCGGCGGAGCCTTGGGCGCGAAGTTTCTGCTGGTGTTGGCCATCACCCATTACCTGGGCTACGAAGCGCTGGGGTTTTATGGCGTGGTGGTCGCGGCGTCGCTGATCGCTTCGAAGTTCTACAGCGTTGGTTTCAGTTCCGAGATCAATCGGTTGATCAGCGTTGGCGGCAGCTCGCGGCGGGTGGTCGACAAAGTCCTGTTGCTGTACCTGGCAGTGGGGCTGCTGCTGTCGCTGCTGACGGTGGGGATTTACTCGCTGTTCCAGCAGGTCGAGGCGAGCACCGCGTTGATTCTTTGCGTGACGCTGGTGCTGCTCACCGAACACCTGTCGTTCGAGATCAACTCGTTCGTGTTTTCTGCGCAGAAAGCTACCGCGGGCGCGCTGCTGTTCTTCATCAAGACCGGTCTCTGGGCGTTGCTGGCGGTGGGCGGGATGATGCTCGACTGGGTCTCCGGCATTGCCAGTGTGCTGTGGCTGTGGGTGGCCGCCAACGTGTTGGTGATCGTCGCTGGTTACCTGATCGTGGTGAACGTGCACAAGGGCCGGGTCAGCGAAGCACTGACAACCGCGACCGTGTGGAAAGCCGGGTTGCCGTTTTATTTCGGCACGGGGTTGATCGCCTTGAGTCAGTCCGTCGAGCGCTTCCTGATTGCCGATCTCGAGCCCTACGCCAGCTTGGGTAAATATGTGTACGCGTGGTCTGCGGCGAACACTTTGCAGGCGCTGTCCTACGCGGTGGTGGCGGTGGTGGGGATTCCGGTGCTGGCCAAGCGGTTTCAGGCGGATCAGCAGGCGTTCACGGTCACCCATTTGTTCGTCAACAAATGGGTGATGCGCTCGCTGCTGGTGTCGGCGGCGGTGGCGGTGCTGATCTATCTGTTCTTCAACGTGGTGCTCGATTACGTCGCCAGCAGCGTGCCGCGTCCGGATAACGCGATCCTCGGTGTACTGATTTTTTCCTTTGCCCTGCGGGCCATCGGCGACATCGTCTGGGGCGGTCTGATCGCTTCGAAAAACAGTCGAGTGTCATTCGCCAGCGCGGCGATTTGCTTGCTGGTGTCGGTGCCGGTCAGCTATCTGCTGATCAAGCATTATTCGATTTATGGCGCGGCGTGGGGCAATGTCTTCGCGATTATCGTGCAGCTCGGGGTGATCGCCGTATTGACTCGGGCGACCCGTGCCAAAGGGGCGCTGGCATGGGGTTGAAGTTGCCGTGCATCGAGTTTCGCGGCCGCAAACTCGATTCTTCGCTGTCGTTCCTGATTCTGTTCACCGGGCTGTTTCTGTCGGTGGCGATGCCGCTGCTGATCCCGCGCGCTCCGGGCCCGGATGCCATGACCTTGTGGTCGTCCTACGCCCGCGCCGACAACTGCAATTTCTGGAACCCGTTCTCGCCTGATCGCTCCTCCTATGAGTGTTCGGCGTTCCTGCTGCGGCCCACCGGGATCAACCTGACCAACGCCTGGGCCTACGGAATGTTCTGCAACTTCTTCCTGACGGCGATTCCGGTGGTGGTGTTCCGGCGCATGCCGCTGGCGATCTTCGGCACCCTGTGTCTGTGGGGGATTGTGCGTTCGTTCTTTCTGGAAAACCTGACCAAGGAAATCATCGTTTCGGTGGCGGTGCTGAGCATTTTGTTCAGCTCGCTGACGCGTAAATATCGTGGCGGATTTTTTCTGTCGGCGGTGATCTACGGCGTGCTGATCCGGCCTTACTGGATTCTGTTTTCGCTGTCGTGGGTCGGCGTTTGCGTGATGAAGAAGTACGTGTCGCGCTTCACTTTCTTCCTGATGTTGTTCCTGTTTTATCTGGCGGTGGCCATGGCGATTCAGCTGGCGCTGGGGTTCCCCGTGTCGTCGATTCGCGCCAGCAACAACGAGTTGCGTACGGCGGGGGAGGAGGGCTCGAAATCGCTGATCGTCTCGTGGCTCAGCGGCAGTGACTTCGTCTCGCAGGCATTGGACTCGATGATCATTTTTTTCCGCCTGTCGTTCCCGGTGGAGCTGATTCTGTTGTCCGGGCCGGGCCAGGTGATCTTTGTGGCGCTGATGATCATGACCGCGCTGCTGCTGTTCAAAGTCATCACTTCCACCGACTACAAAGGCGCACCGATCGAGACCAAACCCAAGGAACTGATCGCGATTCCGCTGGCGTTCCTGCTGGTGCAGGGTTTGTTCGAGCCGGACTTCGGTTCCTTCGCCCGGCACTTTTCCATGGTGGTGCCGGTGTTGTTTGTCGGCCTGGGTTTGATGTTGCGCGCCAACAAACCGGTGCGGGTTGAATCAAGAGTTCTGAATTGAGGCAGGTGCTGTATGTCGAGCAAGAAAAAATCGCTGGAGATCGAAACCCTGCGTGGCCTGGCGTGCCTGCTGCTGGTGCTCTATCACGTCATTGGCCCGTTGGGCGGAGGCCTGAAGATCGATATCGGCTCGCCGTTCCGGGTGATTGCCGACTCGATGGTGTACGTGCGCATGCCGCTGTTCACCTTCATTTCCGGCTACATCTATTCGATCTACAAAATTCGCGGCAATGACTTTTCCGCATTCTTCAGCGGCAAGGTGCGGCGGCTGATCGTGCCGCTGTTTTGCGTCGGTGTGCCGTTTTCGGTGTTGCAGGCGGTGGGTCCCGGGGTGAACAAGGACGTCGGCGTGATCGATGCCTTGTTGTCGTTCTGGGTGCCGGTCAATCACTTCTGGTTCTTGCAGGCGGTGTTCATCATTTTCATGTTCGTCGGCCTGCTGGAATGGCGCGGGCTGCTGCGCTCGATGACGCGCTTGTACCTGCTGTTCGGGTTCGCTGCGGCGGTGTTTCTGCTGCCACCGTTCAAGCTCGATGCGTTCGGCATCAATGGCGCGATTTACCTGCTGCCGTTTTTTGTGGCGGGGATGATCGGTCAGGAAAATGTCGAGGCGTTGAAGCAACGGTTCAAGGTGATCGGGCCGCTGGTGTTTGTGTTGATTTCGTTGACGCTGCTGTACGTGGCGGCGATTGATCGTGAGTTGATCGTCGACCGCCGCAGCCTGATCGGTCTGACCGTGGGGTGTGTGTCCTGCATTGCTTTGCTGTCGAGTGACATGCGCTCGAAGTGGCTGACCTGGCTGGGCGGCTACTCTTACGCGATCTTTCTGTTCCATGTGCTGTTCGCGGCGACTTCGCGGTTTGTCATGGGGCGGCTGGGGGTGAAAGACGAAAGCATTCTGGTGCTCAGCGGACTGCTGTTTGGTCTGTTGGGGCCGGTGGTGCTGTCGATGATTTTCAGCCGCTTCAATGTCACTTCGGTGCTGTTTCTCGGGGAACGTGCGGCGAAGAAAAAACCGCTGGCGAGCGTTACCCCGGTGGTGCAGACCAATAGCTGAAAAGCTTCGCGAGCAAGCCCGCTCCCACAGGGATTGTGTGAGTTGCCGAGATCCAATGTGGGAGCGGGCTTGCTCGCGAAGGGGCCATTCCAGACTGAAGGAAATAATGCATGTTGGCAGTAAATGACGCTCAGCCCGTCGCAGCGTCGGTGGTGGAAGTAGGCGATGCCCGCGAGCGCTTTGCGCAGTGGCGCGAAGGCAAGGCCGGGAAGGTCTTGTCGGTCTCGGTGATCGGCGACAGCTACAGCGCCGGGCAGGATTTCTACCTGAACAAACTGGTACAGCGCGTGGCCGGCGAAGTCGGTTTTGCCGGCCCCGGTTACGTCGGTTTCAACCACGGCGCCGCGCTGGGCGGCACGCATTTCAAATACACCCGCAGCGGCGAAAAATACTTCGGTGGTGGCTGGCAAGTGTCCGGCCTCGGCCAAGCCAGCCCCGACAGCCGCACGGTGACCGGCAAGCCCGGTGCCTGGTTGCAAATCGATGCCAGCCCGACACCGGCCATCGACACCCAAGTCACCCAGGCGAAATTGCTCTATCTGGGCAACGGCGAAGCCAGTGAGCTGCGCTACCGTTGGACACCCTCGGAAGACTGGCAGCCATTGACGCTCAAGGGTTCGGGCGTTCAGGAAGTACCGCTTACAGGTCTCTCTTCAGCGTCAGACTGGTCATTCAAACTGGAAGTGGTGAAGGGCGCACCGACCTTGTTTGGCCTGTGGCTGAGCAACGATCAGCACGGCGTGCGGGTTTCAAAACTGGCGGCCTCGGGCGCGGCATCCGCGGATTTCTATCACCAGAACCCGCAATGGCAGGTGCAGTGGAAAGCCGCCGTGTCGAAGATCCCCGCCGACGTTTACCTGATCATGCTCGGCGGCAACGATCAGGGCTTCGGGGTCAAACCCGAACAATACCTGCACAACGTTCAGGGCCTGGTGGCGATGATCCGCGAGATCCAACCGGCGGCGAGCATCAACCTGATCATGCGTCAGGACACCACGCGTTCCAGCACCTATCCGATGTCGGCGTATGCACAGGTCTTGCAGCCGTGGGCGCACGAGCAGCAGCTGGGTTTTGCCAATCTGCAATGCGCGTTCGACCCTGACGTCAAACGCTATGCGGCGGCGATGATCGGCCCGGACAAGATTCATCCGCAGCCGGCCACGGGCGGGAAAGTGATTGCCGATTACTTCTATCGCTGGATCGTCAGTGGCATCAACGCGGACAGTTGCGACCCAACGAAACCCCTGTAGGAGCTGCCGAAGGCTGCGATCTTTTGATCTTGAAAAAGAAATCAAAAGATCGCAGCGTGCCGCAGCTCCTACAGGGGCGTGTTTTATTTGAAGTTATCTATCTGGCTCAGGAGCTCAGCCGTTTTCTGCGGCATCAGTTGCGTGGCACACCGCGTCTCGACATTGATGATGATCGCCGGCTCGTTGCAGCACAGGCGTACGCGGAAGCGCCAGTCGCTGAAGATCACCTTCAGGCCATCACGATCGTCCATTTCCAGCGCCTGCTCGGCATACCGTTGTTTCAGATGGGCGAGCAGGGGATAGGGATCCGCCAGCGTGCGGCGAATGTCGCCGGACGAGGGAAACATGCCGATGCGTTCCACCAGCAAAATACTGCCCAGCCATGACTCGTTGGCGCTGGGCAACGGCTGATGGTGTGACAGCCAGCTGACCACCCCGAGGTTGCCCACCTCCCGTTCAATCTCTGCTGCATGCTGTGCCATGTTCATGGGTTGCCTCCTGAAAAGAGAAGTGGGCGGGGACCGTCTCAGCGGCCCTTGAGGTAGACGTTGTCGTAGCAGAAGTTGGTTGCCTGCAGGTAACCCTCGGCGTCGCCGCAGTCAAAGCGCAGGCCCTTGAACTTGTAGGCCAGCACGCAACCGTTCTGCGCCTGTTTCATCAGCGCGTCGGTGATCTGGATCTCGCCGCCCTTGCCCGGTTGGGTGTCGGCGATCAGGTCGAAGATGTCCGGGGTGAGGATGTAGCGGCCGATGATCGCCAGGTTCGACGGCGCGTCCTGCGGCGCCGGTTTTTCCACCATGTTATTGACCCGGTAGATGCCCTCGGAAATCAGCTCGCCGGCGATCACCCCGTACTTGTGGGTCTGGTCGGCCGGGACTTCCTGGATGGCGACGATCGAGCAGTGGAATTTCTTGTACAGCTGGATCATCTGCGACAGCACGCCGTCACCTTCCAGGTTCAGGCACAGGTCATCGGCCAGCACCACGGCGAAAGGTTCATCGCCGATCAACGGACGGCCGCTGAGAATCGCGTGACCGAGGCCCTTCATTTCCACCTGACGGGTATAGGAAAAGGTGCAGGTGTCGATCAGCTCGCGGGTGCCAGCGAGGAATTTCTCTTTCTCGGTGCCGCGGATCTGGTGTTCGAGTTCGTAGCTGATATCGAAGTGGTCTTCCAGCGCACGCTTGCCCCGACCGGTGACGATGGCCATGTGTTGCAGGCCGGCGTCCCGTGCTTCTTCAACGGCGTATTCGATCAACGGCTTGTTGACGATCGGCAGCATCTCTTTCGGCATGGCTTTGGTCGCCGGCAAGAAACGCGTGCCGTAACCGGCAGCGGGGAACAAACATTTACGAATCATAAAAGTATCCTGGACAGTCATGGAACACAGGCAACGGATGCGCGCACTTATCAAAGCGCACAAGTTTCAATGATTATTGAACGAGTACTTTAATACCTGAGTCAGGTTGTTAATGGCAATTAGCGCAGGGGGTAAAACATGACAATGTTATGAGATGTCGGTAATAACGTTATTAGTTATTTTTAGTCGGTATCTGTTGATAGTGATGAGTGTACTTGGGGTGCTAATAAGTACCGGGCAATACAGTTTGACCTGCAAAAATATTTATTGCCAGTGGTTGAACTAATTTTGTTTAAGGCTGTTGTCGTCCTTATTTGTGTGGTGCGCCACAGAATCAATAAAAGGGACTTGACAGGCTACTTGTCACTTATCCAATGACGGACCGCGCTATGAAGATTCTGGTAACGGGTGGCGCCGGCTATATCGGCTCGCACACCACACTTGCGCTGCTTGAAGCAGGTTATGAAGTTGTTGTACTGGATAATCTTTGCAACAGCAGCGATGCGGCATTGCACGCGATAGAAGGTATTTGCGGCAAAAGCGCGTTGATGATTCGCGGTGATGTCTGCGATCGAGCGTTGCTCGACCGGATTTTCCGCGAGCATGCGATCGATGCGGTGCTGCATTTTGCCGGGCTCAAGGCCGTCGGCGAGAGCGTGCGCAAGCCGCTGGATTACTACGAGAACAACGTCGGCGGCAGCATCACCTTGTGTCAGGCGATGGCCGCAGCCGGGGTGTTCCGATTGGTGTTCAGCTCGTCGGCCACGGTGTACGGCGAACCTGAGCAGATGCCGATCCGCGAGGATTTCCCCACCGGTATTCCGACCAATCCTTATGGTCAATCCAAGCTGATCGTCGAGAACGTGCTGCGCGACCTGAGTCAGGCCGAGCCGCGCTGGAGCATCGCCTTGCTGCGTTACTTCAACCCGATCGGCGCGCATCACAGCGGGCATATGGGCGAAGACCCCAGCGGCATCCCCAACAACCTGCTGCCTTACATCAGCCAGGTCGCGGTCGGCAGCCTGCAGGAGTTGTCGATCTTCGGCGACGATTACCCGACGATCGACGGCACCGGGGTACGCGATTACATCCACGTCGTCGACCTCGCCGATGGCCATCTCAAAGCTCTGCAATCGATTGCCGACCGCCCGGGTATTCATACCTGGAACCTCGGTACCGGCGACGGCTACAGCGTGATGCAAGTGCTGCATGCCTTCGAACAAGCCAGCGGACGACCCGTGCCGTACCGGGTGATGCCGCGGCGCAGCGGGGACATTGCCGAGAGCTGGGCCGACGCTTCCAAAGCCGCAAAAGAGCTTGGCTGGAAAGCCACGCGCAGTTTGCAGGACATGGTCACCGATACCTGGCGCTGGCAATCGAATCATCCGCGCGGTTATCTCGAATGATGTCGTTCTAATACTGAATGTTAGTTTCGGTCAGCTGTTAGATATCGTCGGGAAAATACGCTGGAAATGCCTTTTGCAAGTCCGTAGATATAAACCTGCCGTTCGACTTTTATCAGTTGGGTAAGACTGTGAAAGAACGACGGATCTTGTTCGCGCTTTTTGCGGGCTTGAACGCTACCACCGCTAACAAAGACCGGTTTTTAACAGGTCGAATGTTAGAAAGGAGTTGATATGAAAAAAGTGATGGCGATTGCCCTGTTGACGATGTTGAGCAACTGGGCGTCCGCTGCTGAAGCGCCGCTAACTGCGGTGACCAATGTATCTGGCAGTGTGGCGGCTTCTACAGCGCCTGCTGCCAGTACTGCAATGGTTGCCAGTGCAGTCGCGGCGTCCAACAGCGGCGGAAGTGCCAACGGCGGTACCACTGGCACCACCGGTACTACCGGCACCACCGGCACGCACAACTAACAGGAACATTTGTTAGTGCAGTACAGGGTCGCCCGACGCAAGTCGGGTGACTTTATTTTTAGATTCGCCCTTGAATAGCGTAGTGCCATTATGACTCGTAGTTTTTCTCTTTTGCTGTTGGCAAGTATCGCTTTGCAAGGTTGCATGTTCTCCCCCGGCCAATACCTGAGCACCGGCGACATCACGCGCCAGGGCGCCAGCGAAAGCAGTCGGGTCGAGCTGATTCCGATCACGCCCAAGCTGATCTCGATGACTCGCGCCACACAAAAGCGTGAAACGGTGCCGGCGGAACTGTTGGCAACACCGGCGGAATACCGCATTGGCAGCAACGATGTGCTGTACATCACGGTCTGGGATCACCCGGAGCTGACCGCGCCATCGGGGGCACAACAGCAGATCGACGCCAACGGTCGACTGGTGCGCTCCGATGGCACGCTGTACTACCCGTTCATCAAGGAAGTGCAGGCCGCCGGCAAGACTATTCAACAATTGCGCTCGGACATCGAAACACGCCTGTCGGCGTTCATCGCCGAGCCGCAAGTGGATGTCGCGGTGCTGCGTTTCGCCAGTCAGAAAGTGGTGGTTTCCGGCGCCGTCGCCAAGGCCGGACCACAGCCGATTTCCACCAACCCGTTGAGCGTGGTCGAGGCCCTCGGTACTGCCGGCATCGACACCAACAACGCCGACCTGTCGGGCTTGTTGCTGACTCGCAATGGCCGGGTGTATCCGCTCAATCTCGACTCGCTGAACCAGCAGGATTCCGAGTTGCAGCACGTCTTCCTCAAGGGCGGCGATCAGCTGTATCTGCCATACAACGACAACAAGCGCATCTACGTCATGGGCGAAGTCAATCAGCCCCGTGCGCTGAGTTTCAAGACCGCGACGATGAACCTCTCCGACGTGCTCGGTTCGGTCGGCGGCTTGAGCCAGACCACCTCCAACGGCAACGCGGTATACGTGATTCGCGGGGTGGAAAACCTCGATGTCGAGCCGGCGAAAATCTATCAACTGGAAGCTCAGTCGCCGACCTCAATGGCACTCGCTTCGCACTTTGAAGTGCGTCCCCAGGATGTGGTGTACGTCGGCCCGGCCAACGTCACGCGCTGGAACCGCTTCATCAGCCAACTGGTGCCGTCGGCATCGATTGTCGGGACCGGGGCTTCCGCTGCGAAGAACTGGAGCGAATTCAGTAACAACAGCAAATAAGGCCGACCGTGAAAACCTTGAAAGTTGGCGTCTGCCTGATGGCGGCCTTGATGTTGTGTGGCTGTAACCCGCTGATGACCGCTTCGGTACGCAACCTCAAGTCGGCGGTGATCGGCCCGGACGAGCTGGACGTGAGTGCGGCGCAGGTGGCCGAGGTCAAGTATCCGCAAGTCAAACTGACCACACCGTCCGGCTCCGGGGTGCTCGCGCTGGTGCGCGAGCGTGAAGACCTGCAGTTCTGGGTCGCTTCCGGCAAACAGGTGTTGCTGCTGCGCGATGGCCTCGCCGTGCGCACCATCGGCCTCGGTGTCGAGGGCGACCTGGACGGTACGCGGCTGGCCGACGACGCGCCGTTCAAGCGCGGCCTGCATCAAGTCGCCGATGGCTTCACCAGTCAGCGCTGGATCGACCTGTACAAGGGCCAGGAAGTCGGCTTGATCGTCAACAGCCGGTTCTCCCGTCGATCCACGCAAACCCTGCAAATTCTCGACAAGGAATACACCGTGCTGCGTGTCGACGAACGTATCGACGTCCCGGCGATCGGGCTGCGCGCGACCAACCATTACTGGGTCGATCCGCTGGACGGATTCATCCTGCAGAGCGAGCAGCAACTGACCACGCAAATGCGTGTGCGCATCGTGCAACTGACCCCTGATCGCAGGCATCTGCCGTGAAGCGCTTACGGATGGTATCGGCGGGTTTGCTGTTGCTCAGCGGCGTCAGTCAGGCAGCGGTCACCGTCAGCGGCGATGTCGCCAACCCAGGGCCGGTGGAGTTGCCGCCGGGCGGGCGCTTGCTCGACGTGATCAGCGTGGCGGTGCCGAATGCCGAAGGTTACTGGCTGGCCGGCGTGTTGCTGCGCCAGTCGTTGCTGGAACAGCAGGCGCGGCTCAAGGCCGGGGTGTTGTTTGATCTGGATGTGTTGCAGCGCATGGCCTCGTTGTTTGACCGACCGAGTCGCGCGGCGCTGGCGCTGCGCCTGGCTGAACAGGTGCGGCAGATGCCGGTCACCGGGCGTCAGGTGGCGGACCTCGATCCGGTCGCGGTGGAAGTCGGTTTCGCGCGCAACATTCGTCTCGACGATGGCGATCACCTGATCTACCCGAAACGGGTCGACGAGGTGCAAGTGTTGGGCGCGGTTGCCGAGACCTGCCACCTGCCTTATCAGCCCTTGCTGGAGGCGCGTGAGTACCTGGAAAGCTGCACGCCGCTGGACGATGCCGAGGCCGATTACCTGTGGCTGATCCAGCCCAATGGTGCGGTGCGGCGCGTGGGTATCGCGCACTGGAATCGCGAGAGCGGGCAGTTCCCCGTGGCCGGCAGCAAGATTCTGGTGCCGGTGAAGAATGATGATCTGGATCCGCCTGTTCCTGAACTGAATCAGCAGTTGGCCGAATTGATTGCCACGCAGCTGGCTGAGGTGGTTCGTTGAAGTTACGTTTTGCAGCTGTGTTGTTATTGCCGTGCGGTCTGGTGCATGCCGAGCCGCGTATTACCCAAAATGATTTCGGCGGCACCGGTCTGTTGCAGACCCCGACCGCGCGCATGGCTCCGGCCGGAGAGCTGAGCGTCAACGCCAACCGCACCGAGCCTTACAGCCGCTACAGCGTGTCGCTGCAGCCGCTGGACTGGCTCGAAGGCTCGTTCCGCTACACCGCCATCACCAACCGCCCGTACGGGCCGGAGTCGATGAGCGGCAGCCAGAGCTATAAGGACAAGGCGGTCGACGCCAAAGTCCGGCTGTGGCAGGAAACCCACTGGGCCCCCGATGTCGCTTTGGGCTTCCGAGACATTGGCGGTACCGGCTTGTTCGCCAGCGAATATTTCGTTGCCAACAAACGCTTTGATAATTTCGATTTCAGTGCCGGCATTGCCTGGGGGTATCTCGGTAATCGCGGCGACCTCGACAACCCGCTGGGCTACCTCGACGATCGCTTCAAGACCCGTCCGGCCCTGGAAGGCACCGGTGACGTCAACGCCGGTTCGTACTTTCGCGGCAAGCCTTCGTTCTTTGGTGGTGTGAGCTATCAGACACCGTGGGATCGACTCAGCCTGAAGCTCGAATACGAAGGCAACGACTACAAGCACGAGCCGAAGGACAACGTGATCAAGCAAGACTCGCCGATCAACTTCGGCGCGGTGTTCAAGGTGGCCGATTCGGTGGACGTCAGCGCGGCGTGGGAGCGGGGCAACACGGCGATGTTCGGCATCACCTTCCACACCAATTTTGTCAGCCGCAAGGCGCCGGCCAAGACCTACGACCCGACGCCGGAACCGCTGCCGGCGAAGATGCCGACCACGCCGATGGAACAGGTCAACTGGGCCGACGTGTCGCAGCGCCTGCAGCAGAATGCCGGGTACAAGGTCGAGCGCATCAGTCAGCGTGATTCCGAGCTGATCGTCTACGGCGAGCAGCAGCGCTACTTCCATTCGTCGAAGGCTGTCGGCCGCGCGAGCCGGATTCTCGACAACAGTGTGAACGACGACATCAACTGGTTCACCGTGGTCAACAAGCGTTACGACCTGCCGCTGGAAGAGACCAGTGTGCCGCGTCAGACCTTCCGCGAAGTGATCAACAACGAGGAGCCGCTGGAGTCGTTGCACCGCACCACCGAGATCAACCCGGCGATGCCGCACAACGAGAAAACCCTCTACAGCGAAGCGCCGCAGCACTTCAATTATGGCGTTGGGCTGGGCTTCAAGCAGAACGTTGGCGGCCCGGATGGTTTGCTCTATCAATTCAGTGCCGACGCGGACGCCGAGTACCGCTTCAACCGCAACACCTGGTGGAACGGTCTGCTCAGTGCCAACCTGGTGAACAACTTCGACAAGTTCACCTACGATGCGCCGAGCGGCCTGCCACGGGTGCGTACCGACTTGCGTCAGTACCTGACCACCTCGGAAGTGACCATGCCGTTGTTCCAGGTCAGCCATGCCGAGCAGTTGGACAAGGACCTGTATGGCATGGTCTACGGCGGCTATCTGGAGTCGATGTTTGCCGGTGTCGGCGGTGAGGTGTTGTTCCGTCCGACCGGTGAGCGCTGGTCGGTGGGAGCGGATCTGAACTATGTGCGTCAGCGCGAGTTCGACCAGGGTTTCGGCCTGCGCGACTACTCGGTCTGGACCGGGCACATCACCGGCTACACCGATTTGCCGTACGACACACTCGCTGCGGTCAGCGTCGGTCGTTATTTGGCCGGCGACTGGGGCGGCACGCTGGACATCTCCCGCGAGTTCTTCAATGGGGTGCGCTTCGGTGCCTGGGCGACGATCACCACGGCTGGCAGTGCCGAGTACGGGGAGGGTAGTTTCGACAAGGGCATCTACCTGTCGATCCCGTTCGACGAAATGATGAGCATGTCGACCATGCGCCGCGCCAACCTGGTCTGGGCCCCCCTGACCCGTGACGGCGGCGCCAGGCTCAATCGCAGCTTCCAGCTGCACTCGATGACCGATAGCCGCGAGGGTGACATGTTCTACCGCAACTTCTCGAAGATTACCGAGTAAACCCGAGAACCCCCCTTGAGACCTGTGGGAGTGGGCTTGCTCGCGAAGGCGCCGGCACATTCAACATCTTTGCTGCCTGACCCACCGCTATCGCGGGCAAGCCACGCTCCCACAGTGGTCCGGGGTGAACCGAATACCCGATCCATACCCCGATCCCTGTAGGAGTGAGCCTGCTCGCGAAGGCGCCAGTCCATTCAAAATCCATGTTGCCTGACCCACCGCTATCGCTTGCAGGCAAGCTCCCACAATGATTTTGTGGTGTGCCCGATTTGAGTGAACACCGCCGGACCCTGTGGGAGCGGGCTTGCCCGCGAAGGCGCCGGCCCATTCAACATCTGTGCTGCCTGACCCACCGCTATCGCGGGCAAGCCACGCTCCCACAGTGGTTCGAGGGTGAAGCAAATATCTTGATCCACACCCCAATCCCTATGGGAGCGGGCTTGCTCGCGAAGGCGCCGGCACATTCAATATCTGTGCTGCCTGATCCACCGCTTTCGCGGGCAAGCCACGCTCCCACAGTGGAACGGGGTGAAGCGCATATCCCGATCCATACCGAGATCCCGTGTGGGAGCGGGCTTGCCCGCGAAGGCGTCGGCACTGCCACCCTCGCAACAGCCTGACCCACTGCCCAAATCCCGCCCACAAAAAAGGGGACTTTCGTCCCCTTGCGGTATCGCCTGGCTCGTCACCAGCCCATCAATAAATATCTTTAGACAGCAACGTAAACGGCGTCTTCACCAGGATCTTCAGATCCAGCCACAACGACCAGTTGTTGATGTAATGCAGGTCCATCTCCACACGCCGCTGCATCTTGTCGATGGTGTCGGTCTCGCCACGGCAGCCGCTGATCTGTGCCAGCCCGGTAATACCCGGTTTGATTCGATGACGAGCCATGTACGCGAGGATTTTCCCCGAGTAGTAGTGGTTGTGCGCCACCGCGTGCGGGCGCGGGCCGACCAAGGCCATTTGCCCCTGCAGCACGTTGAACAACTGCGGCAGCTCATCCAGCGAGGTGCGGCGTATGAAGCGCCCGACCGCAGTAATACGCGAGTCATTACGGCTGGCCTGAACCACTTCACGATCATCGTGCACGCGCATCGAGCGGAATTTCCAGACCTGAATCACCTTGCCGTTCCAGCCGTGGCGATCCTGTTTGAAGAACACCGGCCCCGGCGAGTTGATCTTCACCGCCAGCGCGATGAACAGCAGCACCGGGCTCAGCAGGATAATCGCCAGCAGCGCCACGCCTTTTTCCACCAGACTCTTGCTCAGCGCAGCGGTAGGGCGGCTGGTCAGCGGACTTTCGTTGAGGCAGATCGCCGGCAGACCGTCCACGATCTTCACCGAGTGGTTGAGCAGGGTCAGACTGTTCAAGTCCGGCACCCAGACCACATCGACGTTGGCGCCGAGCAAATCGACGTACATCGCTTCGATTTTCGCGGCCTCGGCCAGCGGCAGGGTGATGTACAACCGGCGGATGTCATGGTCTTTGATCAGCTTGAGCAAATCTTCCTGATCACCGACCACACGCGGTGCATCCGAATCCAGATTCGGTGTCGCGCCATTGCTGACCAAACCCACCAGCGGCAGGTTTTCCACCTGACTGATCTTCTTCGCCAGACCCAGAGCCAGCTCGCCAGTGCCGACGATCAGAGTCTTCTGCGCGCTGGTGCGGGAACGCTGGTAGTACTTGGAAAAGGCATGCAGCGGCGCGTACATCAACGCCTGACCGAGGAAGCCGTAGACCGCCCAGCTCAGCGTCACCTCGCGGGAGAACACTTCGTCGGCCTTGCACACGAACGCGATGCCGGCCAGCGCCACCATGGTCATCGACCAGCCCATGAACAAGCGTCCAAGCCCGGTCAGGTAATTGTCCTGCTTGCGGTACACGCCGCTGAACGTATATGCCGGCACCGAGGCCAATACCGCCAGTGTTGCGCACATGCGGTAATAGAACTCGACGGTGCCTGTGTGCCGTTCAGCCAGTATGAATAACAACGCAACAATGAAAGCCTGCGCCAATGCCCATTGGCCCCAGAAGGTAAGTCCCTTGAGGCCGTTATTTCGATTGATCCGTAGAGAAAGTTCCATGAGATATCCCCAGAAATACGTCCATTCAGGTTTCGACAGTTGAAGTCCGAGTTGCTAGATAGGCTTGTTGTTGTTATTGGACGAGTGTCCTGAGGTAACAACGTCGATAGGCCGAACTGTCGTCAATCAATAGACTAAGTTATTGCCGGAGAGGGTGTCTGACGAGTTCTAACAAGATGGCACAGTGCCAACTTTTTAATAATCAAATACAAGGGTGTTAGAAAAGGTCGCAGAGCGGGGGGTGAATAAATTATGTTGTGTTTGTTACTGTAGGAGGGGTGGAGGCAGGGAGCTATTATTACCAGGGGGGGAAGCCAAACAGAGTGCTCTTGTTGTTTTTGTAATCGCACTGTTTTCTGTTTGTTTTGTTCGCGGATATCGGCGGTATTTACGCAACGATTTCCTGAATGAGGCAATAACCGCGGTTTCTTACGGCACGGAACAATCGCTCACCATTACTCGCGTTTTTGAACTTGTCCTGCAGGCGACTCAGGCACATCTCCAGGCCGCGATATTGCTCCGGCTCGCGGCCGATGCTGAGGATCAGGTCATCTCGACTGACTACACGTTCTTCGTGATGGAGCATTTTGCGCACCAGCGCGGTTTCCAGTCCGGTAAGGCTGATCTCGACGCCTTCCTTGACCAGTGCGCCTTGATCGTTGTCCAGATGCCAGGTTTCGTTGCAAGTGGCGGCGTCTTCGATGGCAGCAGTGCGGTTGTCGCTCTCTGCACTTTGAAACGGCTTCGCCGATTGTGCGGACAGCCATTCCGATTCGAGGGTGGCCAATATGCGCTGGGTGTCGTGTTCAATCGTGCGGGCAACGTTTTTCCGGGTGCCCCTTGGGTAAGTGAACTCCATCAGCATGGGAGCGGAAGAGGGCGAAGTAGCACCTTCAATAAACATTTGTGCCTGAGACGTGCCAAACGAATTGAAGCGCTCGCTGGACAGAATGCTCTCAAGTTCACGCTGCGACGTTGTACTGTTGGTCACGACGACAAAATATTTTCTTGGGAGGGTTGTACTAGTTTCCATGTCTCTCTCCTAAAATGTGCACCAAAATGGGCGAAAAGGTAAATCGGCAGGCGAGCAATGACTTCCTTGGAAGTAACCGACAGGCAGGGTCTGGGCCCAAAATGGCCTCGATAAATTCCACTCGTTCTGCTGCTATGTTGTTAAGTTTATTGTTATGGTTCGGTGTAGCCGTGCTCATTCAATGGCTTGATTATTAGTAGATTTGAAGTACAACTTGAGCTGTATGGTTGCATATGACGATCCTTCGTGATTATGCAAAGAGAATGGCTGCCCGAGAGTCAGGCAGTCGATATCAGACCCCGCATCAGGCGATAGCCGTAGCCGCGGATGCTCTGAATCGCATTGGTACCATACATGTCCTTGATTTTTCCACGCAAGCGGCTGATGGATTTTTCCAGCGCTCTCGGATCGTAGAAATTGGTATTGAGCCCCATGATGCTGGCGATTTCATCATGGCTGAGAATGTGGTTGCTGGTCTGCGCAAAGGCTTCCAGGATCTTCATCTCGGCGAACGAGATGTCGAGTTTCTGGCTGGTGCCGCCCTGCAGGCAGATGCGCGTGGGGTCGAGCGTGAGGTTGATATCCCGCTGCCATTCTTCACTGTTGAAGAATTCACCGAGCAACTCGTCGCCCTCGTCGGATAGGGTATTGAGTTTGATACAGAAGTCGGCGCCGGCCAGGAAGTACTTGATCTTGTTGAACGCACCGCGACCGGTAATGACCGCGCAAATGATCGGTTTCAAGTTGTCGGAACGCAGGTTCTCGATCAGCGCAAGATTGTCTTCCAGCGCTTGCGGACTGTCGATAACGATGAAGATGGCTCGATACGAACCAGAAAGTTCATTGTTATAGGAACTAGTGTACGAACTGGCCTCAAGTGCCATATCAGTGCGTACGTGCTTTGCGATCAGCGCCCTGAAATGTTCGGCCACGCCACGGGTACGACCCAGAGTAAGAACACCGGGTGCGTCGTTTGTCGGGCGCGGACTTCTAGTCGCCAAGTTCCCTGAGAGCATCATGCTTTGACTCGAATTAGGTGCTGACATCGGGATGTTAAAGCACCGGTTCTCATCTGTGACTGACAATTGGTAACATTCACGCGATTTTTAGACGTGGCTCCCGAGTTTTCTAACAATAATTAAGCATTTCAAGCTTTTAGTTGATTTTCTCGGGGCTGTGAACTAGTCGTTACATGGTGGCAATGTGGAATTGTGCCACTATTTTGAATCTATGGCGATGGCTTTATTCATGTCCAATTGCCACTGTCGACGATCCTGAGACAATGTGAGCTGGGTCACACTTTATTGGCCAATCGAACTTTTTTCTACTATAGCCCTAAATATTTTTTGAGCAGTTCGTAGGCGGACGTTTATTAACATGGCTTGAGTGTGTCTTTTGATAAGACATATTCTCCGTCGCCTGATCAGGCAATGGGTGTCGCGTTATACCGATTGTTTAACTTCAGATACTCAATTCCTGAATACAGTTGACCGGTCGCTCATCAAGAGCGCTCTGACGGAGGATTAATGGATTTCTGGACCTTTATCCAGGTGTTGATATTGGGCGCGGTAGAAGGCCTGACCGAGTTCTTGCCGATCTCCAGTACCGGCCACCAGATCATCGTCGCCGACCTGCTGGACTTCGGCGGCGAACGCGCGATGGCGTTCAACATCATTATTCAGCTGGGCGCGATCCTGGCCGTGGTCTGGGAGTTTCGCCCGAAGATCTTCGACATCGTCAAAGGCCTGCCCACCCAACGCAATGCGCAGCGTTTCACCCTCAACCTGCTGATCGCCTTCCTCCCGGCGGTGGTCCTCGGCGTACTGTTCGCTGACAAAATCCATCAATACCTGTTTAACCCGATCACCGTAGCCATGGCCTTGGTGGTGGGCGGCATCGTCATGTTGTGGGCCGAACAGCGCAATCATGTGGTGAGCGTCGATCACGTCGACGACATGCGCTGGTCAGACGCGTTGAAAATCGGTTTCGTGCAATGCCTGGCGATGATTCCCGGCACGTCGCGCTCGGGCTCGACCATCATCGGCGGTTTATTGTTCGGCTTGTCCCGGAAAGCCGCCACAGAGTTCTCGTTTTTCCTCGCCATGCCGACCATGGTCGGCGCCGCGGTGTACTCCGGCTACAAATACCGTGACCTGTTCCAGGCCAGCGACCTGCCAGTGTTCGCCCTCGGTTTTGTCATCGCCTTCATCTTCGCCATGATCGCCGTGCGCGGCCTGCTCAAATTCATCGCCAACCATAGCTACGCCGCGTTCGCCTGGTATCGGATCGCGTTTGGCTTGTTGATTCTGGCGACGTGGGGGTTTGGCTGGGTGAACTGGACGGAAGCGGCGGCGGGGTGATGCGCACGCCAGGCGGATCAACCCGCCTGGCGCGTTTTACGGAAGGAGGGCATCAACGCCCTTGCAGCAACTCGCCAGCCTGATCCAGCAACGCCAGCGGATCCTTGGCCTTGTGAATATCCACTGACAACAACTGGCGGAATTTACGCGCCCCCGGGAACCCGGTGCCCAACCCCAGCACGTGCCGGGTGATGTGATGCATCGCGCCGCCCGCCTGCAAATGCTCGGCAATATATGGCCGCAACTGCGCCAGCGCCTCGGCCCGGCTGATCACCGGCGCGCTGCTGCCGAACAACTGCTGATCGACCTCCGCCAGCAAATACGGATTGTGATAAGCCTCACGCCCGAGCATCACACCGTCAAAAGTCTGCAAATGCTCATGGCAGGCCTCCATCGTCTTGATCCCGCCGTTCAACACAATCTCCAGCTCCGGAAAATCCGCCTTCAACTGCGCCGCCACGTCATACCGCAACGGCGGAATGTCGCGATTCTCCTTCGGCGACAAGCCCTCCAGAATCGCAATCCGCGCGTGCACGGTAAAACTGGTGCACCCGGCATCCCGCACCGTACCGACGAAATCACACAATTCGGCGTAACTGTCCCGCCCATTGATCCCGATCCGATGCTTCACCGTCACCGGAATCGACACCGCATCGCGCATCGCCTTCACACAATCCGCCACCAACTGCGGATGCCCCATCAGGCACGCACCGATCATATTGTTCTGCACCCGATCACTCGGGCAGCCAACATTAAGGTTCACCTCGTCGTAACCATGCTCCTGGGCCATGCGCGCGCAGGCGGCCAGATCCAGCGGGACGCTGCCGCCGAGCTGTAGTGCCAGCGGATGCTCGGCTTCGTTGTGACGGAGGAAGCGTTCGTGATCGCCGTTGAGGAGGGCGCCGGTGGTGACCATTTCGGTGTAGAGCAGGGCGTTCTTCGACAGGAGGCGTAGGAAGTATCTGCAATGCCTATCAGTCCAGTCCATCATCGGGGCAACGGAGAAGCGGCGGGAGAATGGGGCGGGTGTGGCGGAGATAGGGGACATTGGCGGTTCTGGATTGGGTGGGGCTGGGAGGTCGGGGAGTTTATCAGGAATGGGGGACGGACGGGGTTGGAGGCTGGTGGAGGTCTGTCTTCTTTGCTCAGTGATAGTGGATGCTTGGTAGTAAATAAATCTGACCTACGCAGTTGTCTGTTCTGTG
>NZ_JAFGZB010000018.1:0-60128 GCF_017947305.1 Pseudomonas sp. MWU347
ATTTTCCTGCCAATACAGGCCCTAACTGCTTGTTTTTGCCCTGATCTGACGCGAAATCCAAGCCCGACTGTAGGCCAAAACACGACTAGCCATGGTGGTCGGAAAATGGATAAAGCCATGGGCGGACGAGGGCAGTAGATGGATTTCAACCGGTGCTGATCGTTGCCAGCGCTCAGCCAGTTCCAGCGTGTCATCGCGCAGCGGATCCAGTTCACCGGTGAACATCAACGCCGGTGGCAATCTGCTCAAGTCGCCGTACAGCGGAGACAGTGGCGCCTGCCGGCGTTCATCATCGCTCAATCCTGGAGTCAACAAGCGTAGCGCCTCGACCATTCCCGGGCCGTCGAGTACCAGCGTTTCAGCAGGTGCTGCGTGCACGCTTGGGGTGCCGGCGAGATCGTAAACGCCGTAATAGAGCAGGGCGCCGCTGACCCGCTGCAGCAAATCGGATGATGCTTTGAGCGCTAACAGGGTGGCAGCTGCCAGATGCGCGCCTGCCGATTCGCCGACAACGATTACCGGCAGGCCGACGAACTCCGTGCAATCATCGCTCAACAGCCAGCGTGCAGCGCACAGACAATCCTGCATGAGATCCTCAACTGGCGTATTGACTGCCAACCGATAGTCGACCGATACCACCGCCACGTTGCATGCCTTGACCATGCCGATATTAAGGTCGTCGTTCATCTGCGCATTGCCGATCACCCAGCCGCCACCGTGGTAATCCAGCACCACACCTTGAGCCTTTCCTTGCGGGCGGATGATTCGGACGGGTACTGAAGTGCCTTGTGAGTGGACCACAATGTTCTGCGCATGAAGATCATGCTTGAGCGTTTTATCCGCGCTGAGAATCTGACTGGCACGCAGCAATGCCTGGATCAAACGCGGCGTCAGCCGATTGCGGATGCGAAAACGCGGCAGCCAGGCGAGCTTGCGATTGAAGCGTTGCATCTGCGCCAGATCACTATCGCTGAACTCAAGCACATTCTTAGCCAAATCCTTCCTCCTCAGGTTGCAGCGCCGGCTCAATATTCCCCACCTGCGGCAATGTCTCAGGCACCGCCAGCCACAACAGCACGAACGCCACTCCGGCAATCACTGCCAGGGTGAGAAATGCCGCGTTGTAACCGGCCTCCTGCAGCACAATGCCCGCCACGCTGGCACTCAATGCTGCGCCCAGACCAAACACCGTCGAGAGAGCGCCGAGGCTGATGTTGAAGTGTCCAGTGCCCAGCGTCAGGTCTTTCACTACCACCGGGAACAGCGCACCGAAGATCCCCGCGCCGACGCCGTCGAGCATCTGCACCGCTACCAACCAGTAAGGGTCGGCGGATAACGTATAAAGCACGCCACGCAGCGGCAGAATCAGGAAGCCTGCGAGTAGCAGCGGCTTGCGTCCCCAAACATCGGCTTTGGCCCCGACCAGCAAGGCGACCGGCACCATGACCAGTTGTGCGGCAACGATACAGGCCGAGGTCAGTGGCGTCGCCATCTGCAAGTTGACCTGCGCCAGTTTCTGGCTCACCAGTGGCAGCATCGCTGCGTTGGCCAGGTGAAAGAGGGCGCAGCAGATGGCGAACATCAGCAGCGCCTTGTTGGTCAGCAGCACCGCCAATCCCGAAGGCGCCTTGGCGTGAGTGGCGTCGCTGGGGTCAAGGCCCCGGGCCAGATCATGGTTGATCGCGTTGGCATCGACGAAGCTCACGGCGATAACACTGCACAGCGCCATGACCGCCATCAGATAAAACACCGCCACCGGCCCGAACAGGTACGCGAATCCACCGGCCAGCAGCGCCGCGCAGGCGTTGCCGGCATGGTTGAAGGTCTCGTTGCGTCCGGTGCGTCGGGTGAACGCGCGCGGCCCGGTGATGCCCAGGGTGATCGCCGAAATGGCCGGAGCGAACACCGATGCCGCGGCGGCGCTCAGCGCTTGGGTGATCGCTACCAGACTGAAGGACGTCACGAAGGGCAACACCACGCAACTGCCGGTCACCAGTAACGCGGCAATCGCGATCACCGCTCGTTTACTGCGTGTGTTGTCGACCAGGGCCCCGGCGGGCGCCTGGGTGACAAGGGCGGCAATGCCAGCGAGGGTCATCACCAGCCCGATGCTGGCCGGCTCCCAGTGATGAACGGCCAGCAGGTAAATGGCCAGATACGGCCCGAGCCCGTCGCGCACATCGGCGAGGAAGAAATTCAGGCTGTCCAGCGAGAGGTTGTTGCGACGATTGGTATGAGTGACCACGCTGGCATCTTCAATAAACGAGGTTCGGCGAAATGCCTCAACCTCCGCTAAGTCAGTGACTTGTCGCCTGCGGATTTAGTTTCCTGGCGGATGCCGACGGCACACACTTTTTCGCTCGGTGCTCGCCCCAGCAATGGCAACCCGACCAGGGTCAGACCGATACCGAGTAGCGCGCTGGCACTCAGCGGATCGTCGAACTGCATCCACGCCCACAACAGTGTCACCGGTGGCGTCAGAAACAGCGCGCCACTGATGCGCTGTATGCTGAATTGCTGCAAGCACAGCCAATAAAATCCGTAGCCACCAAACGTCGAGAAGATCACCAGCCACAGCACGCCACTGACGAAATCCGCAGTGATGGGCGGGCGTAATTCACCCTCAAGGCCAGCCAGCAGCGCAAATACAGGAATCACCGCGCATACCTGAATGAACAGCGCCGTGGTGGCCGGTATTGCAATGCCCGGCCGGGCTTTCTCAAACAAGGTGGCCGCCGCCAGCGACAATACCGCCAGTAACGGCAAGCTGTAGGCCCACAACCCCGCACCGGCCCATTCGACACTCGCGGCGCTGGACAGGAGCATGCCGATCACGCATAGCGCCGCACCCAGCCATTGCCAGCCACGTGTGCGCTGGCCTGGGACGCTGCCGGCCAGCAGCACGATCGTCAGCGGCAACAGATTGGCAAACAGTGACGCAGTGCCAGGCGTGACGCCAAGTTGAATCGAGGCGGCAATCGGTCCGATGTAGCCACCCATCGCGAATAGCCCAAGCAGTGCCTGATGCCACATGTCCTTGCCGCGTAAACCACGCAAGCCGGGCCAGGCGAACGGCAGCAACAGCAATGCCGCCAATACAAAACGCCACAATGAGGCCAGGTATACGCTGCCCTGATCGGCGACGTAGCGATAGCCAATGAACCCCGAACTCCAGCTGACCACCATTGCCATCAGCAGTAAAAAACGAACAGGCATGACGTTCATCGCATGGCACCTGACAGAGGAATGAGTTCGATGATATGAATCAAGCACTGATGCATTCAAACGATACGATCCGCACCACTGATGCAGGAATTCTCAAGCATGGCCGAAGCCCTTGATATCGAACTGTTGCGCACCTTTCAGGCAATCGTGCGCTTCGGGCAATTTCTCGCCGCCGCGAGTTTCCTCAACAAGAGCCCGTCAGCGGTCAGCCTGCATGTGCGGCGTCTGGAAGCGCTGGCGGGCGGGCGCTTGCTGGAGCGCGATAACCAGACGGTCAACCTCACGCCACTGGGTCGACGCTTCGCCCTGCAGAGCGCCGATTTGCTACGCCACCACGATCAATTGCTGGCGAGTTTCAGCACGCCGCTGGCCAGCGGGCGGGTTCGCCTGGGGATTTCCGAGGAATACGCCGGCGCGGTCCTGGGCTGTACGTTGCCGCACCTGTCGGCAGATTTTCCGCACATCGAATTGGAAGTCGAAACAGGTGCCAGCGGTCGGTTGAGTGCGCGTCTGGAACGCGGGCAACTGGATCTGGCGTTGCTGGTGGTCGTCGCAGACGCGCCGCCATCGACGCGTTGCGTAAGGATGCTGGGCCTGACCCAGCCCGTGTGGGTTGCCGCGCACAATTACACGCAGGATCTCACCCGGCCGGTACCGCTGGCCTTGCACGGCAAGGGTTGTCCCTATCGCAGCGTTGCCGTGGATGCATTGAGCGAGCAGGGACGCCGGTGGCGCGCAGTGATTGTCAGCGCCGGTGCCAGCGCGCTGGAAACAGCCATCGAGGCCGGACTGGCGGTGGGCATTGTTGATCGTGCGCAAGTGCGACCCGGCCTGCGCGTGTTGAGCAGTGAGGAGGGGCTACCCGAGTTGCCGCTGCACGAGTTGCGCCTGATGCAGGCACCGGGTGAATTGAGTGAGGCGGGGGAGGTTCTGGTGCGCTTGATCGGTGACGGCTTCGTGTTGTGACGCGTTGAGCGACGGCGGCCTCCGGGCAGGGCCGCCGTCAGTCATTACATCAGTTGATGCGCGGATGCTGCTGCACCAAATCCTTGCGCTTGGCTTCCAGTTCGGCGATTTCGGCGTCGATGTCTTCGATTTTCTGCTCGATGTTGTCGTGATGTTCCTTGAGCAGTTCCTTGGCTTCCTCAAGATCCGACGCCGCCGGTGCGGCACCGCGCAGCGGTTTGTTGGCGGTCTCTTTCATGGTCACGCCGGTGATCAGGCCGACCACGGCAATCACCATCAGGTAGTAGGCCGGCATGTACAGGTTGTTGGTGCTTTCTACCAGCCAGGCCACGGCAGTCGGGGTCAGACCGGCGATCAACACCGAGACGTTGAACGCGGCGGCCAGTGCGCTGTAGCGGATGTGCGTGGGGAACATTGCCGGCAGGGTCGAGGCCATGACACCGATGAAGAAGTTCAGCAACACCGCGAGGATCAGCAAGCCGGAGAAGATCAGGCCGATCTTGCCGCTGTTGATCAGCATGAACGCCGGAATCGCCAGCAGGAACAGGCCGATGCTGCCGACCACAATGAAGGGCTTGCGGCCGATCTTATCGCTGATAAAACCGATCGCCGGCTGCACGAACAGCATGCCGACCATGATCGCGATGATGATCAGCACGCCACGGTTTTCGCTGTAGTGCAGGTTGTGCGACAGGTAGCTCGGCATGTAGGTCAGCAGCATGTAATAGGTGACGTTAGTCACCGCCACCACGCCAATGCAGGTCATCAGGCTGCGCCAGTGTTTGGTCGCGACTTCCTTGAACGAGACCTTCGGCCCGCCCGCCAGACCTTCACGGTCGCCTTCTTCGAGTTTCTCGACGTGCTGTTGAAACGCCGGCGTCTCTTCCAGCGCATGCCGCAGATAGAGGCCGATCATGCCCAGCGGCAGGGCGAGGAAGAACGGCAGACGCCAGCCCCATTCGAGGAATTTCTCTTCGCCGATGATCGTCGAGATCAGCACCACCACACCGGCGCCGAGGACGAAACCGGCAATCGAGCCGAAGTCCAGCCAACTGCCAAGGAAACCGCGCTTGCGGTCGGGCGCATATTCGGCGACGAAGATCGAGGCGCCGGTGTACTCACCGCCGACCGAGAAGCCCTGAGCCATTTTCGCCAGCAACAGCAGGATCGGCGCCCAGATGCCGATCGACTCATACGACGGTATCAGGCCGATGGCGAAGGTACTCAGCGACATGATCACGATGGTCGCGGCCAGCACTTTCTGCCGCCCGTATTTGTCGCCCAGCGCACCGAAGAACAGGCCGCCCAACGGACGGATCAGGAACGGCACCGAGAAGGTCGCCAGCGCTGCGATCATCTGCACGCCAGGATCGGCGCCGGGGAAGAAGATCTTGCCCAGTGCATAGGCGACGAAGCCGTACACCCCGAAGTCGAACCATTCCATGGCGTTGCCCAGTGCGGCAGCGGTGATCGCCTTGCGCATCTTGGCGTCGTCGACAATCGTGATGTCTTTCAATCCGATGGGATTGACCTTGTTTTTCCTTGATTTCATGCGGGTCACTCATAGCTGAACGGATTCGATGCCATTGTTTTGCTGGCATGGGTTCTTTCCGTCAGATACAAGAAGACACGAAAAAATTCACTGCTCAGGGCATTTTTGTCGTTCGCACCCGCCAAGACGCAGCAGAGCCCACCCGGCGGCGATTACGCAAAAGCACAAGACGTCAGGCTGAAAACCCGGATAATGGCCGCCAATTCGTTTCTGCTCTCTGGTAAACCCGCATGGAAATCAAGGTCAACTTTCTCGACAACCTTCGACTTGAAGCCAAGTTCGACGACTTCACGGTGATCGCCGATCAGCCCATTCGCTACAAGGGCGATGGCTCGGCACCGGGGCCGTTCGACTACTTCCTGGCGTCGTCGGCCTTGTGCGCGGCTTACTTCGTGAAGCTGTACTGCGAAACGCGCAATATCCCGACCGAGAATATTCGCCTGTCGCAGAACAACATCGTCGACCCGGAAAACCGTTACAACCAGATCTTCAAGATCCAGGTCGAATTGCCAGCGGACATTTCCGAGAAGGATCGTCTGGGCATCCTGCGTTCGATTGATCGCTGCACGGTGAAGAAGGTCGTGCAGACCGGTCCCGAGTTTGTGATCGAAGAAGTCGAGAACCTCGACGCCGATGCGCAGGCCTTGTTGATGCCGCATTCGACTTCCGAAGCCGGCACCTACATTGCCGGTAAAGATCTGCCGCTGGAGCAGACCATCGCCAATATGTCGGGAATTCTCGCCGATCTGGGGATGAAGATCGAAATCGCCTCGTGGCGCAACATTGTGCCTAACGTATGGTCGCTGCACATCCGTGATGCGCATTCGCCCATGTGTTTCACCAACGGCAAAGGCGCGACCAAAGAGGGCGCGCTGGCCTCGGCACTGGGCGAGTTCATCGAGCGCCTGAACTGCAACTTCTTCTACAACGACCAGTTCTGGGGCGAGGACATCGCCACCGCCGAGTTCGTGCATTATCCGAACGAGCGCTGGTTCAAGCCCGGTCCGAAAGACGAGCTGCCGGCAGAGATTCTCGACCCATACTGCCTGGACATTTACAACCGCGACGGCGAGCTCAAAGGCTCGCACCTGTTCGACACCAACTCCGGCAACACCCAGCGTGGCATCTGCTCGCTGCCGTTCGTGCGCCAGTCGGACGGCGAGGTGGTGTACTTCCCGTCGAACCTGATCGAAAACCTGTTCCTGAGCAACGGCATGAGCGCCGGCAATACCTTGGCCGAAGCGCAGGTGCAATGTCTGTCGGAGATCTTCGAGCGCGCGGTCAAACGCGAAATTCTCGAAGGCGAGATGGCTTTGCCCGACGTGCCGCAGGAAGTGCTGGAGAAGTACCCGAGCATTCTCGCCGGGATCAAAGGCCTGGAAGAGCAGGGCTTCCCGGTGCTGGTCAAGGACGCGTCGCTGGGCGGTGAATTCCCGGTGATGTGCGTGACCCTGATGAACCCGCGCACTGGCGGCGTGTTCGCCTCGTTCGGCGCGCACCCGAGCCTGGAAGTGGCGCTGGAACGCAGCCTGACCGAACTGCTGCAGGGCCGCAGTTTCGAAGGCTTGAACGATCTGCCGCAACCGACTTTCTCGGGCCAGGCCGTGACCGAGCCGAACAACTTTGTCGAGCACTTTATCGACTCCAGCGGTGTGGTGTCGTGGCGCTTCTTCAGTGCCAAGTCTGACTTCGAATTCGTCGAGTGGGACTTCTCGGGGCAGGGCGAAAACTCCAACGCCGAAGAAGCCGCAACGCTGTTCGGCATCCTCGAGGAAATGGGCAAAGAAGCCTACATGGCGGTCTACGACGACCTCGGCGCCAACGCTTGCCGGATCCTGGTGCCGGACTACTCGGAAATCTATCCGGTGGACGACCTGATCTGGGACAACACCAACAAGGCCCTGCAATTCCGCGCCGACATCCTCAACCTGCACAGTCTGAGCAAGGTCGGCCTGCGCAACCTTGCTCAAGGCCTGGAAAACAGCGAGCTGGATGATTACACCGACATCACCACGCTGATCGGTATCGAGTTCGACGACAACACGCCGTGGGGCAAACTAACGATTCTGGAACTGCGCCTGCTGATCTACCTCGCCCTGCAGAAATTCGAACAGGCCAAGGATCTGGTCGAAGCCTTCCTGCAGTACAACGACAACACTGTCGAGCGCGGTTTGTTCTACCAAGCGGTGAACGTGTGCCTGGAAATGGAGCTGGACGAGGATCTGGAGCTGGCCGATTACGAGGCCAACTTCCGCCGCATGTTCGGCGACGAGCGCATGGACGCGGCGATCGGTTCGGTCAATGGCAGCGTGCGTTTCTACGGTCTGACGCCGACCAGCATGAAGCTCGAAGGGCTGGATCGTCACCTGCGTCTGATCGACAGCTATAAGAAGCTGCACGCGGCGCGGGCTAATGCGGCGGCGTTGAATCGCTGATAGCAGACGGTCACTTCTGCTGAGTAAACCTGTCGTGAGGGGATTTATACCCGATGGCGCGCAAAGTGGGCCGGGCTTCTTCAACCAATAAAGAAGCGGGCCTGCTACGCAGTCCATCGGGGATAAATCCCCTCACCACAAGTGAGTATTGTGGGGACATGGAGTCGGCAAAATGACTCTCACTAATACTGCTGTGTACTTGAACGCCAACGCCATGAACCGCATGGATCAGGACGGCACACTGGACGCCAATCCCGTCTCCGCCGCAAAACCTGCGGGAACCCGCCGCTAATTCTGAGTCCACTGCACAACCCCATGTGGGAGCGAGCCTGCTCGCGAAGAGGGCGTGTCAGTCGCCATCGCTTTGGCTGACGGATCGCATTCGCGAGCAGGCTCGCTCCCACATTGGATTTCTGGCAGCCGCCAATCCTGAGTCCACCCAATAACCCTGTGGGAGCTGGCTTGCCAGCGATAGGGCCGTTTCAGCCAACATCATTATCGGTGCCGTCAGCGCTTGCACTGCGCCTGCACCACCTGGCAAGTGTTCGGCGTCCCTCCGGAGCGGCTCGCATAACGCATGCAGTTATTCAACGACTTCTTGCGCGCCATGCTCAAGGTATCGCCCCAGGCCAGACCGCCTTCGCCGGAAGTGGGCACGGCTTTGGCGTAGCAGTTCGAGCCATTGGTGGCGTAGCGCTTGCTCGAACAGCCGGCCGTCAGCGCCATGGCAGTGGCGAGCAGGGTAAGTAGCACCCAGGACGAGCAGTGGCGTGCGGTGATTGTGGTCATCTGGGTTCCTCGTTGGGTCATGCGCCTCAATTGCCTCGCCGACAGGCGTTGGGCATTATCCAGCAATCGACATAAGGAAGCGTCCCCAATGCGTGCACCCACACTACACCTGATGTGCGGCAAGATCGCCTCGGGCAAATCGACACTGTCCCAATTACTGGCTGAGGAGCAGCGCGCGCTGGTGCTCAGTGAGGATCAGTGGCTGTCGCGGCTGTATCCGGAGCAGATCAAATCCGTGGCGGATTACCTTCGATGTGCGCGGCAGATTCGCGGCGTGCTGGGGCCGTTGGTGATCGATCTGCTTAGCGCGGGGGTGAGTGTGGTGCTGGATTTTCCGGCCAATGCCGTGGCGGATCGGCAGTGGCTGCGAGGGCTGGCGGATACTGCAAAAGTGCCGCATTGCCTGCACTATCTCGCGGTGGATGACGATACTTGCCGCGCCCGGCTACATGCACGCAATGCGCTGGCCGAACATGAGTTTGCGGCGTCGGATGCAGAGTTTGATTTGATCTCCAGCTACTTTCAGGTGCCGGAAGTGGGCGAGGAGCTGAAGATCGTCATGCACGGAAATCGCTAGCAGGCTAGCTCCCACTTTGGATCTCTGGCAGCCGCCAACCCTGAGCTCACCGCAAAAAACTGTGGGAGCTGGCTTGCCAGCGATAGGGCCGTGTCAGTCGCCATCACTTTGGCAGGCTCGCCCCAATCGCCAGCAGGCCAGTTCCCACAATGATTTCCACCGCCTGATCCACGGAGAGACTCGTGGTGTCGAGCCGAAGGATCGGCTGCGTCCAGGCCTCATATTCGTGATTCACAACAGAAAACCAACTCGGTGATGTCAGCCCCGTGATGTCTGATTGCCGCTGCTCAACCCGACGACGATGCTCACGTCGATCCGAGCAAATCACTTCGATGTTGAGCAACGGCGCACCCGAGCGAGCCGCGATGTCGGCCCACGTCGCGTGCAGAAGTGGATGAAGAACTTGACCTACAAAGCCCACATCCGAACCAGGGCAAATTGCAGATCCACAGTGACGCATGTCCGGCCATCCACCCATTCATCTTCGCGAAGGCGACGTCCGGTATTGGTTTCGCGCTCGCCTTTGGCGATGACCAGGACGAACAGGCGGGTGGGGCATTCGAAAGAGCGCAACCGATCAACATCGGCCCGCACTGACCAATCGCCTTCCAGGCACTTGGCCTGCGAGACATCGCCCAGGCATTTGATTTCGGCGACCATCCTCGGCGCACCGTTGTCGTCCAATGAGTACAGGTCCGCTTTGCGTCGGTCGCCTATCGGCAGATCCGTCCAGATCTCGATCTCATCTTCGAACCAGGCTTGCAGACTGATCTGGGCTTGAATCCAATGCTCGCGGCAACTGTTGAGTTGCAGCACTTGCTCAAGATTCTTCTCCATGCCGCGAAAAGCCCGCTCGAACAAACCGAGCCATTGAGTGGTGTCCATTTCACATTTCCTGTGTCAGTCCATTTGGGGGAGGGATTATGGACGGAATCGCCTTCAACCGAAAACTCCACATTCTTCACCGAACCCTGTAGGAGTGAGCCTGCTCGCGATAGCGGTATATCGCTGACATTTACGTTGTCTGACCCACCGCTATCGCGAGCAGGCTCACTCCTACAGTGGCTCTCCGGCAGATACGGACAAAAAACGCAGCCCACGGCCCAATCACGCAGGCATTTGCGTGCGCAGTCGTTCTGTCATATTTGGTATCAGTTGATTGCAGATAGTAGCCAGCCCAATGCTAATTCCAATGAGGCTGCACTGTGTTTCAACGTCTTGTGTGTTCGCTGTCCGTTCTGAGCCTGTCCATCGCCGCTGCCCACGCCGCCGAGCCTGTGGTGCTCGACACGCCGCGCCTGCAAAGCATCGACAACTTCCGTGATGTCGCCGGCCTGACCACTGCGTATTCCACCGCCCACGACGGCACCATGCGTGGCGGCGTGTTCTACCGCTCCAACGCGATCACGCCGTCGGCAGCGGATCTGGCGACGCTCAACAGCCTGGGCATCAAAGCCGTCTACGACCTGCGCACCCCGAGCGAAATCGCCGCCACGCCGGATACGATGCTGAGCGGTGCGACCTACCAGAACATCGACATTATCGGCAGCACTACCTCGGGCGCGAACATCACCACCGTGTCGTTCAAAAGCGCCGCCGACGCCATCGCCATGATGGAGCAGACCAACCGCGCCTTCGTCAGCGACGCCGGGATGCGCGGTCAATTCGGCAAGCTGTTCAACGAACTGGCTACCACCGACGGCGCACAATTGTTCCATTGCACCGCCGGCAAGGACCGAACCGGCTGGACCGCCGCCGTGCTGCAGAGCATCGCCGGGGTCGATAACGCGACCATCATGGCCAACTACCTGGCGACCAACGACTACACCGCCGCCCGCGTCGCCGCGACTCTTAAAGCAATGCCGCCAAGCATGGCTTCGGTGTACGCGCCGCTGCTCGGCGTGCAGGCCAGTTACCTCCAGGCCGGTCTGGATGAGGTCACCGCCGAATACGGCAGCATGGACAACTACCTCAAACAAGGCCTCGGCCTGTCGCAGGAAACCATCTACGTGTTGCGCGGCAAACTGGTCGAGTACAACAGCCTGCCGGGTCAGGCGGGGTTGATCGGCAACGCCGCTGCCGGTGCCCAATTGCTCCGCGAGTTGCAGAACACCAACCTGTCCGGCACCTACAGCGCCTACAACTACTACCTGCAATCGGCCATCGACGCCGGCACCCTCGGCGGTGTCGAATCCCAGGTTGGCGGTCAAGTTCACGCCGACGCCGCCAGTTACTTGCTGCGGCAGAACGCGCTGATCGAACAAGCCGCCGCACCCTACGCCAGCGGCACCGATCTGAAAGTCGGCCAATACCGTTTGTGGACCACCGCGCTCGCCGGTTACCTCGGCACCGACGGCTCGTCCCACGCCGAAAGCAGCAACGAACACAGCCAGGGCCTGATGGTTAGTATCACCCAGCGCTTCTCCGAACAACTCAGCGCACGCGGCGGCTTCGGCTACAGCAAAGGCACCGTCGGCGGCGCGGGCGGCGAGGCCGATACCGATTTCACCTTCTTCAACCTCGGCGCGCGCTACGGCTTCACTAGCCTGGAACGTGGCCTGTTCGTCGACGCCAACGCCAGCGCCGGCTACGTCGATTACGACAGCAAACGCGAACTCGGTGGCGGCCTCGGCGCGGCCAAGGGCGACACTCACGGCAACCTCTCCGGCGCGACGTTGGCGCTGGGTTACCGCGCACCGGTCAACGGCATGATCCTCGAACCGAGCCTCGGCTTGCGCGTCAGCCACCTCGACCTCAAAGGCTTCCAAGAGAACGGCAGCGAACTGGCACTCGACATCGACGACAACACCGCCACCCGCCGCAGTGCCGTCGCCAACCTCAACGTGGCATTTGCCCCGGTGGCGATGGGCGCATGGCAACTGGTGCCGGGCGTACAAGTCGGCTACGAACGCACCCTGGGCAACAACGACGTCAACAGCCAAAGTCACCTGCTGGGCCTAGACATCGAACAGCGCGCCGCCTTCGACAACCGCGACCAGTTCAGCGGCGGCGTCAACCTGATGGCCAGCCTCGGCGCGGTCAGCGTCGGCGCAGAAGTCGGTGCCAGCGGCGGTGGTGACAGCCACGGTTTCAGTGGCAGCCTGAAGGCCAGTTACGCGTTCTAAAGCAGGGACAACCGCGCAAGGTCAAGGACGACCACCATTCACAAAGCACCAGCAAAATATGGTGGAGCAGGGAACGGCCAACCCTGAGTCACCGCAAAAACTTGTGGGAGCGGGCTTGCTCGCGAAGAGGCCGTGTCAGTCACCATCACCTCGCCTGACCCACAGCATTCGCGAGCAAGCCCGCTCCCACATTCAGATCCCGGCCAGCCGCCAAACCTGAGCCCATCACATCAGTCGTGTCACCGACCAGCGCCAGTCTTGAGTCCACCAACTAACCCTGTGGGAGCGAGCTTGCTCGCGAAGGCGTCATGTCAGCCAACATCACCATCAACTGACCCGCCGCATTCGCGAGCAAGCCCGCTCCCACATTCAGATCCCCGCCAGCCGCCAAACCTGAGTCCAGCACATCAGCCGTGTCACCGACCAGCGCCAGTCTTGAGTCCACTGCATAACCCTGTGGGAGCGGGCTTGCTCGCGAAGGCGCCATGACAGCCAACATCACCATCAACTGATCCACCAGCATCCCCGCCGATAAACCAATCAACCCCGCCCTCTCAGATGCGCCGGACTCACCCCATACGCCTGCTGAAAATACTGACAAAACCGCCCGACATTACTGAAGCCAAAGCGCAACGCCACCTCCGTCACCGACGCCGAATGCCGCTGCCCCAGCGCCTCGAAAGCGCGCTCCAGCCGCACCTGCCGCTGATACGCCACAATCGACATCCCGACAAACTGCCGAAACCCATCCTGCAATGCGCGCTGACTGGCATTGCTCAACCGCGCCAACTCAACCCCACTCACCAACTGCTCGGGATGCGCCTGAATAAACTCCATCGCCAACTTCACATGCCGCGGCGCCACCCTCGGCGCCGGCTGGCGCAACGCCTCGGTAAAATTGTGCGGCCACGCCTCCAGCACCGCATCAATCAACATCTCGCGCAACCGCGACGGCATCAGCGTCCCGCTGTTGAGCAACAGATCAAACTCCGTCCCCGTCGCCAGATCAATCAACGCCTTGATCCCGCCAAACGCTGCCGAGTGCAGATCCACCACCGGCTCAAACACAATCTTCTGCACAACCGGCCGCCCCAACAACGCCGCCAACCGCTCAGTCAACTGCCCCCGATTCACCGAAATCCCGTGCTGCGCGTGATTGTCGAGAAACCGCATCGAGCGGATATCCGCCTTATCAATCGCCAACCCCACTTGCGCCACACCGACGGACTCGGTGCGGTGGTTGAACACAATCTTGCCCGCCGTGGGAATCACAAAAGTGATCTCGTCCTGCGGGTCGGGGAAGGTGACGGTGAAATCACCGTGGTAATGCATACGCCGGAAACTGACCCCGTCGTGCCGCCCGTAGACGCCGCCGATGATGATGTTGGAGGGGATCGGCGGGGTGTCGGCGTAGCGATTGCCGAAGAGCCGGGAGAAGAGGGCGCCGAAGTCTTCGGAGTGGAGGTTTTCGGAGCGGAGGATGATTTTTTGGCGGGGTGGGGCGACGGAGTACACCTTGGGGCACCTTTTGTTGGGGCTCTTAAGTAAGTGGGGAGGAGGCGCAGGGGAGGTTAGCAGGTTGGGGGTGACAGGTTTGTGACGGGAGATTGAGCCACTGGAGGCAGGTTTCCTTTCGACCAATAACCCCCAGGTATATCCAGCAGCAGGCAGATACTTCAGGTTGTTCTTGCTTAGGTTTTATCTAAGGCTTCTTAAATATCTGTTCTGTCATTTTCGTGGTTGGAATGATCAATGACTTTGTGTAATAGGTTTTATATCCATACGCAGTAATGCTTACCTTGCAGGGTATGAAAGCCTTATTGGCTAGTAGCGGTCGGACGGCTTCGTAATCATTCAGATCGAGTTGCGTCCCATCGGGTCTTGTATTGTAAAAAACAAGTTCTGAAGTGAAGGTGTAATTTGGTCTGGTTTGGCTGCTCGCGTTCACCAGGCCTTCAGCCTTTATATTGATTGAATGCTCGGACGAAAAATCCATATCGCCGTCTAACGAACAGGTCAGCGTTGGTGTGAGCTGATTAGTATTTTCGAAATCATTGAATGCGCTAGCCAAATCCACTGTTGAAGTAAATTTCACAGTGAAAAGATTATTCGCTCCTAATTCGAAAGACGATAAAGTAAGGTCGGCGGGTGGGATGTTGGCTGTTTTTACACAGCCAGCGCAGAGAAGTAATGTCAGGTAGACGAAGCAGCGATACAGATTCATTGACCGAAAATACCATTGATGGAATCAAAAATCAGATCGAGCGCTGAATTGGCTTCCTGAACAGGTTGAATGAATATCCAGTTATTCGGCTTGCCGTTTTTTATCTCTTTGCGCACATTTCGATGTCAGCCTGCGTTGACGCCTCTGTGTGGATACCTAATCTGTACTTGCAATAATCAATGACGTCCTGCCTTTGCTCGCTCGTGAGCTTTCCTACTCTACGGTAATTCCCATCGTTTGCATGGATGTTTGTAAATTTTACACGCAACGTTGGCTCCTTCTTAATGAAGAAAACTCGATTGACCTCACCATCAGAAACTTCGTTATAGAAGCCCACGTTCAGGATGATCAAAAGCGAGACCAAACCAGCAAATATCAAATATTTCATTCCGCGCCTGGCTTCGGTGGTGGAAGAAGTCCGGTCTTGGTGCGGATGTTTCTGACAAGCTCCATGCCAATGTTGCCGGGGCAGATTTTCCCTTCACTCACTTGGCCGGGGTACTCCCGGTGGCCGCCAAAATTCTTGATCAGAAAAACGTCTTTAAGCACTTTGATCAATCGCAGTAACGAGTCAATCTGTGCCGCAGGTATGACATTTGTTGTGCTAACCCCGAAGTACTCCAGGGTTTCCCTGCCTTTCGCAACGATGTCTCCGCCTTCCTCTGCAGTAGTCAGGTTTTCCAGAAGCACTATTCCGATCACGCCTGTATTGAAGAGGTGAACGTTCGACCCTAGAAACCTGATGTCACGGCCTTCTAGAACCGTTCCGTCGCATGCGATTCCATAGTGGTAGCCGATATCGTCAAAGCCGTTACCCATGTGGTGGGATTGAACGCCTTTCATCTGCTTGCTTCCGCCTGGAGTGCATTCGTATGAGCGCCCGGCATGGTGCAGAGCAATCATTGAATAGTCCCAATCCTTTTCCATGTCAGGTTTGGCCTTGGCCGCACCCCAGCTAGAGCGTTCGGTAAAGACGCCGCCTGCCTTTCGGATGCTTTGAATTATCGCCTCGCGTGTTGCCGCACGATCATCGACTTTTACCGGGATGGGGCACATGAACTCGCCAGGTTTGATTTTTTGAGCGGTCGCTTTCGTTGAGAAATTGTCAGCCATTATTGCCCCTCCGACAGTTCGTCGAGTGTTCTTGCCGGAGCATTAAATATGACGTGCAGAGAGATTTTTGAGTCTTTCGATGGCGCCTTCACGTGAGCAACTCCATTTGCATCCGTGACGCCCGTGACTTTTACCCCGTCGACGGTTGCTACAAAATCCCTGAGTGCCAATGGCTCACCGGTCTCGCTGTTGAGCACGCTGAATGATTGACCAAAGGTATTAGGCAGGACTAACGGCAGTGGAGGCGTAAACGGCGCGGGAGTATGTGAGTTGCCAATGATTACAGTACCGGAGCCACTGATGACATTGTTGCCATGGGCTCCCGTGCTACCCAAGGTTGCTGCGGGCAAGCCGTTGATGAGAACCGTGGAGGCGACGTTTCCGACAATTGCGCTCCCACATGCGCTCTTGTCAGTTTGTCGGGCGGCAGCCAAGCCATCGAAGAAAACGTCAGGAGACCCGGAGGCTATTGGATTGACTCCATGCCCTGGTAGTGGGCAGGACGTGGGATCGGTAATACGAGCGGCAGGTTTGCCCGACATCTTGAACATCCTTGTAGAAGTAACGGCAGTCGAAGTCTGGCATAGAGGCAGGCTGCAAACCATAGCAGGGCGATCTTGAGCTTTCGGAGCGAGGTGTTGGGAATCTGAGAATTCGCCTATCGGTTCGTCCTGAAGGCAGATGCCTAACGCGTTCCTGTTTCTAGTTAGTCCCTCCGTGGCGACCTATTTAACGCCGCCAAGGAGGGAGCGTTCGTTATGCCGTCGGCACAACATTATCCAACGCCTGATTCACCGCCAGTTCCCCCAGCATCACCACCTGCGCAATGCCCAGCAGCGTCTTGCGAATCGGCCCCTCCACCAGCGCGGCCACATCCCCCAACATCACCGTTGCCGAACCCAGTGATTCACTGGCGTTCGCCAGCAATTCCTCGGTGGCGATTTTGGGGTTGGCCAGGAACATGGCGTTGGGTGTGTAGGGCGTGGCCATGATTTGGCTGGCGGGGTTCAGGTAGTGGTCGAGGGCGCGTTCGGCGGCTTCGCTGAGTTTTCGGGAATCGGAGGATTCGTAGGGTGAGACCGTTTCGGTTACGGGTGGGTTTGGTGTGACCTTGAACATAGTGACGCTCCATATGTGGCTAAGGGAACCATCACATTCGCTACCAAACGAGGGTGGTGGCCATTACGAAGGTTGGTAGACCGGCACACATGGAAAAACCGGCGCGCTCGAAAGCGCCCTGCGCATGGCCACCATAAAACACAGGCGCCAGAAGGCATCTGCGTAAGGTGACGTTTTGCGCCATGTGTGAAACCGGGCTACCAAACCCGATCGCTGCTTTATCAGCGACCGACCCACGATAGAACCCGCACTCTAGGCGCACAAGCCGGCGGATTCTGGCGTAGTCGTAGGCAATGGCGCAAGGCGTTGTAGCCTTGGGGACGTAACACCGGGTGTCATATAAACAACTCTGTTTAAACGCGTCATCGCGCGCCATTGGTAGGGTCGCCCTCGGCCAGCATGTGTTTCATGTATTCGCGTTCTGGCGCGCCGGGCAGGACGCCGGTGGTGATAGCTTCGAGCACGGTGATGTGTTGTTCGTTGAAGACGCTGACTTCGGCTGTTGCGTGGCCTCGCTCGTCGATGCTGGTGATGAGCCAGTGGCAGGTGATGGTTTCGCCGGGATAGACGGGGCGCTTGAACTGGAGGTTCATGCCGGTGGCGAGCCAGCCGATCTGGCCGCCGATTTCGGTCATCAGGCTGGCCGTGAGCAGGCCGTGGGTGATCGGCGCTTTGAATGCTCGCAGTTGCGCATAGTGCGCGTCGCAGTGGACGGGGTTGTAGTCGCGGGACAGTTGCGCGAAGTGATGGACGTCGTCGGGTGTGAAACGGCGGACGACGTTGAAGCGGTCGCCCACCTTGAGGCCTTCGGCGGCGCGTTGTCTCGGGGTTTGCATGGGGGCCTCCTGCTGCTGGCGGTTGGTTAAAAGGTGTGTTCGGGGCCGGGGAAGGTGCCGGCCTGTACGTCGTCGGCGAAGTCTCTGGCCGCCGTTTGCAGGACGCTGCGCAGGTCGGCGTACTGTTTGACGAAGCGCGGCAGACGTCCCAGGCGCAGGCCGGCCATGTCTTGCCAGACCAGCACTTGCGCGTCGCACTGATTGCCGGCGCCGATGCCCACAGTGGGGATCGCCACCGCTTGAGTGATCGCTGCGCCAACGTCGCCGGGCACCATTTCGATCAGCAGGGCGAACGCGCCGGCGGCTTCCAGCGCTTTGGCGCTGTCGATCAGGCGCTGCCCGTCTTCGCCCCGACCTTGTACACGATAGCCGCCCAATTGATGTTCCATCTGCGGGGTGAAACCGATGTGGGCCATGACCGGGATGCCCGAGACGCTGAGCTTGGCGATGTGTGGCAGCAATTCGACACCGCCCTCGATCTTCACCGCATGGGCGCCAGCCTCCTTCATGAAACGCACGGCGGTTTGCAGGCATTGTTCGGGTGAAACCTGGTACGAGCCGAAGGGCAGGTCGGCGATGACCAAGGCCCGCCGGGTTGATCGGGTGACGGCGCGCACCAGCGGGAGCAGTTCGTCGACGGTCACGGCCAAGGTCGAGTCGTTGCCAAACACGTTGTTGGACGCTGAGTCGCCGACCAGCAGGACGGGAATGCCGGCGTCCTCGAAAATTACTGCGCTGTACATGTCGTACGCGGTCAGCATCGCCCATTTGCGCCCTTCGACTTTCATCTGTTTGAGCTGCGGGATGCGCAGGCGTGTTGCCGGCTTGGTTAGGGCAGTGGTGTCGTAGGGTGAGGTGTGTTCGGTCATTGGCAGATCTCGTCAGGAGGAAGAATCAGGCGTGCAGCTGTTCGATCAGCAGCCCCAGCGCAATCGCAATCATGATCAGCCCTGAAACTCGACTGACCCTGCGTGCCGCTGCAGGCCGGGCGCGCAGTACCACCTGTGAGCCAAACCCGACCAGCAGATAGATCACCGCGCAACTGGCGGTATGCACCAGGCCGAGCGCGACCATTTGCAGCGGCACGGGCCACGGCGCGCCGGCGTCGGTGAATTGCGGCAACAGGGCGAGAAACAGCAAGAACACTTTCGGGTTGAGCCCGCTCACGCAAAGACCCTTCAAGGCCCAGCGCGCCCATGAGTCGCTGGTCTGGCTCGCTGCGGCGTGCGGAGTGGAAGGGCGGGCGAACAGATTGGCGCCCAGCCACAGCAGGTAACCGGCGCCGGCTACGGTCAGTGCTGTCAGGGCCAGCGGATGTCCGGCGATCAGCGTGCCTACCCCGGCCGCCACAATCAGCGTCGCGAGTAAGTGCCCGGACAGCAGACCGCCCACGGCGGGGAGTACGACGCGGTGCTTCAAGCCTGCGGAAATCGCGTAGGCCCAGTCGGCGCCGGGGGTGATCACAAACAGAATCGATACCGCCCAGAAAGCGGCGAATACGCTGAAGGTCATGGCGTCACCCATGGCCGTTGACGTGGCGTTGCTTTGCTCATGTTGGTTTTCCATCAATCAAGTGCCGCGCCGGTTGCAGCGGTGCGGCAGTTTTTGGTTGAGGGAGAATAAGCAAACTCGGCTAGAATATTTTTCCAAAGATGGTCGTCATGGCGCATCAGATTAGAAGGTTTTATTGCGTGGACAGAACTGATCGGAAGATTCTTGCTGAGCTGCAAAAGGATGGTCGGCTGTCGGTCACCGAACTGGCCGATCGCGTGGGCCTGAGCCTTTCACCCTGCCACCGCCGCGTGCGGGCGCTGGAAGAGTCCGGGGTGCTGCTCGGCTACCGGGCAAAACTCGACCCCGCCGCACTGGGCCTGAACTTTTCCGCGATGGTCTTCGCCACGTTGCGCGAAGGCGACCGGCAAGCGGTGGAGGCGTTCGAGGCGGCGCTGGTGGAGATTCCGCAGGTGGTGGATGCGCAACGGTTGTTCGGCGAACCGGATTATTTGCTGCACGTCATCGCTCAGGATTTGCCAGCGTTTCAGCGCCTGTATGACGAGTGCCTTTCGACTTTGCCGAATGTGCAGCGGCTGACCTCGACGCTGGTGATGAAGCGCGTGGTGCAGGATCGACCGTTGCCGTTGTAAACAGAGTGATACGATCGGGGCGTGCCTCCCACGCCACAGAGCAGAATCGTCCACCATGAAACCCAGTTTCGAAAAAATCCCCACCGAAGCCACTGCCTCCTGGACGCTGCTGAACCGGCGCCTGCCAGGGGCAATTCCGTTTGAGTGGCACCACCACCCCGAGTACGAACTGACGCTGACCTTGAACAGTCGTGGCCATCGCTATATCGGCAATGACGTCGCGGCTTACGATGACGGCGATCTGATTCTGGTCGGGCCGAATGTGCCGCATAGCTGGTCGTCGGCGGAGCGGGTCGACGCCGGGCAACCGCATGTGGCGTTGGTGATCTGGTTTTCGGCGGCGTGGGCGGAGTCGCTGGTGACGTTGTTTCCGGAGATGGGGTCGCTGCGGCAATTACTTGTGGCGGCGCGGCAGGCGTTGAGTTTCAGTGCGGCAGCGTCGCGGGAGATTCGGCCGCTGATCGAGGCGATGGTTGAGCAGGAGCCGGCCGAGCGTTTGATCGCGCTGTTGACCGTGTTGAGCAAACTGACGCGGGACGTCGATGCCAGGCGAATCCTCTCTGCGTCGGACTCGCAGGCTGGCAGCCAGATTGTTGAAGACCCGCGCATCCACCGGGTTCTGGATTATTTGCATGGTCACTACGCCCAGGCCATCAGCATTCCAGCGTTGGCCGTGATGGCGTGCGTCAGTGTGTCGGCGTTCCATCGGATGTTCCGCCGTCATACGCGCTGCACGGCGTTGGACTACATCGTACGGCTAAGAGTCGGACACGCCTGTGCGTTGTTGATGCAGGGGAATACGACGGTTTCGCTGATTGCCGACGAAGTAGGGTACTCGTCGCTGGCGCTGTTCAATCGGCAGTTCAAGGCGTTGAAGGGGCTGACGCCTTCGGAGTTTCGTCGTCAGCACGGTCATCACTTTCAGTAAGCAGCGCGCCGCTACAACGCCACAATCGTATTACTTGACGCGGCAAATCAGGCTGCCGCCGACACCATCGGAAGTGGTCCCATACCTGCACCAACAACAAGGTCTGCAGGTCCCCCGATGAGCAAATACCAGGCATTCGAGAGCGCAACGCTTCCGGAGAATTACCGCGAAAGTATCGTCAAAATGAAACGCACCTTGCGCGCGCAGATCGGCGATGTGCAGGGGCTGTTTGCCGAGGTCAGTGAGTTTATTGCCGGCGAGATTGCGTCGATCAAAGCCCAGGAGGCGCAGACCGGGTCGGGCTGGCCGGTGCTGGAGTTCGCTGACATCGCCGCTGGCACAGTGACTGCCGAGCAACTGGCGTTGATCAAGCGTCGCGGTTGCGTGGTGATCCGCAATCACTTCCCCCGCGAGCAGGTGTTGCAGTGGGACCAGGGGTTACTGGATTACCTCGACAAGAACCGGTTCGATGCGTTTTACCGTGGGCCGGCCGACCAGTTTTTCGGCAATCTTGAGGCGTCGCGGCCGGAGATTTTTCCGATCTATTGGTCGGCGGCGCAAATGCAGTTGCGCCAGCATGAGCGGATGGGCACGGCGCAGGCGTTTCTCAATCGGTTGTGGAAGACTCATTCGCACGGTCAGGACTGGTTCAATCCGGACATCAACGCGCTGTATCCGGATCGGGTACGTCGGCGTCCGCCGGGCACGCACTCGAAAGGCCTTGGCCCGCACACCGATTCCGGGGCGCTGGAGCGCTGGCTGCATCCGGCGTATTTGAAGGTCTTCGACAAAATCTACAGCAACGACTTCGCGGCCTACGACCCGTGGGATGCGGCGTTTCGTACCGAGGTGGATGAATACGCCTACAAGGACACGGTGAAGTGTTCGGCGTTTCGCACGTTTCAGGGCTGGACTGCGCTGTCGGACATGCAGGCCGATCAAGGCGTGCTGCACACCCTGCCGATCCCCACGGCGATGGCGTACCTGCTGCTGCGGCCGCTGCTCGATGACGTGCCCGAAGACGAGTTGTGTGGGGTGGCGCCGGGCAAGGTGCTGCCGGTATCGCGGCAATGGCATCCGCTGCTGATCGAGGGGCTAAGTCCGATTCCGGATGTGCAGGCCGGCGATTCGGTTTGGTGGCATTGCGATGTGATCCATAGCGTCGCGCCGGTGGAGAATCAGCAGGGCTGGGGCAACGTGATGTACGTGCCGGCGGCGCCGATGTGTGCGAAGAATCTGCGCTATGCGCGGGATGTGTTCAGGGCGTTTGAGCAGGGGGCGTCGCCGGATGATTTTCCGCGGGAGGATTATGAGCGGGCGTGGGTGGAGCGTTTTCCGGTGGAGCGTCTGAATTCGATGGGGCGTGCGGGGCTTGGGTTGGAGTAGGTGAGTTTGGGGTTTGGGGCCGATTCGCGGCCCATCGGGACGGTGCGACGTATCGCTAAACCTCTCGCCATGGGTTTTGTGTTGTCTGGTCGCTGGCGGTCGTCTCGGGTTCTTTGTTGACTGGGCTGGCGCCATCGCGAGCAGGCTCACTCCTACAGGTTTTGCGCCCGCCACAACATTCGTGAGCACTGCAAAATCCACTGTAGGAGTGAGCCTGCTCGCGAAAAGGGCACCCACGGTGTCTGGACTTATTCATCACCATTCTGGACACAGTGTTTGTCCAGCCGACCGATTTTTGCCGTGCGCTTGAACCCCTAACATCGTCTCCACTCCGTGAACAAACACGGTTCCCCACGAGACGGTGAACATCATGAAACTTGCAAAAATCGCTCTTCTTCTGGCCCTAGGCGGTATCGGCGCGCAAGCCTTTGCGGCGGATGAAACCGCACAAGTCGAGGCGTACAACTCCGCCAGCCAACTCGACATCGCTCACGTGGTGTCGATCTCCGACACTGCCAATCAGTGCGGCGCGGTGCCGGTGCAGATGACTTATGACGACTCAACCGGCGCGCAACACGTCGTGCAATACCAAGTGATGGGCAGCGGTTGCTCTAACGGTTAATGGTCGATGCCGGTGCTGGAGGGTCGACACTCCAGGTCTGCGGCACTAAGCATCAGCGAGTTGCTTGGCCCCAGCCATGTCTTCATCCGATGCCAACAGTTGCGGGATGGCGGTTTTCAAGAACTCCACCCAGGTCTTGATTTTGGCGTCGACGAATTTGCGCGACGGGTAGATCGCGAACAGGTTGTATTCCTCCAGGCGGTACTGCGGCAGTACCCGCACCAGCGTTCCTCCCACTAATCCTTCGACGGCTGATGCCAGCGGCTGAATGCCGATGCCCATGCCATTTCTGATCGCCGTGGCCATGCCGTCGGCGGTGTTGATGTGGAAGGGTGAGTCGGGGATATTCTGGGTTTCCATGCCTTGAGGCCCTTCGAACACCCAGTTGTCTGCGGGCATCACCGTGTTGACGATGCGCAGGCAGTCGTGCGCGGCGAGGTCGGCGGGTGTGGCGGGGTGGCCGTGTTTGGCCAGGTACGCCGGTGAGGCGCAGAGGATGCTGTAAGTAGTGCCCAGGCGTTGCGCGACGAAGCCGGAATCCGGCAGGTCGCGGGCGAGGACGATCGACATGTCGTAGCTTTCTTCGAGCAGGTCGGGCAGGCGATTGCTCAGGGTCAGGTCGAACATCACCGTGGGGTGAATTTCGCGGTAGCGGGCGATCGCATTGATCACATAGTGGTTGCCGATGGCGGCCATGGCGTGGATCTTCAGACGCCCGACCGGCAAGGTCTGCGCGGTGCCGGCTTCGTCATCGGCCTCGCGCAGGTCATCGAGAATTTTCTCGGCGCGCTGCAAATAACGCACGCCGGCTTCGGTCAGGGCGAGGCGGCGAGTGGTGCGGTTGATCAGGCGCGTGTGCAGCCGGGCTTCGAGGCTGGAGACGGCTTTGGAGACGTTGGTCGTGGTGGTGTCGAGCACGTCGGCCGCAGCGGTGAAGCTGCCGCTCTGGGCCACGGCGACGAAGCAGCGCAGGGTCTGAATAACGTCCATCGTTGTGCTTGGCTCTGTGGCTGGGATGGCCATTCTAGGGTTTGCCGTGGGTGGTGGTGCAAATGTTTGCGAATGAGGGCGGGCGCATGGCGGGTGAAGGGCTTGAAGACATTCTGGCGCCGGGGCTTTCGGTGGTGTTCTGCGGAATCAATCCGGGATTGCTCGCGGCGGCGCAGGGGCATCATTTTGCCGGGCGCAGTAATCGCTTCTGGCGCACATTGCATCTGGCCGGGTTCACGCCGCATGAAGTGCGGGCGGAGGACGATCAAAGTCTCCTGCAATTTGGCTGCGGTTTGACGGCGGTGGTCGATCGGCCGACGGCGCGGGCGGATCAATTGGCGGCGCAAGAGTTCGCCGCTGCCGCCCAGGGCTTTGAGCAGAAAATCAGCAGCCATGCGCCGCGCTATGTGGCGTTTCTCGGCAAGTCTGCGTATGCGGCGTTGTCGGGGCAGAAGGTGGTGGCGTGGGGGCCGCAGGCAAGGACCTTCGGCGGCGCGCACGTGTGGGTGTTGCCGAACCCGAGCGGGAGGAACCTCGCGTTCAATCTTCAGCAGTTGGTCGACGCTTATCGTCAACTGCAAGTGGCGTCGTCAGCGTCGAAAATCTAAACATCACCACTGCGCAAAAAGTTGCGCAGTTGTTTCACGGATTTCACCCGAGAATCTACTTCAAACCCTTATAAACCGTGCCCTCCAGCCAAGTGCGCAAGAAGTTGCACAGTACTGCGCAACTTCTTGCGCACTTTTTTCTGTTTATCGAAATTTTAAACGCCTAAACGCAAAGGCATTGCCGCCAACCCCTTGATCCATAATGGCTAGGTGATGGCTGGCACGGAGTTTGATCTCTGAGCAGGCACCCGGACAGGCAATGGTGCCTGTCGGTTGTGTATTTTCAGGGTAGAAGAGCATCCCCATGGCCTAAAACAGGGTGGGCATACATCATCGTATTCAAAATGTATGAAAACCAAGCTGGGGATCTGATCAATGCAAAAGCCTGAAGCTGTTTATCCGGACGAAGCGCAGAAAGAAATCTGTAGTAAATATGGAATGCCTGTGCAACCGCCTGAAGAGCTGGTTGCGGTTGCTATCGAATCGCTTGGCCAGTCGCCTATCTACGGCACAAGAGTGCAATTGCCTACGGACGGCAATATCAGTTGGTTCATTCACTGCGGTGAGTACTCGGCGGCGGATGATTTTTACAAGCCTGTCCATGTTCACCACCTGAGTGAAATGCTGCCCCAGACTGTGAATTATCTTTGTTTGCCCACCGGCGCAAATTTCATCATCGATACAGCTGGCTATGGAGATGTCTGGATGGCCGATTAAGAAATATTGAAGCCGTTTGACCACCGGTTCCACGTTTTAATTGATCTCGTGAATCAAGATTGGAAGATCAGAGGCTGGGTCAAAGGGCTGACAACATGAAGTCGCAATTGATCGCGTTCTCGTGGTTTGAAAATGACCTGATATCACTCTTCAATACTATTTAAAGGACTAAACATGAAAAACACCGCTGTGATCCTCGTACTGGCTGCCACTTTAGGCGCCTCTTCCCTGGCCCGCGCAGAAGCACCAGATCCCGCTACCCTGAAAAGCATGTATGACAGCGGTCGCAACATGTCGGGCCTGATCAAGCATTGCGTCGACAAGGGCTACCTGAAAGCGGATAGCACTGAAAACGCCAACAAGATGGTGGCGTTCGTTGCGAATATGCCGGGCGAGTTCGACAAGGCCGATGGCGACAAGAACGAAGGTCGCGGTCGCAAGGGCGAAGTGTTGGCCGACGGTCAATACAAGAGCCTGGAAGGCAACCTGCCGCCGGATCTGAGCCTCAAGCAATGGTGCGAGCAAGCGGATCAAGGGATGCGTGAGGGGCTCAAGCAAATCGGCTTGTAAACCACATCGAAGAGAACACTTGCCATGAAATCCGAAATACCACCCACCGACGCCTCGGCACTCATCGACGCTCGAATCGCCGAACTGGCCGATTGGCGTGGTGCCGTCCTCGGCGAGATTCGCAAGGTCATGCACCAGGCCGATCCCGAGGTGGTGGAGGAGTGGAAGTGGCGCGGCGTTCCGGTGTGGTCGCGGGGCGGGATCATTTGCACCGGGGAGACCTACAAGGCGGCGGTGAAGATGACCTTCGCCAAGGGCGCGGCGCTGGCCGATCCGGCGGGATTGTTCAACGCCAGCCTTGAGGGCAACACCCGCCGGGCGATTGATTTTCATGAGGGCGACAAGGTCGATGAACAGGCCTTGCAAGCGCTGATTCGCGAGGCGATTGCGCTGAATTTGTCGAAGTGAATCGCACCGTTTGCCTCGGCTCAGAAATAACTGGCTGTTTTAAAACAAATTTTTTTGCACTCAGGGCTTCCCAGATCAAAAAAAGGTTGGTAAATTGCGGCCCATTCTCGCAGAGCTTGTTACAGAGCTTGAGATACAGGGGCGTCGCCAAGCGGTAAGGCAGCAGGTTTTGATCCTGCCATGCGTTGGTTCGAATCCAGCCGCCCCTGCCATATTCAGAAAAAACGCCAGTCCGAAAGGGCTGGCGTTTTTTTATGCGCGCGATTTGTGGCTGGGGCTGACAGTTGCCTGAGCCGGAGCGGGGGACTGATGTAAACTGCCCGCGCGAAAGTCCCGGCGGGTTGTTGGCCGGCGACCCTCAATCTCTCCAGACAAGAGACTTTCATGGCTAATCAAGACCTCAGCTTCACCCCTGATCCGGATGCAGATTCGATTTCCTCCGACGTTGTCGGTTTCAACGGCATTCTGGTTTCGACCCAGATCCCGACCCGCGCCGACGGCAGTCTGGAGCTGGGCGACATCACCCAGCAAAGCGAATGCACCCTGCAGGCGCTGAAAGTGGCGCTGGAGCGGGCCGGCAGTTCGATGGATCGCGTGATGCACCTGACCATCTACCTCACCGACATGGCCGATCGTGCGGCGTTCAACGAAGTCTACAAGCGCTTCTTCGCCAAACCATGGCCGGTGCGCGCCGCTGTGGGCGTGGCGTCGCTGGCGGTGGAAGGCATGCGCGTGGAAGTCACCGCAATGGCCGCCAAGGCCTGACCGCCCCCTGTAGGAGTGAGCCTGCTCGCGATAGCGGTAAATCAGCCACCATCAACGTTGACTGTGCCACCATCATCGCGAGCAGGCTCACTCCTACAGGAGACTCTCGTGTCGGATTGGAGCGAGGTCATCTGCCACTTGGCAGCACAGGCGTGCCGCTCGGGCGTTTCGCGGCTACAATGCGCGCCTTAACCGTGACAGCCTGACTAAAAAAACTATGTCCTTGCCCAAGCATCATCTGGAATTGCTCAGCCCCGCCCGTGACGTGGCGATTGCCCGCGAGGCGATCCTGCACGGCGCCGATGCCGTGTACATCGGTGGCCCGAGCTTCGGCGCGCGCCACAACGCCTGCAACGAGGTGAGCGAAATCGCCGAGCTGGTGGAGTTTGCCCGCCGTTATCACGCGCGCATTTTCACCACCATCAACACCATCCTGCACGACAACGAACTGGAGCCGGCGCGCAAGCTGATCCACCAGTTGTACGACGCCGGTGTCGACGCGCTGATCGTCCAGGATCTGGGCGTGATGGAACTGGACATCCCGCCGATCGAGCTGCATGCCAGTACCCAGACTGACATCCGCACGCTGGAGCGGGCGAAGTTCCTTGATCAGGCCGGTTTCTCGCAACTGGTACTGGCCCGCGAGCTGAACCTGAAAGAAATCCGCGCCATCGCCGACGAAACCGATGCCGCCATCGAGTTCTTCATTCACGGCGCACTGTGCGTGGCGTTCTCCGGGCAGTGCAACATTTCCCACGCGCAGACCGGGCGCAGCGCCAACCGTGGCGACTGCTCGCAGGCCTGCCGTTTGCCGTACACCCTGAAAGACGAAAAGGGTGGGGTGATCGCCTACGAAAAACACCTGCTGTCGATGAAGGACAACAACCAGAGCGCCAACATTCGCGCGCTGGTCGAGGCCGGTGTGCGTTCGTTCAAGATCGAAGGTCGCTACAAGGACATGGGCTATGTGAAGAACATCACCGCCTATTACCGCCAGCGCCTCGACGACGTGCTCGAAGACCGCCCGGACCTGGCCCGCGCTTCCAGCGGCCGTACCGCGCACTTCTTCCTGCCGGACCCGGAAAAGACTTTCCACCGTGGCAGCACCGACTACTTCGTCACCGATCGCAAGATCGACATCGGCGCGTTCGATTCGCCGACCTTCACCGGCCTGCCAGTGGGCACCGTCGAGAAAGTCGGCAAGCGTGACATGCAGGTGGTGACGCAGGAGCCGCTGTCCAACGGCGACGGCCTCAACGTGCTGGTCAAGCGTGAAGTCGTGGGTTTCCGCGCCAACATCGCCGAGCCAAAGGGCGAGTTCGAAGAAGACGGCGAGAAGCGCTATCGCTACCGCGTCGAGCCGAACGAAATGCCCGAAGGCCTGTACAAGCTGCGGCCGAATCATCCGCTGAACCGCAACCTCGACCACAACTGGCAACAGGCGCTGCAGAAGACCTCTGCCGAGCGTCGTATCGCATTGAGCTGGGTCGCACGTCTGCGTGAAGAACAGCTGGAAGTGACCGCGACCAGTGAAGAGGGGATCAGCGCCAGTGTGACCCTCAACGGCCCGTTCGGTGTGGCCAACAAGCCGGAGCAGGCGCTGGAGCAATTGCAGGATCTGCTCGGTCAGCTCGGTACCACCCAGTACCACGCCACCGACATCAAACTTGATGCACCGCAGGCGTTCTTCATTCCGAACTCGCAGCTCAAGGCCTTGCGCCGTGAAGTCATCGAAGCCCTGACGGCCGCCCGTGTCGCGGCGCATCCGCGTGGCAGCCGCAAGGCTGAAACCACGCCACCGCCGGTGTACCCGGAGTCGCACCTGTCGTTCCTGGCCAACGTCTACAACCAGAAGGCGCGCGACTTCTATCACCGTCATGGCGTGAAGCTGATCGATGCGGCCTACGAGGCGCACGAAGAGGCCGGTGAAGTGCCGGTGATGATCACCAAGCACTGCCTGCGTTTCTCGTTCAACCTGTGCCCGAAACAGGCCAAGGGCGTGACCGGTGTGCGCACCAAGGTCGCGCCGATGCAGCTGATTCACGGCGACGAAGTGCTGACCCTGAAGTTCGACTGCAAGCCGTGCGAGATGCACATCATCGGCAAGATGAAAGGCCACATCCTCAACATGCCGCAACCGGGCAGTGTGGTCGGCCACATCAGCCCGGAAGACCTGCTGAAAACCATCCCGCGCGCGCCACACTGAGTGACGGGCGGGCGTGGCGCTACGGTGTCACGCCTGCTCGGGCTCTCGCTCCGCCAGCTCTTCGAGCAGGTCGGCTGACGGCACAAAGAACAACCCCCCGGTGACTGCGGTGCTGAAGTCCAACAAACGGTCGTAGTTGCCGACGGGTTTGCCGACAAACATGTTCTCCAGCATCTGCTCGATCGGTTCCGGCGAGCGCGCGTAACCGATGAAATAGGTGCCGAACTCGCCAACCCCCGGACGACCGAACGGCATGTTGTCGCGCAGGATCTTCTGCTCCTGACCGTCCTTGGTGATGGTGGTCAGGGCGCTGTGGGAGTTGCTCGGCTTGACCTCCTCACCGAGTTCGATGTCGGCCAGTTTGGTGCGGCCGATCACCTTCTCCTGAGCCTCCACGCTCAACGCATTCCAAGCGTCCATCTTGTGCAGGTACTTCTGCACCAGCACATAACTGCCGGATTCGAACGCCGGGTCTTCGTTGCCGATCAGGGTGAAATGGTTTGCCTTGCGGCCCACCGGGTTCTCGGTTCCATCGACAAAACCGATGATGCTGCGCATGTCGAAGTAGCGGAAACCCTGCACCTCATCCACCACCGTGATCGCGCCATTGAGTGCGCTGCACAGCTGCGTTGCCAGTTCGAAACACAGGTCCATCTGATCGGCACGGATGTGCAGCAGGATGTCGCCCGGGGTCGCCACGGCACGGCGGCCCTCGACGCCGAATTCGCGGAATGGATGCAGTGAGGCCGGGCGCGGACTACCGAACAGGGCGTCCCAGGCGCTGGCGCTGAACCCGCAGACACACGACAGGTTGCCGCTGGGCACGCGTTTGCCAACCGAACGGGTGAGGGCGGCGATGTCGCCGCACCAGCCGCGCACCTGACTGGCGGCGTCGCTGCCGGGCAGCAGCGTGGCGACGATGAAGATCGCGCTGCTGGTGATCGGGTTGCAGATTGCTTGTGGCTCGGGTGTCTGGGTATCCATTGATGAAGTCATAGTCGGTTCCATATGCGCGGGGCCAAGGTCGGCGCTCAGTATGAAACCAAAAACGTTTCATCGATATCTCAGAAGCGACCGAGTCGATAGGCATCCAGTGCCGGCAAGCCGGAGTTCGCTGAGGGTGACACCAGATGCGCGACCATCTCTGCGGTAATCGCAGCTTGAGTCAGCCCCAGATGCTGATGACCGAACGCGAGCAGTACCTTGCCGTCGCAGACCTTGTCGATGATCGGCAGCGAGTCCGGCAGCGACGGACGAAAGCCCATCCACGGCGTCGCGTCTTCAGCGTTCAAATCACGGCGGAATAAGCCCTTGCTCAAACGGTGTAACTGCCAGGCGCGTTCCATAAACGGCGGGCGCTCCAGACCGGCGAACTCAACGGTGCCGGCCAAGCGCAAGCCGCCGGCCATCGGCGTCATGATGAACTTGCGCTCCAGCGACGTGACGGCGAACGGCAGGCGTCCTTGCTCATGCGGCAACATCAGGTGATAGCCGCGTTCGGTGTCCAGCGGCACGCGTTTACCGGTCAGTGCAGTGGTGAGCTTCGCCGAATGCGCGCCACAGGCGATCAGCACCTGCCGCGCGGTGAAACGTCCCTGATCGGTGATCAGCGACATGCCATGCGCCTGCAACTGGCCGCCCTGAACCTCCTGCTGGAAGAACTGCACGCCGGCCGTTTTGGCCGCGCTCACCAGTTCACATACCACCTGATACGGGTCGAGAAAATGCCCGGTGCGCGGGTAGAACAATCCGCCCTGAATCTGTTCGCTGAGCTGCGGCGCGCTTTCTCGCACGGCGCTGGCCGACCAGAAATCCACCGGCACCTGTTGCTGACGCATGCGCGCCTGCAAGGCTTCGACGGCGGGTCGCGATTCGGCGCGCTCGAACACTAACAGCGAGCCGTCCTCCTTGAGCAGGTCGGGGTGGGCGATGCTGTGCAGCAGGCGCTTCCAGGCGTCGAGGCTGCTTTCGTTGAGCGCGCGCAAACCGGCCACGGTGCGCTGAAACGGCGCCGGGCGCAGGTTCAGCAGTAATCGGCTGAACCACGGCAAAGCGCGCGGCAGGTACTTCCAGTCCAGGCGCAGCGGCCCCATCGGGTCCATCAGCATTGCCGGCAGGCGCTTGAGGATCGACGCATCGGCAATCGGAAACACCTGCTCGGTGGCCAGATGCCCGGCGTTGCCGAACGAGGCGCCATGACCGGGCGGCTGCTTGTCGATGACCACCACCCGTTTACCCTGACGCGCCAGTTGCAGAGCGCAGGCGACGCCGATGATGCCGGCGCCGATCACCGCGATGTCGGCGTTGTCCGTTGTGAGGTTGTCGGGCATGTTCAGGCTTCCCTCTGGCCGTCGAGCAAGCGTCGTAACTGCAGCGGATTTGCCTGTTTCAGCGGCTGCGGCAGCAGGCTGTCGGGGAAATCCTGATAACACACCGGACGCAGGAAGCGCAGGATCGCCGCCGTGCCGACCGAGGTGCTGCGCGAATCCGAGGTGGCCGGGAACGGCCCGCCATGCACCATCGCGTCACACACCTCGACCCCCGTCGGCCAGCCGTTGACCAGCAGACGTCCGGCCTTGCGTTCCAGTGTCGGCAACAAGGCCCGGGCTTGATCCAGATCGGCGTCATCCAGGTGCAGGGTGGCGGTCAACTGGCCTTCGAGGTGTTCGCAGACCTGACGGATTTCATCGTCGTTGGCGCACTGTACGAACAGTGATGCGGCACCAAAGATTTCACCTTGCAGGCGTGCGTCGGCGAGGAAGTCCTGCGCCTGAGTCATGAACAATTGCGTCTGGCACTGGTTCGGGCCTTCAGCCGCTAGACCGCTCGCCACGTGTTGCGCCTGCGGATGTTCGGCCAACGCGGCGACGGCGCTTGCATAGGCGCGGAAAATCCCCGGCGTGAGCATGGTCTGCGCCGGGCTGCGCTGGACCCCTTCGGCGGCGGTGGCGATGAAACTGTCCAGCGCCGGCCCTTGGTGAGCGATGACCAGCCCGGGATTGGTACAGAACTGCCCGGCACCCTGAGTCAGCGAGGCGACAAAACCCTGCGCCAACGCCTCACCGCGAGCAGCAAGCGCTGCGGGAAACAGCAGCACCGGATTGATCGAGCTCATTTCCGCGTACACCGGAATCGGCTCCGGCCGTGCCTGCGCCGCTTGGCTCAGGGCGAGACCGCCACTGCGCGAGCCGGTGAAGCCCACAGCCTTGATGCGCGGATCGCTGACCAGGGCGATGCCGACCTCATTGCCCGAACCGAACAGCAGCGAAAACACGCCGTCTGGCAAACCCGATTTTTTCACTGCACGCGTCAGCGCTTGGCCGACCAGTTCACTGGTGCCGGGATGCGCGCTGTGCGCCTTGACGATCACCGGGCAGCCGGCGGCGAGTGCCGAAGCGGTGTCACCGCCTGCCACCGAGAACGCCAGCGGAAAGTTGCTGGCGCCGAACACGGCCACTGGCCCCAGCGCGATCTGCCGCTGGCGCAAATCAGAACGTGGCAGCGGCTGGCGCTGTGGTTGTGATTGATCGACGCGAACGTCCAGCCATTCGCCAGCACGCACTGTGCGGGCAAAGGTGCGCAATTGCCCGCAAGTGCGTCCGCGTTCGCTCTGGATACGGGCGCGTGGCAGGCCGGTTTCGGCCACGGCACGGTCGATCAGCGCATCGCCAAGGGCTTCGATCTCATTGGCGATGGTTTCGAGAAATTCGGCGCGCGCCTCCAGGGAGGTCTCGCGATAACGATCAAACGCTTGCCACGCCAGTGCGCAGGCCTGTTCGACATGTTCTGCAGTGCCACCGGCATAGGCCGGTTCCAGCACTGCGTCGGTGGCGGGGTTGATCGCATGGATCGCTTCACGGCTGCCGGCAATGGCTTGGCCGCCGATCAGCATGTGGCCTGTCAGAGTCATGACGCTTCCTTGATAAAAGAGGTGAAGCCCCGGCATCACACCGGGGCAGGGACTGCGATCAGGCGAGGTTCTGTTCGGCGGACCAGTTTTTGTACCACTGGCGGAACAGCGCGTACTGGGTCTCGGCGTAACGGCGCTGGGCATCGCTCAAGGCGTCGGTTTCGTTGAAGTGCAGGGCGTACTCATGGTCGCCGTTGAGCACCATCAGGTGCTTGTAATACAGCACCAGATCGCAGCCTTCATCGAACGACGACAACACTGCCAGCGCCGCTTCCAGTTCGCGCGCCAGACGTCGGGCCTTGGCATCGCCCTTGGCCGCTTGCTTGCTCAGCGCCACCAATTGCAGCACTTCGCGGGGCAGGGCGTTGCCGATGCCGGTGATCGCGCCAGTGGCGTTGCAGTTGACGAAACCGTGCACCACTTGGGTATCGACACCGACCATCAGGGTCACGGCATCGTCCTGCGAGGTGATGTTTTCGGCGGCGTAGCGCAAGTCGGCGCCACCGCCGAACTCCTTGAAGCCGATCAGGTTCGGGTGTTCACGGCGCAGTTCGAAGAACAGCTCGGCGCGGGTGGCGAAGCCGTAGTAGGGACTGTTGTAGATCACCGCCGGCAGGTTCGGCGCGGCGTTGAGGATCGCGGCGAAGTGGGCTTTTTGCGCGGTGGCCGAAGCACCACGGGACAAGACGCGCGGAATCACCATCAGGCCATGGGCACCGACTTTCGCCGCATGTGCAGCGTGGGACACCGCTTCACGGCTGTTGACCGCGCCAGTGCCGACGATGGTCGGAACCCCGGCGGCCACCAGACGCGCTACGCCTTCCTGACGCTCGGCCTCGGTCAGCAGCGGCCAGTCGCCCATCGAGCCGCAGTAAACCACCGCGCTCATGCCGATATCGATCAGCTCGCGACCCTTGGCCACCAGTGCGTCGAAGTCAGGTTTGCGCGCGGCGGTGCACGGAGTCATCAGCGCGGGAATGCAGCCAGTGAAGATGTTATCGCTCATTGTTGTAGCTCCTCGGGACATTCATTCGGATCGTTAGAAAAGCGGGGCACTCAGATGCCCCACGCGAAAGGGTCCTGCTCGTCGATCAGCAGAGTGGCGTCGGCGGTCATGTAGGCGCGGCCGGTAATGAATGGGCGTACGCGTTCGCCTTGCCATTCGAAGCGCCCTTCGAACTGGCTGCCGGTGATGCTCGCCTGGGTCCAGACCTGGCCTTCGGCGAGTTTGCCGTCAGCGGCCAGGCAGGCGAGTTTGGCGCTGGTGCCGGTGCCGCAGGGCGAGCGGTCGTAGGCCTTGCCCGGGCACATGACGAAGTTGCGGCTGTCGGCGTGGGCGTCGTCGGCAAACAGTTCGACGTGATCGATCAGTGCGCCGTCCTCGCCGTGAACGCCTTGGGCCTCAAGGGCCTTGAGCATCGCCCAGGTGTAATCGGTGAGGCCTTCGACGTTGCTCATCTGCAGGTCCTGGCCGTGCTCGGAGACCAGGAAAAACCAGTTGCCGCCCCAGGCGATATCGCCGAACACGCGACCGTAACCGGGCACGTCCACCGGCACCTGTTTGCGGTAGCGCCAGGCGGGGACGTTGCCAAGGGTCACCGCGCCGTCCTCGTGCAGGGTCGCGCTGACCGGGCCGACCGGGGTGTCGATCTTGTGCACGCCCGGTTCGATGCGGCCCAGGTAATGCAGCGAGTTGACCAGGCCGATGGTGCCGTGGCCGCACATGCCGAGGTAACCGGCGTTGTTGAAGAAAATCACCCCGCAGGTGGCATCCGGCGAGACCGGCGCGCAGTACAGCGCACCGACCAGCACGTCGTTGCCACGTGGTTCGAGCAGGCAGGCGCGGCGCCATTGATCGTGGCCTTCGCGCAAGGCATCGCGCTTCTCGGCCATGCTGTTGCCGGGCAGCTCGGGGAAGCCCTTCATCACCAGGCGCGTGGGTTCGCCGCCAGTGTGGGAATCGATGATGTGCAGTCGTTTCATGGTTCGTCCCTTGAGTGAAGGTCAGGCGTGAGCAGGGCGCTGGCCCTGTGCCGAATGGGTGGAGGATTCAGCGGCTTCGCTTTCGTCGTCTTCGGTTTCCAGACGAATCAGGTGTGCCGGCACGCCGGTGGCGGCGCCCCAGTAGTAGATGCCCAGTGCGCAGACGGCGACGATCACGGTGTCGAACGGATGACTGAGCACGCCGATACCACCGAAACTGCCGAGCTTGGAGAGGACGATGGTCACGGCGTAGAAGCCGATCAGCCACGCTGACGAGCGCACTTGCTGGCCGAGGTTGAGGTGCGCGGTCGGCACCATACGCCCGCACAACAGGTAGATGACAAACATCAGGATTTGCAGGCCGAGCAACCACGACACGGTGCCCCAGCCCGACCAGTAGACAATCAGCGCGGCGATGATGAACGACAGCGGCCCAAGCACGCTCATGCCCTTGACCCGGAACGGACGCGGCATGTCCGGCGCGTTACGGCGCAGTGCGGCCACCGTCACCGGAGCCACCGCATAGCTCAATACCAGCGCGGCGGAGACCACGTTGATCAGCGCTTCCCACGACGGGAACGGCAGGGTCCAGAACACCGACAGGCCAAAGGTCAGCCACAGCGCCGGGCGCGGGATGCCGGATTTTTCGTCGATGCGGGTGAAAATCTTGAAGAAGGTCCCGGTCTGCGCCCAGCCGTAGATCACCCGTGGCGTGGCGTTCATGTAGATATTGCCGCAGCCGCTGGGCGAGATCACCGCATCGGCCACCACCAGATACGCCAGCCAGCCGACACCCAGTGCCAGAGCGATGTCGCGGTACGGCAGGGCCAGTTCCTTGGCGACGCCGGCCCAGCCATTGGCGAGCATTTCGGTCGGGATGCCGCCGAGGAAAGCGGTTTGCAGCAACACGTAAATCGCGGTGGACAGCAGCACCGACAGGATCAGCGCAATCGGGATCGTGCGTTGCGGATTCTTCACTTCGCTGGCCACGGAAATGATCGGCGTCAGGCCCAGATAAGCGAAGATCACCCCGCCGGCCGAGACCGCCATTTCGATCCCCGACAAACCGAACGGCGCAAAGCCGTGCACTTCGAAATTCGCCGGTTTGAAGAAGCTGAACAGCACGCCGATCACCAGCAGCGGCACGATGAACTTGAACACGCTGACCAGATTGTTGGCCATGGCGAAGGTCTTCACGCTGCGGTAATTGAGCAGGAAAAACAGGCACAACAGCCCGAACTGCACGAACCAGCCGAGCACGGTCGGGTCACTGGAACCGACCTTGGTCAACTCGGGAAACCACGCCGCCGCATATTGCCGGGAGGCAACCACTTCGATCGCCACCAGACTGGAAAACGCGATCAGCGTGATGAAGCCCATCAGGTAGCCGAGCAGTGGGCCGTGGGAGTAAACCGGGTAGCGCACCACGCCGCCGGCACGGGGCAGTGCGGCACCCAGTTCGCAGTAGACGATGCCCAGCAGCAACACGGCGAAACCACCGAGCAGCCAGGAAAAGATCCCCGCCGGGCCGGCGATGGCCGACACGTGACTGGCCGCGAACAACCAGCCCGAACCGAAGATCGCCCCCAGCCCGATGAACGTGAGGTCTATCAGTGAAAGTTGTTTCTTGAACTTGCCTTGGCCTGTCATAGCGTCGCCTTCTTGTTGGTTGTTGGAGGGGCGTGCAGTGGCGCTACAGTGAACTCATCAGGCGATGCGCGATTGATGTTTTTTGCCGGTGACGATGACGAAATCAGCACAATGGCCAAGGTCAAAGGCCCGGCTCGACAGGCTGTCGGCCATCGGGCAATCTGCGCGCAAGCCAATGCGCACCGTGGGGAGTGACAGTCATGACGCAGAATGCGTTTGCGATCCTGAGCCAGCAGAACGAAGCGAGCCGACCGCAAAGCCTCGACGATCTGCTCGCCAGCATGGCGCTGCTGTTGCCGATGCTCGACGTGATTCCCAACGCGGCGATCTTCATCAAGGATCTGCAGGCGCGCTATGTCATGGCCAACCAGACGCTGGTGCAGCGCTGCGGTTTGAAAGACCTGCGACCGCTGCTGGGCAAGACCAGCGCCGAGGTGTTTCCGGCGCAATTGGGGCCGGGCTATACCGAGCAGGATCGGCGCGTGCTGGAAGAGGGGTTTGTGTTGGAGGATCAGCTGGAGCTGCATCTGTACGGCAGCCGCGAACCGGGTTGGTGCCTGACCCACAAGCGTCCGCTGTACGATCGCGACAACCGGATCATTGGCCTGGCGGGAATTTCCGTCGACCTGCAAACCGCCAGCGAAACCCATCCGGCGTATCAGCGGCTGGCGGCGGTGGACGAGTACATTCGGGCGAATTTCGCCAGCCGCGTCAGCCTGAGCGAACTGACGCGCATCGCCGGGATTTCAGTGGCGCAACTGGAGCGCTACTGCAAGCGCGTGTTCCACCTCACGCCGCGGCAGATGATCCAGAAAGTCCGTCTTGAGCACGCGCATCGGCTGTTGCACGGCGACTTGCCGATCACCGAAGTGGCGCTGCAGTGCGGTTATACCGACCACAGCGCGTTCACCCGGCAGTTCAAGGCTTCCACCGGATTCACCCCGCGCCAGTATCGCTTGGCGACAGCGCCCTGAGGCTTGCCCGTCAGGCCTTGACCCAACGCTGCCGGCTCCAGGCACTCAGCGAATCCACGCCCAGCACCAGAATCAGCATCGCCAGAATCACCGTGCTCGCCTGCGCTTCCTGAAACAGGCTGAGGCTGACATACAGCATCTGCCCCAAACCACCGGCACCGACAAAGCCCAACACGCTGGCCATGCGAATGTTGTTTTCCCAGCGATACAGGCAATAGGCGAGCAATTGCGGAGCGAGGTTGGGCAGGGTGCCATAGCAGAAGGCGAGCACCGGGTTGCCGCCCTGCAAGCGGATCGCTTCGGCCGGTTCCGGCGGGGTATTTTCCAGCGCTTCGGCGAACAACCGGCCGAGCACGCCGGTGGTGTGCAGGGCCAGCGCCAGGGTGCCGGCGTTCGGGCCGAGGCCGGCGGCGAGCACCATCAGTGCCGCCCACACCAGTTCCGGAATCGCCCGCAGACCGTTGAGCAGCAGGCGCGAAGCGCTTTGCAGCGGCCAGCCGAAACGTCCGGCGGCGGGCAGCGCGAGGAGGATGCCGAACACCGCCGCGAGCAGGGTGCCGAGGGCCGACATGGCCAGGGTTTCCAGCGAGCCCTTGAGGATCGCCTGCAAATGCGTGGCGCTCAGGTCCGGGCTGAGAAAGCGCTGCGCGTAGGCACCCATCTGCTTGAGGCTGGTGGCGCTGCCGAGTTCACCGAGATCGAGTTCGAGGTAACCGAACGAGGCGATAACCGCGACGCCAATGCCGACGATCAGCAACAGATTGATCAGGCGATTCATGTCAGCCTCCAGCGCAGCAGGCGGCTGAGTTGGTCGGCACCGAGCACCAGAATCAGGAACGTCAGCAACATGCTCGCCACTTCACCGCTGGCGAACATGCGCAATGATAGGTCGATCTGTTGGCCGAGGCCTCCGGCGCCGACAAATCCCATCACCACCGACGCACGAATCGCGCACTCCCAGCGATACACCGTGTACGACAGCAGCTCGGCCGCGACATTCGGCAGAATCCCGTAGGCAAACGCCGCGAGTCGTCCGCTGCCGGCCTGCATCAAGGCGTGCGCCGGGCGTTGGTCGGTGGATTCGAAAATTTCCGCGTAGACCTTGCCGAGCATGCCGCTGTAGGTGATGGCGATCGCCAGCACACCGGCTGCCGGGCCTAGGCCCACGGCACGCACAAACAGCAGTGCCCAGACGATCTCCGGCACGCTGCGCAAGAAGATCAGCAGCCCGCGTACCGGCCAGCGCAGCAAGCGCCCGACCCGACTGGGAATGCCGCCGCGGGACGCGGCGGACAACGACAGCGCGCGGCTGGCAATCAGGCTCGCCGGTACCGCCAGCAGCAGCGCCAGGGCCATGCCGGCGGTGGCGATGGCCAGTGTTTGCAGAGTGGCTTTGAACAGTAACTGAAGAAAGTCGTGGTCATGCGCCGGTGGCCAGAACCCGGAGATGAAACGACCCATTTCGGTCTGGCTGTCGCTGTGCAGCAGCACGCCAAGGTCCAGTTCGCTGAGCTGGATGCCCGGCCACAGCAGGGCAAGTGCCAGCAGGGTCAGCAGTAATCGCGGCGCGGCGGCCGGGTCGCGTGAATCGGCCCTCAGCATCGCGGGATCTGCACAATCAGCGGCGCACTGGGCGTTGTCGGGCTTTGCAATTGCTCGTTGACGTACAGCGTGTCGAGCATCTCGCGGCTGACCTGTTCGGCCGGGCTGTCGAACAGGATCTGGCCATCGCGCAAACCGATGATGCGCGGAAAGTGTGCCAGCGCCAGTTCCACCGCGTGCAGGCTCGCCACCAGCGTGACGTTATGCGCCCGGGCATGCTGCGAGAGGATCGACAGGGTGTGCCCGGCCAGCACCGGGTCCATCGCCGACACCGGTTCGTCCGCCAGCAGAATCTCCGGCGCCTGATACAGCACCCGGGCAATGCCTACGCGCTGCAATTGGCCGCCGGACAATTGCTGGCAGTAAGCGAAGAGTTTGTCGCCCAGATCCAGGCGGGCGAGGGCCGCACGGGCGCCGGGAATATCCGTGGGATGCAGCAGATTCAGCAGGCTCTTGCCCAAACTCCATTGGCCGAGTTTACCGGCCAGCACCGCCGTCACCACGCGCTGGCGCGGCGGCAGCGGTGGGGCTTGATGCACCAGGCCGATGCGCGCACGCAGGCGTTGCCGTTGATGGGCGGATAGGTGCCAGGGACGCTCGCCCAGCACCTCGATTTCACCGCTGCTGGGGCGCAACGCAGTGGCCAACAGATTCAACAGACTCGATTTGCCGGCCCCGGACGGGCCGATGATCGCCACCTGTTCGCCCACGCCAATTTGCAGGTCAATGCCGCGTAGCGCGTCGACTCCATTGGCGTGGTGCAGTTTGGCTTGTTTAAGGCTCAGGGTCATTTCAGCAGGTCGGCAGCGCGAGCGGCTTCCTCGATGCCGTTGTAGTTTTCGGGCTTGGTGTCGATGAAGCGGCTGGCAGCCTGCAGATCAAGAATCTTCTTTTGCTCGGGGTTGGCCGGGTCGAGGTCAAGGAAAGCTTTCTTGATCTTCGCCGCCAGCGCCGGGTCGAGGGTGCCACGCACGGTCCAGTTGTAATCGAAGTAAGCGGGGGTGGTGGCGAACACATGCACCTTGCTGGTATCGACCTTGCCGGCGTCCACCAGTTTCTGCCAGACGCTGGCGTTCAAGACACCGGCATCGACCTTGCCGGCCTGAACCCAGGCGACGGTGGCATCGTGCGCGCCGGAGTAGGCGACGCGGCTGAAATAGGCTTCAGGCTTGATGTTGTCGTTCTTCAGCATGAAATAACGAGGCATCAGGCTGCCGGAGGTGGACGACACCGAGCCGAAGGCAAAGGTTTTGCCCTTGAGGTCGGCCAGGCTCTTCACTTTCGGGTCGGCGGTAATGAATTTGCTGGTGAACTGCGCATCCTGCTCGCGCTGCACCAGCGGGATCACCGGGGTGGTGGCGTCGGTCTTCAGGCGTGCCTGAACAAAGGTGAAACCACCCAGCCAGGCCATGTCGAGGCGGTCGGTCGCCAGCGCTTCGACCACGGCCGGATAGTCGGCCACGGGAACGAACTGCACCTTCATGCCCAACTGCTGCTCCAGGTACGCACCGAGCGGCTCGAACTTGCGCAGCAATTCGGTCGGGGCTTCGTCGGGAATCGCGCTGACCCGCAACACATCGGCGGCATGCGCCACCAGAGCAGAAAAAGACAGGGCCAGAGCAGCAGTCAGTGCCAGGGTTCGTTTGAGCATGGAAATCTCCGTTTCATGAGCGTCGCATTCTAAGCGCCACCGGGCGCGGTGTCGCGCGCGGACGCTCAATCAGGTTAGACGAAACGGCGAGGTTATACGCAGCCGGGCAGTCAAAGGCCAGCGCGGGTGCTCGGTGATGTTTTGCTCCACGTTTCTTGCCAGTGGATTGATCCGAGATGAATCGGCCGATTCAGGATCGCTCGTTGCCGTTTTGGCCGTCGCTGATGCGCTGTCGCGTGTCTTGGTCGATCAGCTCACGCAGGGTGGCGAAGACCGGGTCGGCACTGGTGTATTTCTTGCCGTAGCCCAGATTGAAACCGTAATCGAAATCCGCCGGGTTCAGCCCCTGGTTGTGTTGCAGCAGCGTCTCCAGTTTATCCAGTGCCTTGACCGCTTTGGCTTCGGCGGACTGAGCATTTTCGTAGTCGTCCCACAGCGCTAGAATTTCGCTGCGCAGCGCCTCATCGAGCGCACCGGTCAGCAGCAGAAGGTCGTTGCGTTCCTGTTCACCCTTGTCGGGGAACGCGGCCTGATTGACCGCTGGAATGTCACCATTGATGGCTTCGCCCAAATCGTGAATCACGCACATCTTCAGGACCTTGAGCAGGTCGAGGCCGGCCAGTTGATCGGCGAATACAATCGCCATCAGGCACAGGCGCCAGCTGTGTTCGGCGGTGCTTTCGGTGCGGCCGCTGGAGGTGTGCGCGCTGCGCAGCACGTCCTTGAGTTTTTCTGCTTCGCGCAGGAATTCGAGGCGGCCTTTGATCATTTCGAGGTTCATGTGTCTGCCTGGCTGATTACGCCGAAAAGCTCAGCCTAGAACCGCAGGGGCTTGGCGTCCACGCATAAAATATGCGTTCAGAGGGTTTCCACCAGCCGCGCGGCGCTGCCGTCGGAGAGTGGAATGCGCGTCCAGCGGCATCGGCCGGCGCGGATCGGCACGAGGTCGGAGGCATTGCTGCCGGTGCTGAATTCCACGGCTGGCGGCGCCTGAACTTCGTGCCAACCGCTGGTTGCCAGCGCCGACTCTCTCAGCACAATTTCCGGCGTTGCGAAGCGCCACAGCGATTGTCCCAGCAACGTACTCAAGGGTCGGGTGAACTCGGCAGCACGCGCAGGAGAGCAGGCCAGCAGGCGATGGGTGAGGTCGCAGATCAGGTGCATCGGCCGCTGACTTTCCCCGATCAGACGCGCCAAGACCTGATCGGCGGCGCTGTCCAGGCGCGCAGTCAGCAAACGCTCCAGTTGCAGTTGCGCGGCAGGTTCCATCGCCTGCACACCGCTTTCCCAGCGGGAAATGGTCGACTGGGTGACGTTGAACAACTGCGCCGCGTGAGTCTGTTTGACGCGATGCAGCAGGCGCCAGCGTCGCAGGGCGATACCGGGCAGGGCGGGCTTCAATAACAGGTCTGACATGGCGGTTGTCGAGCAAAGGCAAGCGGGCCGGACAGTCTGAAGACTGCCGGCCCTCGGCGCAAATCCGCCGGACGATCAGGCCGTTTCGCGCAGTTTGGCAATCACCTTGATCTCGAACTGAAACCCGGCCAGCCAGGTCACGCCCACCGCAGTGATCGTCGGATACGGCGCACTGCCCCAGTACTCCGGCACCACTTCCCAGATGGTTTCGAAGGTCGATTGTGGATCGATCATGAACACCGTGACGTCCACCGCATCGGCGAAGCTGCAACCGGCGGCGTCGAGAATCGCATTGAGGTTATTGAACGCCAGGCGCACCTGGTTCTGCAGATCCGGTTCGGGCGAACCATCTTCACGGCTGCCGACTTGCCCCGAGACGAACAGAAAACCGTTGGAACGAATCGCTGGCGAATAACGATGGCGCTCGTAAAGCGCATGGCGGGCTGGCGGAAAAACGACGTCGCGCTGGGTCATGGGTGTCTCCATCATTGTTTGGTGGTTGCTGATGGAGTGACTCTAGGGGCTTGCGCAGTGGCGATAAACGCGCAAGCTTGGCGTTCACTGTTTGCAGATTCCAAACAATCCGAGGGCGCAAAGTGGACCGTTTCGATGCAATGCAGGCGTTCGCCCGGGTGGTCGAGGCGGGCAGTTTTACCAAGGCCGCCGAGACCTTGCACATGAGCAAGACCACCGTGACCCAACTCGTGCAGCAACTGGAGGCACGGCTGCGGGTCAGGTTGCTCAACCGCACCACACGCAAGGTCAACGTCACTGCCGATGGCGCGATTTACTACGAGCGAGTGATCAAGCTGTTGGCCGATATGGACGACGCTGAAACCGGTCTGTCCGGCGCGTCGGCATTGCCCAGAGGACGCTTGCGCGTAGATGTGCCGAGCCCGCTGGCGAGGCTGATTCTGGTGCCGGCATTGCCTGAGTTTCATGCGCGTTATCCGGACATTCAGATCGACATGGGTGTCAGCGACCGCATCGTCGACATCATCGATGAGAACGTCGATTGCGTGGTGCGCGGCGGCGAATTGCTTGATCAGTCACTGATGGCGCGGCGGGTGGCCGATCTTCAGCTCGGGGTTTTCGCCGCGCCGGATTATCTGGCCCGCGCCGGCACGCCGCAGCATCCACGCGAGCTGGAGGACTCGCATCATCGGGTGGTCGGTTTTCTCTGGGCGCGCACCGGCAAACCCGTGCCTTACGCCTTGCACAATGGCAGCGAACACCTGCAGATCAAGGGCCGCCACGTGCTCGCCGTCGATGACGGCAACGCTTACCTTGCGGCAGGTCTGGCCGGCATGGGTGTGCTGTGGTTGCCCAGGTACATGTCGCACGCGCATCAGGCTCGGGGCGAGTTGGTGCCGCTGTTCGAGGACTGGCAACTCGAGCCGATGCCGCTCTACGTGGCGTACCCGCCGAACCGGCATATCAGCCAAAAGCTAAGGGTATTTATCGATTGGATCGTGGCGTTGATGGCGCACCATGGTAATGGCCCGGAACTTGCTGAGCCGCGCTCCGGGACTGTCAAATAACTAACGAATAACGCCAACCATGACAGTCGCCAGCTGTGGATGCACCGCTATTCACTCAAGGAGCGTCACCCGTCATGAACATGTACATCGATATTGTCGGCGCGTGCAATTTAAGCTGCCCTTCGTGCCCGATGGGCAACTCGGAAAACGTCAACTTCAAGAAAGCCATGCAAGTCGACATGTTCCGCAAGATCGTCGAGAAGGCCCGCAACGAAGGGGTCGAGACGATCTTTCTGTACAACTGGACCGAGCCGTTGATCCACCCGCGAATCGGTGAGTTTGTCGAGATCATCAATGCCGCCGGTTTGCAGAGCGGTATCAGTTCCAACTTGAACCTGGCCAAGAACATGGAAACCGCCATGCTTGCCAACCCGTGGTTCTTCCGTATTTCGTTGTCCGGGTTTTACCAGGAGACTTACCGGCAGGGGCACGTGGGCGGCGACATTGAAGTGGTCAAAGCCAACATGATCAAACTGCATGAACTCAAGCAGCAACATGGCTTGAGTACGCGCATCGAGGTTTACTACCACCGTTATCTGGACAACATGGAAGAAGAAGGGCTGATGCGCGAATTCAGCCAGAGTCTGGGTTTCGAGTTCTCCACCGGGTATTCAGTGATGATGCCGCTGGAGAAAACGCTGGCGCTGATCGAGCGCGACCCTTCGGTGACGGCTACCGATCATGAAACCCTGAAAAGGCTGGCGCTGCCGCCCTTCGACGATCTGGTCAATCTGGTCCGTCAATATCCCAAGCAAGCGTGCTCGCTCAAGGATGACTGGCTGGTGCTCGACTGCAACGGCAATACCGTTTTGTGCTGTTCCGTTTTCAATCAGACCGAATACCAGGTCGGCAAGTATCTGGACATGCCTCTGGCGCAATTGACCGGCCTGAAGTCCACCCAGAAAAATTGCGTCGACATGTGCAATCGCTGCGCAAAAAACGGCTTGCACATCTACTCGACCCAATCCAATCGGGGGCCGCTGGAAAGTCACGCCGTCAACCGCATTATCGACTTCCAGCGGCGCACGATCATGGGGCTGCCGGTCGAAAGCGAAAAGCTTGGGCGAACCGGTGAAGTCAGTGCGGATAACTTCGACGAAGCGCAATACCTGCATATGAATCAGGACGTCAAAAACGCGATTTCCACGGGTGCGTTCACCAGCGGTTATCAGCATTACGTGCTGTTCGGTCGTCTGGAAGGCCGGCTCGGTGCGGGTTATCTCACGGTCGTCTGATCGTGCGGATCAGGTCCCGCCAGTTGGCTTGAAAGCCATTCACTGAAGCATCGCGCCATCGGGTCATTCTCGCTGTCGCGATGGGTCAGCAGCGCCCAGTTCGGGCCACGAATGGTTTGCTCCACCAAGGGCTGCAACAGCCCGTTTTCCTGCGCCTGATGGCTGAGCAACTGACTGACCAGCGCAATCCCCAGCCCTGCCGCAGCGGCATCGAGCAACAAGCCCGGATCGGAAAAATTCAGCCCCTGATCCTGTTGCCCGACATCGACGCCGGCCTCCACCGCCCAGTGGCTCCAGTCCATTTCCCGCTCACCGTGCAGGGTGGTGCGCTGCGCGGCGGGCTGCGCCAAAACGCTGGGATGACACGCCGGAAACAGGCGGTCGGCATGCAGCACCTTGAAGCTGCATTCAGCCTGGGAGCTGATGTCGTCGCGCACCGCCAGATCGATGGTTTGCGTGGCCATGTCCGGTACTTCATCGGTGCTGAAAATCCACAAATCGACTTGCGGATGCTGGCGCCGAAAATCCGCCAGACGCGGCAGCAACCAGTGCCGGGCAAACGCCGGCGTGGTGTTGAGCACCAGTTGATTGGGCTTCTGATATTGCCCCAGACGCCGGATGCCGACCGCCAGTTGCTGCAGCATCGCCTGGGTGGTGCTGAGCAGATCGTGGCCGGCATCGGTCAGCGCGACACTGCGACCGTTGCGAAAGAACAGCGGCTGTTCGAGGTACGCTTCGAGGCTGCGAATCTGCTGGCTGATCGCCGATTGAGTAAGGCTCAACTCATCGGCCGCCTTGTGAAAACTGCCGAGGCGCGCAGCCGCTTCGAAGCCGCGCAGGGAGCTGAGCGGCGGCCAGTGTTTGAGCATATCGATAAGTTCCTCTAATCAGTTGTGCGCTAAATCCATCGTTTGTTGGTGGGGTTTTAGCTCCGTAGCATTCACCTCAAGCCAAATCACGGCAATTTCCATTGAACACAATGGCTTAATCGAGAGGTGCTTGTCATGCCGCGCAACGAGAATAACAACAACGCTTGGATGATGCCTGCCGAATGGGTGACGCATGCCGCGACCTGGATGGTCTGGCCGCACAACAAGGCGCTGTGGGAGTCAGGCTGGCGCGTGACATTGCCGCAGGTGCAAGAGGATTTCGCCCGGGTCGCCAACGCCATCGCCCGCTTCGAACCGGTGAAAATGGTCGTCGATCCGTCGGCGCTAGCGAGCGCCAAAGCCCTGTGCGGGCCGAACATCGAGCTGATCCCGCTGGCGGTCAACGACAGCTGGTGCCGCGACTCTGGCCCGAGCTTTGTCTGCCACCCGCAACAAGGGCTGGCCGGTGTCAGCTGGCGCTTCAATGCCTGGGGCGGCAAGTCGGCGCATGAGCTGGACGAAAGCCTGGCGCGGCGCGCACTCAATCATCTGGGGCTGGAATGCTTCGGCACGCCGTTGAGCAACGAGGGCGGGGCGATTCATGTCGACGGCGAGGGCACGCTGATCACCACCGAGTCGGTGCTGCTCAACCCCAATCGCAACCCGGGCATTAGCAAGGCCGAAATGGAGGAGATTTTCAGCCGTTTGCTCGGCGTGAAGAAAACCATCTGGCTGCCGGGCGACCCGGACTACGTCACCGGCGACATGACTGACGGTCACGTTGATGGCGTCTGCGCCTTCGCCCGTCCCGGCGTGTTGCTGGTGGATGCGACCCACGACCAAAGCTCGGTGTACGCCGAAGTGGTCCGCGAAAACCGTCGTGCGCTGGAGTTGGCGACCGACGCCCAAGGCCGCCGGTTCGAGTTGATCGAACTGTTCGAAGCCAGCGAAGCGGTGGACAGCGACGCCGAAGTGTTCTGCGCCTCGTACACCAATTTCTACATCGCCAACGGCGCGATCATCATGCCGGCCTACGGCATCGAGGCCGACGAGGTGGCGGCCAAAGTGCTTGCGCAGGCGTTCCCCGGACGCGAAGTGGTGCCGGTGCGCATCAATCATCTGGCTCATGGCGGCGGCGGGGTGCATTGCATCACTCAGCAGCAACCCGCCTGGCCGGCGGAGGGTTGAGTGATGAGCCATCTGACCATCGCCACCACCCAGATGCCGTGCACCTGGGATCTGCCGCGCAACCTCGATCAGGCCGAGCAACTGGTCCGCGACGCGGCCGCGAAGGGCGCGCAGGTGATCCTGTTGCAGGAGCTGTTCGCCACGCCATATTTCTGCATCGAACAGAGCCACAAACATCTGGCGCTGGCCGAGGAGTATCGCGACAGCCGCGTGCTGCAGCGTTTCGCCGCGCTGGCCAAAGAGCTGGGCGTGGTGCTGCCGCTGAGCTGGTTCGAGCAGGCCGGCAATGCGTATTTCAATTCGCTCACCGTAGCCGATGCCGACGGGCGCCTGTCGGGGGTGTACCGCAAAACCCACATCCCCAACGCCATCGGCTATCAGGAGAAGGAATATTTCAGCCCCGGCGATAGCGGCTTCAAAGTCTGGGAAACCGCGTTCGGTCGCCTCGGCGTGGGTATCTGCTGGGATCAGTGGTTTCCCGAGACCGCGCGTTGTCTGGCGTTGATGGGCGCTGAAGTGTTGCTGTTTCCCACGGCCATCGGCTCTGAGCCGGGTTGCGTGGCGCTGGATTCTCGCGACCACTGGCAGATGACCATGCGCGGCCATGCCGCCGCCAATCTGCTGCCGGTGGTGGCGGCCAACCGGGTCGGGCGCGAAGTGGCGAGCACCGATCCGTCGCTGCAGATGAGCTTCTACGGTTCGTCGTTCATCAGCGATCACAAAGGCCAGTTGCTGGCCGAAGCCGACCGCGACAGCACGGGCGTGCTGGTGCACGGCCTCGATCTCGACGCGATGCGCGAAGAGCGCCTGAGCTGGGGCATCTACCGCGACCGCAGGCCGGACATGTACGGCGCGCTGCTCAGTCAGGATGGTCGCAATCTTCATGCACGCTGGAACGCTCAAGGGGTTTGATATGGCTAAGCATCACAAACGACTGCTCGGCGTTCTGGGCCTGGCGCTGACCTGCGTGATTCCGGCGCTGCATGCCGAGGACAAAACCCTGCGGCTGTACAACTGGGCCGATTACTTTGCCGAAGACACCCTGAGCCGCTTTACCGCGGAAACCGGGATCAAGGTGATCTACGACGTCATGGACGGCAGTGAAACCCTCGAAGCGAAGATGCTTTCAGGTGGCAGCGGCTATGACCTGATCTTCCCCGGCGACACCGTGGCCGAGCGCCTGATGCGCGCCGGCAGCCTGTTGCCGCTGGACCCATCGAAGCTGACGGCGCTGGCCGACATCGAACCCGGCTTGCAGAAATTGCGCAGCCATTACGAACACTCCAGCCAGGCCACCGTGCCTTACACCTGGGGCACCATCGGCCTGACCTACAACGCGGCGCAGATCAAGCAACGCATGGCCGACGCGCCGGTCAACAGCCTGGACATGCTGTTCAAGCCGGAGCTGGCGGCGAAGTTTGCCGATTGCGGTATTTCGCTGATCGACTCGCCGGACGAAGTGCTGGCAGTCGTGCTCAATTATCTGGGCCGCGATCCGCGCAGCGCGAAACCGGCGGATCTGGCGGCGGCCAGTGAGCTGCTGATGAAGCTGCGGCCTTATGTGCGCAAGTTCCAGTCGCAACCGGTGACCGATCTGGTCAACGGCAACCTGTGCCTGTCGCTGGGTTACAGCGGCGACATGACCCAGGCCCAGCGCACCTCGGACAGCGCTGGCAAGACCACGAAATTTGAGTACCGCATCCCCCGCGAAGGTACCACGGTGTGGATGGACACCATGGCGATTCCGGTCGATGCGAAACACCCGGAGTACGCCTACGCGTTCATCAATTTCGTGATGCGCCCGCAGAACATGGCGGCGATCAGTAACTTCACCGGTTACCCGACTTCCAACGCCAAGGCGCGGGACAGCGTCGACGCCGCGATGCGCAATAACCCGGACATCTACCTCGACGAGGCGACCTATGCTCGATTGATACCGGGCAAGGACATCCCCCAGGCCGACATGCGCGCACGGATGCGCACCTGGACCAAATTCAAAACCGCCACCCACCCATGATTCAACGGCCGGCGCCCGGTCGCCGGCCCTTTTCAGGAAAACCAGAGATGTCGACACGTCGTGAATTCATCAAACAGGTATCGGTCGCTACAGGTGTTAGCGCCGCAGTCATGGGTCTCGGGCTGGCGCCGAGCAGACTACTGGCGGCCAGTGCGGGGGATTGGTTCATGCCCGACGAGGGTGACAGGCACGAACGCGCCTTCATTGCTTTCGGCGCACAGGATGCGATCTGGGAAGATTTCACCGCGGATGTGCAGGCTGCGCTGGGCCGCATTGCCCGCACCATTGCCCGTTATGAACCACTCACGGTGTTCTGTCGCAGCGGCGAACGCAGTCTCGCCGAAGAGTATTGCGGCACCCGCAACGTCACCTACGTGACCGCCGCGCTCGACGACATCTGGATGCGTGACATCAGCGCCAATTTTGTCATCGGCGACAAGGGGGGCCTCGGCGCGGTGGACTTCAATTTCAACGGGTGGGGCGACAAACAGCGGCACAGCAAGGATGCGAAAATCGCCGCACGGGTGGCCGCCGATGCACAGGCGACCTACCTGCGCAGTGAACTGGTGGGCGAGGGCGGCGGCATTGAAGTCGACGGCCACGGCACCGGGATCATGACCGAGAGCAGCTGGATCAACAGCAACCGCAATCCCGGCTGGAGCAAGGCCGATGTCGAGGCTGAATTGAAGGAACGTCTGGGCCTGCGCAAAATCATCTGGCTGCCGGGGATCAAGGGCAAGGACATCACCGACGCCCACGTCGATTTCTATGCGCGGTTCGTCAGGCCCGGCGTGGTGATCGTCAACCTCGACACCGACCCGCAGTCCTACGATCACCAGGTCACGCTGGCGCACCTGGAAATTCTCAAGAAAGCCACCGACGCTGATGGTCGCCCGCTGCAGATCCACACGATTTCGCCGCCACTCAAGCCGCGCAAGAGCAAGTTCAACCAGAACAACCCGGACTTCGCTGCGGGTTACATCAACTACTTCGTGATCAACGGCGCGATCATCGCTCCGGAGTTCGGCGACAAGGAGGCGGATAAAAAGGCTTATGACCTGCTGTCGAAGCTGTACCCGGAGCGCAAAGTCGAGCTGCTGAACATCGATGCGATCGCTGCCGGCGGCGGCGGGATTCACTGCGTGACCAGTCATCAGCCGCAAGCGTGATTGACTCTTTGGCCCATCAAGCCAACTATCGGCGCATAACAACATGACCGATGGGCCAGACCTTGATCGAACGACGTCAATTCAGCGGAGGCATGAAGGGTAAAAACCTCCGCTATCTGAATGAGCAAGCCGCCGAGACCCGCATCACCCGCACCGGATTCCTGTTGCTGGAGCACTTTTCACTGCCGGCCTTCACTCAGGCGCTGGACACCATTATCACCGCCAACCTGTTGCGCGCCGGACTGTTCAGCTCGCGCACGTTCGGGCTGGGTGAGGGTGAGGTGATCAGCGATCTGGGGCTAGTGATTCGCCCGGATGCGCGGATTGACGCCGCCAGCCTTGCGGATCTGGACTTGCTGGTGGTGTGCGGCGGCTACCGCACTGAGCTGAAGGCCAGCGAGGAGTTGAACAGCCTGCTGCGCGCGGCGGCGGAGCGCGGGCTCAGCCTGGCCGGTTTGTGGAACGGTGCGTGGTTTCTCGGCCGCGCTGGGCTCCTTGATGGCTATCGTTGTGCGATCCACCCGGAACATCGTCCGGCGCTTACGGAGATTGCCAAAGCCACTCAGGTCAGCAGCGAGCCGTATGTGATTGATCGTGATCGACTCACCGCGTCGAGTCCGTCCGGGGCGTTCCATATGGCGCTGGACTGGATCAAGGGCCTGCACGGCAAGGCGCTGGTCGAAGGCATCGAGGACATTCTGGCGTTCGAGGAGTCGCGGTATCGGCGGATCAAACCGGATGAAAACCTCTGCGTCAGCGCACCGTTGCGCGAGGTGGTCAAACTGATGGATGCCAACCTCGAAGAGCCGCTGGAGCTGGAGCAACTGGCGGTGTACGCCGGGCGCTCGCGGCGACAACTGGAGCGCTTGTTCAAGGAGCAACTCGGTACCACGCCGCAGCGCTATTACCTGGAACTGCGCATCACCGAAGCCCGGCGCCTGTTGCAGCACACCGAGCTGTCGCAGATGGAAGTGCTGGTGGCCTGCGGTTTCGTTTCGCCGAGCCATTTCAGCAAGTGCTACAGCGCGTTTTTCGGTTATCGCCCGTCCAGGGAAAAACGCCTGGTCAAATAACCCGCGCTGTTTCTACTGCCAGCCACAGACCGACCCCTGTGGTTGGTGTCAGAACCACTGGCTTAGCACAGACTAATGTGGGAGCGGGCTTGCTCGCGAAGGCGGTGTGTCAGTCAGCATATGAATTGGCTGACACGGCCTCTTCGCGAGCAAGCCCGCTCCCACGGTTTTAATCGAGTGGTGTCAGGTCCACTGGTTTAGCGCAGGCCAATCAAGCTATAGGCCAGTGACGCTTCATCGGGCGCGCAGCAACTTGCGGTAATCCACCGGCGAAATCCCGCGGGCCTGACGGAAGGAATGGCTGAAAGAACTGGCCTGCGAGTAACCCAGCATCAGGGCGATGTTCATGATGCTGGTCTCGGTGCGGCGCAGGTAATGGTCGGCCAGTTCCATGCGCATGGTTTCCAGCACCTGATTGAAGTTTTCCCCTTCGGCGGCCAGTTTGCGCTGCAAGGTGCGCGGCGAAATCGCCAATTGTCGGGCCAGGCTTTTCAGGCTGAAATCACCGGTCGGCAATTGCTCGGTGAGCAGCGCGCGCAATCGATCTGTGACCGAAAACGCCGGATACGACAGGCACAACTGCCAGTCCGCCTCCAGCAGCATGCTGCGATGCATGCGCGGGTCGGCGCCCTGGATCCGCGTCGAGAGCGTCGACTCGGCAAACACCAGTGCATTGCAACCGGCCTCGAACTGCACCGGACAGCCAAAGAAGTGTTCATACAGCGCCGGTTCGCCCACCGCCGAATGCATCATCCGGACTTCCAGCATCGGCTGATGACTCGCGATCAACCAGCGGCCGAACGCTGCCCAGCCGACCATCAGCGCTTCCTGATGCAGGGCGCAATAGGGCTCCAGTTCACTGATACGTTGATCTTCGAGAGTCACGCGGCCGTCGCCGATGACGATTCGGGTCTGGCTGGACGGACTGTCGTAAACGATCTTGCCGAAACGCAGAATCATGTTCAGCGACTCGCCTAGTGTCGCGCTGGTCATCAGCACATAACCCAGCACGCCGTAGGTGCCCGGGCGTACGGCGGCGCCGACCAGCAGGCCGAAATGCGGCAGGTTGCTGCTGAGCGCCGCCAGTTCCAGCAAGGCACGCAGTTGGCGCATGGGAATGCGCACGATCGAGTCAGACAACTGCTCGCGTGAGAGTCCGGTCTGCTGCAAAAGCCAATCGCCATCGCAGCCGTATTGCTCGGCGACATCAAGGACGTGGTTAACGAAAGCAGCGCTGGAAGTGGCGGGTCGCATGGGGGGAGGGGAAGTCCGGTAATCCGGTGATCTTGCTTTTCCGAAAGGTGAAGAAAGCGACGTCGCCAAGGCGCGCGGCGTCAATAGACCCTACATGCGCCCGATCACCGGAATGCCGGTGCCGGTGACGGCCGACGCTTGTTCCGAGATCAGAAACAGAATGACCGCCGCCAGTTGCGCCGGTGTCACCCAGCGCTGATGTTCGGCGTCGGGCATGGCCTCACGATTTTGCGGGGTGTCGAGAATGCTCGGCAGCACGGCATTGACCGTGATGCTCATGTCCTTGAGCTCTTCGGCGAGGCTTTCGGTCAGGCGCAAAACGCTGGATTTCGACGCGGCGTAAGCGCCCATGCCCAGCCCGGCCTTCGCCGCCATGCTCGATCCGATATTGACGATGCGTCCCGCCGAGGATTGCAGCAGCAATGGCAGCAAGGCTTTGCTGGCGTTCAATGCGGTTCGAAGGTTCAGCGAGTAGAGCCGATCCCAGGCCTCTATCGCACTGCCCAGCAACGGCTCCCACGCATAGCCGCCGGCGCCGTTGACCAGGGCGTCGAGGCGTCCGAAATAGCGGTTGATCTGGTGGGCGACTGCCTGGCAATCGGCAAGGGAGGTCAGATCGATGCCGGACAGGACCAGTCGATTGTGGGAACTGGGCATCGCCATCGTCGCCTGATCGATCAGCACCAGATCCGCGCCCTGGGCTGCGGCCATGTCCGCCAGGGTCTCGCCGAGATTCCCCAGGGCGCCGGTAATCGCCACAACGCGCCGTGAGAGTGACTGAGTCATCAAGAGTCCTTTCCTTTTTAAGGGCGCATACTCTAATGATATCGGTGGCCCGTGGCATGCTTTTGGATGTCAACTTGTTGTGCAAAAGTGCCAAAATTTTATGCTTGGCAACACATCACGAAAGGGTCGTGAAACAGGCGTCAGAAAGTTGGCTTCAGGCGTGTGGCGCCAAGCGGATTCTGAAAGCCTGGCGATGGTTTGGTCTGGCATTCTTGTCGCTGTTTCGCCAAGCGCAAAGCCTGTGCTGAAGTCTTTAGCAGGCTTTTTCCGGACGACGCAGCGCAAATCGGAAGTATGTCTTTTTTGCGCGACATAATCTGTTGCTGCAGCAAGCCAGTGCTGCTTGTATCCTTGCGCGCGACAAGGACACGCGGCTGCAGTCATCGAGTCGGTCGACCCGCCGCAGGAACGGAAACCGGACTTTCCCAAAGGTAGTAATGTGAAGCGTGATACCCGCCTGGTTGTGCTTTTGTTGTTGGTGATCGGTTGTTCCCTCGGGTCACTGACGGTGTGGAAAGTATTGGCCTCTCGAGAGCGCGCACTGGAGGAAGTCAACGTTCATGGCTTGAACCTGACCCAGGCGCTGGCGACTTATTCCGAAGGGATCGTTCGCCAGAGTTCGTTGCTGTTGCTCGGGATCGTCGAACGTCTGGAAACCGAAGGCAGTGGCCCCGCGCAGATCCAGCGTCTGAGCGCACTGGTCAATCGTCAGGAACCGCTGATGCCGCAGCTCAGCGGCATCACCATCTACGACAACCAGGGCCGTTGGCTGATGTCGTCCAACCGACCGATCCCGGCCGGGGCCAACAGCAGTGATCGCGTCTACTTCACCCATCATCGTGACGACCCGAGCCGCGAGACCTTTATCGGTCCGCCGATCCAGAGTCGCTCCAATCAGGAGTGGGTGATCACTGTCAGTCGCCGTTTCAATGATGCGCACGGCGAGTTTGCCGGTGTGGTGGCGGTGACCCTGGGAATCGAAAACTTCCTGCGCCTGTTCGGCAAGATCGACGTCGGGCAGGAGGGGGCCATCGGCTTGTCCTACACCGACGGCACGTTGCTGGTGCGCTATCCCTTCCGTGAGCAGGACATGGGGCGCAACTTTTCCAAGTCGCCCATCTATGCGAAGTATCTGGTCGATCGATCCGTCGGTACCGCGTCGTTTACCTCCAGCCTCGATGGCGTCGAGCGGCTCTACGCTTTCCGCAAGAGTGACCGGCTGCCGCTGATCACCACCGTCGCCCTCGGCAAACGCGAAGCCCTTGCTGCGTGGCGCATGGAAGCCTGGCTGTCGGCAGTGGTGGTCACGGGGCTGCTGGGGCTTACCGGGCTCATCGGCTGGTTTCTGATTCTCGATATTCGCAGGCGTACCAGGGCAGAAGACCAATTGCGCGGGACGCAGCAGCAGTTGCTTTCCTCCAATCGTCAGCTTGAGTTACTGGCGATGAAGGACGCCCTGACCGGCCTGGCCAACCGGCGCTGCTTCGATGAGAGCCTCGCCATGGAAGCCCGGCGCGCACAACGTGACGGCACGACGCTGGCGTTGCTGATGATCGATATCGATTACTTCAAGCTGTTCAACGACTCGTTCGGGCATGTCGCCGGCGATGCCTGCCTGCAGAAGGTCGGCACAATCCTCGAAGGTTGTGTGCGGCGCCCGTCGGATCTGGTAGCGCGTTACGGCGGCGAGGAGCTGAGCGTGATCATGCCGGCCACCGACAGTGACGGTGCTGCAGTGGTCGCGCAGTTGATCCTCGAACGCTTGGAGCAAGCGAACATCGCACACCCGTCCAGCCCATTCGGCCGGCTGAGTGTGAGTATCGGCATCGCTACGGCCTCGGGGGCGCAACTGCAATCCTTGCAAGGGTTGATCGAGGTCGCCGATCAGGCGCTGTATAACGCCAAGACGCTGGGGCGTAACCGGTTTGTGAAGTGATCGGTGGGCGTTAATCCGATAGATCGCCGTCAGGCTGACTTTCATGCCGGGCGGGAACCCGCTGGGTGTCTTTTGATGGCAGACACCCAAACTGGCGACTGAATTGCGACGGGCTTTCGTAGCCCACTCGATGGCAGGCACTCGCCCCATCCAGCCCTTCGCCGAGCTCGCAGCCCGCGCGATCTCGGATGATTTGTGCCAGGAAACGGACAAGATCCGCGTCACGGTGGTGTGCCCGGGCGTCGTCGAGTCCGACTGGCCGCTTCATTTATCGAGGCCGCAACGAAAACCATCCGTCGCGCCATCAGTCGCCGCCGCTGAACACTCCAGAACCGCAGCCCTCTACCGACTTACAAGTCACCCGGGGTAATGACCATGAGCGACGATGGGAAAGAGCAGGCGTTGGCCGCCTGGCGAAAATTACTGGAAGAGCCAGCGATCCGTATGGACGCCGAGGATCAATACGACGAGTTGCTGAAAATGGCCGATAGCATGGAACAGCAAAGGCTGATTACAGCAACTGAATGGCGCCAGTTGGTGCGCAAGGCCGGGGCGAGGTTCGTCCAGGCCACCGAGGGGCTTTCGGGCGGAACATAAACATTCGCGGGGCAGGGTGCAGAGCGGCGGTGTCTCCCTTACCAGGGATAACGCCGTTAATGGGAATATGTATTAATTGCGAATAATTTTGTATAGCATGCGCGGGAGTTTTTTGGCGGATTCACCCCCTGCATTGGCCTATTCGTAAAGGTTTCCTTCTCCATGCGTCGAACCCTGCTTTCCATTTGTGTGCTGCAAGCATTGTCGCCTGCCTCATGGGCTGATCAAACGGGGGCATCACCCTCAACGCTGGAGCTGGACGCAACCGATGTCATCGGTACGGCGAATTACGAAAGGGCGGACGGCCCGGTGCAGGGTTATCGCGCGACGCGCTCGGCCAGCGCCACGCGCACCGACACCTCGATCCATGAAACTGCGCAATCGATCAGCGTGGTCTCGAAAGATGCGGTCGAAGATCTGGGCGCCACCCGTTTGCAGGATGCGCTGGACTACGCCGGCGGCGTGGGGCGGGCGAACAACTTTGGTGGTCAGGGCCTGACCACGTTTACCGTGCGTGGCTTCACCACCGGCGAGTTCTATCGCAACGGTTTCCCGATCAACCGCGGCTATCCGAACATGCCGGATGCCAACACAATCGAACGCCTCGAAGTGCTGCGCGGCCCGGCCACCATGCTCTACGGTCGGGGTGATCCTGGCGGCACCTTCAACGTGGTGTCCAAGCAGCCGTTGCCTGAAAGCAGCGTCACCCTGGGCAGCCAACTCAACGATCAGGGTATGAAACGCGGCACGCTGGACGCTTCCGGCCCGCTTGACGAAGAGGGGCGTCTGGCCTATCGCTTGAACGTTGTGGGCGAGGGCGGCGACACCTTCCGCAATCACGTCGAAACCGAGCGCTACGGCATCGCGCCGGTGCTCACCTGGCAGGCAACCGACACGACCAAGCTGATTTTCGAAGGCGATTTCATGCGCAACAATGCGCCGCTGGATCGCGGCCTTACCCGTTACGCAAAACAGACGGGAACCGCTTCGCGCGACAGTTTTTTCGGTGAAAAAGACGCTGGCAAACTGCATAACGACAACAACATGGCGCAAATGCGTTTCGAGCACATGCTCAATGACGACTGGACCCTCGGCGGCGGTTTCCAGTGGCTCGACGGTTCGCTCAAGGGCAACGCAATCGAGGCCAATGGCATTGCCGATGACGGCCGCACCCTCGGGCGCAATTTCAACTACCGCAAGCTGGAGTGGACCGACAAGGATACCCAGCTCAATCTGACCGGGCATTTCGCTACCGCGGGTTTGCAGCACACGTTGCTCACCGGCATCGAGTACGAGGATTACGACTACAAGTCGATCATCCAGCGCTCCAGCGGCGCTGTCGGTGCGTACCCGATCGACATCTTCGACCCGGTCTACGGCCAGCCGCGCCCGGCGCTCACCCGCACGCCGACGCACGACAAGGAAAACCTCAAGACGTATGCCGCGTTCGTGCAGGATCAGGTGGCGTTGACCGATAAACTCAAGGTGCTGGCCGGGGCGCGTTTCGAGCGCTTCGAACATGATTACGAAACTTACGTGCCCGGTGGCAAGAGCTGGCAGGCCAGTGACAACGCGGTGACTCCGCGCATCGGCGTGACCTACGACCTGACCGAGACATTGGCGGTCTATGCCGACACCGCTCGCTCCTTCAAGCCGAACACCGGCGCCAGTCGCCAGGGCGGAGGATTCGAGCCGGAGAAGGGCAAGTCCTATGAAATGGGGATCAAGTGGGAAGCGCTGGATCAGCAGTTGAGTGTCGACGCGGCGATCTACCAGATCGAAAAACGCAACGTGTTGACCACCGACCCGGTTGACTCGACCTTCAGCGTTGCGGCCGGCGAAGTGCGCAGTCGTGGATTCGACGTCAACGTGGCCGGCAACCTGACGCCCGAATGGCGGGTGATGGGTGGCTACGCCTATGTCGATGCCGAAGTGACCAAGGACAATGTGCTGCGCTCTGGCACGCGGCTGATGAACATCCCGAAGAACAGCTTCAGCCTGCTGAACATGTATGAGTTCCAGGACGGCACCTTCAAGGGACTGGGCCTGGGCACTGGCCTCAAGTACGTCGACGAGCGCGCTGGTCAAACTGCCAACACCGCGTTTTCGATGGGCAGCTATACCGTTGTCGACTTGCTCAGCTTCTACAAGATCAATGACAAGGTGCGGCTTAATCTCGACGTGAAAAACCTCTTTGACCGAGATTATGAAGAGGGCGCATTCGGCAACGTCTATGCCTACCCGGGGGCGCCGCGAACCGTGCAGGTCGGCGTTTCCTACACCTTGTAGCAGGGTGGAGCAAAATTCTCACAGGCCACAAATGAAACAGCCCTGAATATTCAGGGCTGTTTCTTGTTTATCCGATAACGCTTGAAACGTTCTTGCTGTAGCCGCTGCTGGCCTCCGTCAGATTCGCGTAAAAGATACAGCCGATCAGTCTCGCGAACAGGCCTAACGTGTCTGCCAGATCCGGGTCGTCGAAAATGACCGCCCTGGAGTCCAATGCACACAGCGCGCCCCAAAGTTGTCCGTCAGGAAGGAAAATGGGCGCGCCTGCGTAGCTTTCAATCAAATATTGCTTCACCACGGGACGCGTGGAAAACCTGCCGTCGCGACTTATCTGCGGCACGAAAAGCACCTGAGGGTCTCTGCGAAACTCACTGCACAGCGTGGTCTCCAGTTCCAGCGTGTCGCCGGAGTTGATCCCAAGCTCGATCGGATCGTAGGCGGAACAGACGATCCAGTCAGTCTCGGTGAATTTCGCGATCGCCGCGAACCGCGTCCCGGTCATGCGTGTAACAAGCTGCAGAATATTGGTTGTAGCTTCAATTTCAGCGATAGAGGAACGTTCCTCTGCGCTTAGCAACGCTCTGTCAATGGTGTCACTGAGGGGCATGCATTGTTCTCCGGTCATGATTTTTTAAGTTGGCGACTGCTAAACGCTTTTGAAACTGCCCGTTTTGATACTAAACAAAATGGATTCGTTCACATCAAAGGTTCCTGATGGCTGCAATAGCGAAGCGTCATTGGCGTGCGGCTTGAGGCGCCGTTATCGGCGGCGTAGCCTTGATCTCATAAATGTTGGATGTCGCATTGAATGAAAGGTGAGGAAAGTGGAAGGCGTAGTGTTGAGCGAAAAGATGCAACGTGAAGCTGATCGGCTCCTGGCGCAGATTGTCCGGGCAGACTCGATGATCATCGCCGTGAAGGCGGGGGCTCGTGCGGATGGATTCGTGCTTGGGCTGGAAACCAGCGAGGTTCTGCGTGCCGGCGATGCTGAAAAGCTGTACGTCATTTTTGAAGCGGCTTTGGTCGAGCGGCTGAAAACGCTTTCTCGCAGTTGAGCTGCAGAACATTTATCCGCTTGAACTAACGATTGACCGGTAAGTCAGGGTAGTTGTCTGCCACTCTGATTTTGAGGTTATCAATGCGCAACTACACCATCGAGTATCTGTTCAACGGCGAGTCCCGTACGCATCAACTCGCGTTGCAGCAGTCGAAGCTCTCCGTTCACGACGCTGCCATGCATCTGCTGGAACTGCATTTTGGGGATGCTGAGAACAGTCTGATCATGCCAACAGCTGACTCGACTGCTGAAGAGATACTGGAGCAGGCCAGTCTGGTGGGTATTACGCAAATCGACGTGAAGGATGCAGGCGCTGACTGATTTCTTCTTCGCTCGCCCCCGGCCCCTGCGCGATGCCCAACCCTGCATTGACGATACTCACGTATACACTCAGGCGAGTTGACACGCAGTCGTTCGGAAATCGGGACATCAGCATCCTTGAACCGCCAGTTGGTTCCAGTGGACAGGAGGGTATAACTGAGGCAGGCGGCGAAGGCGTCCCAGGCCATGGCCGCGCTGTTGAAGGAGATCGCTATTGGTTTGATTGCTACAAAAAAGCGAGTTTGCTTGTGAGTGGCGGCTAATGGCCGATCTGTGGCATTCGTGGAGGGCAGAAAACGGCCAAT
>NZ_JAFGZB010000019.1:0-41154 GCF_017947305.1 Pseudomonas sp. MWU347
CGGACAAATCCCTCCACTCAGCCTGCCGACGGGCCCTCAGATCAAAAGCGGTACTCGAGCTAACGCTCATTGTGTTGAGTGGGGCGGCTTCGCCGCATGGGGGGGCTCGCTCTCTGAATTGCAGGAGTCAGCCTGCTGGCGATGGCGGCCTGACAGCCGACCAATTTTTTGCTGATGCACCCGGCCCAACTGTGGGAGCGGGCTTGCTCGCGAAGGCGGCCTGACAGCTGACCCATTTCAGTCAGGAATACTCAACCCCTGTGGGAGCTGGCTTGCCAGCGATGGCGGCCTTCCAGTCAAAAAATTCTTGTTGATGTACCCCTCCCACACAGATTTACTCCCCGCAAAATCGACAGCCAATTCTCTTATCCCCCTCCATTTCACTGGCGCTTACAGGGTGGTCGGCTATAAAGAATGAGTGGTCAGGTCTTCCGTCATCCGCGGTATTCGTGCGCGATTGCGGAAGTGGCTCTTCCATTCATCGCGGGTCGTCCTATGAATAATCCTGGGAAACGCGTGTATCTGCCGTTGTCGCTGGCTTTCTCTGTCGCGCTATTGAGCGGCTGCGCCAGTCCTCCGCCACCGCCTCCTGCTGCACCGCCACCACCGCCGGTGCGTACCTGTCAGACCCTGGAAAACACTCAGGTGTCGGGCGATATGTATGTTGACGAGCAGGTCACTCGGCATATCACCACCACCCGGTGTGTCACGCAGTAGTGCTGTAGGGGTACTTGCCGGTGCACTTTGTCAGGCCATTACCCAAAGTCACTGTCTTACGGATAACCCCTGTGGGAGCGGGCTTGCTCGCGAATGCGGTGTGTCATTCAAGGCAATGCTGCCTGACACTCCGACTTCGCGAGCAAGCCCGCTCCCACAGGGTTGTCAGAGAGATCAGGACAGGAACCCACCGTCCACATTCAGCGAAACCCCGGTGGTGTAGCTCGATGCATCACTTGCCAGATACAGCACCGCCCCGGCCATTTCACTCGGATCGGCCACGCGCTTGAGGGGGATCTGCGTCAGTGCCTGCTTGAGGATCGCGTCATTCTTCACCAAGGCCGAAGCGAATTTGGTGTCGGTCAGGCCCGGCAGCAAGGCGTTGCAGCGGATGCCGAATTGCGCGCATTCCTTGGCGAAGACTTTGGTCATGTTGATCACGGCGGCCTTGGTCACCGAGTAGATGCCCTGGAACACGCCCGGTGAAATACCGTTGATCGAGGCGACGTTGATGATGCTGCCGCCACCGTTTTCGCGCATCAGCTTGCCGGCTTCCACCGACATGAAGAAGTAGCCACGGATGTTCACGTCGACAGTCTTCTGGAACGCACCCAGATCGGTGTCCAGCACGTTGCAGAACTGCGGGTTGGTCGCCGCGTTGTTCACCAGAATATCGAGGCGACCGAACTGTTCCTTGATCCCGGCGAAGACCTGGCTGATCTGTTCCATTTCACCAATGTGGCAGGCCACGGCGGTGGCCTTGCCGCCGGCGGCGATGATCGCGTCGGCGACGTGCTGGCAGCCTTCGAGCTTGCGGCTCGAGACGATCACGTGGGCGCCTTGCTGGGCCAGCAGTTTGGCGATGGCTTCGCCGATGCCACGGCTGGCGCCGGAGACGAATGCGATTTTGCCGTCGAGGTCGAACAACTGAGTCTTGGACATAAAGGTTCCTTGGTGTGGGCCGTCAGAGGCTCGATTTCGCAATGACCTGCAGGCTCATGTGCTCCAGCAGTTTGTTCATGTGAATGAACTGCGCGAAGCGTTTGTCCTGAGTCTGGCCGTGGTAGAAGCGGTAGTAGATCTGCTGCACGATGCCGGCCAGACGGAACAGGCCGTAGGTGTAGTAGAAGTCGAAATTGTCGATCTGGATGCCCGAGCGTTCGGCGTAGTAATCGACGAATTCGCGTCGAGTCAGCATGCCCGGGGCGTGGCTCGGCTGGCGGCGCATCAGTTGCACCGGTGCCGGATCATCGGCCTGAATCCAGTAGGCGAGGGTGTTGCCCAGGTCCATCAGCGGATCGCCGAGGGTGGTCAGTTCCCAGTCAAGCACGCCGATGATCTGCATCGGGTTGTTCGGGTCGAGGATCACGTTGTCGAAGCGATAGTCGTTGTGGACGATGCTCGAGGTCGGATGGTCGGCCGGCATCTTGTCGTTGAGCCACGCTTTGACTTTCTCCCAGTGCGGCGCGTCCGGGGTCAGGGCTTTTTCGTAGCGCTCGCTCCAGCCCTTGATCTGGCGGGCGACGTAGCCTTCCGGCTTGCCCAGATCGCCGAGGCCGCAGGCGTTGTAGTCAACCCGATGCAGCTCAACAAAGCGGTCGATGAAGCTCTTGCACAGCGCTTCGGTTTTCGCTGCATCGAGGCCCAGTTCTGGCGGCAGGTCGGAGCGCAGGATGATGCCCTTGACCCGTTCCATCACATAGAACTCGACACCGATCACCGACTCGTCGGTGCAGTGCACGTAGGCTTTCGGGCAGTAGGGGAAACCGTCGCGCAGTTGATTGAGGATGCGGAATTCGCGGCCCATGTCGTGGGCGGATTTGGCCTTGTGGCCAAACGGCGGCCGGCGCAGCACGAACTCCTGCTGCGGGTATTCCAGAAGGTAAGTCAGGTTCGACGCACCGCCTGGAAACTGGCTGATCTGCGGGGTGCCGGTCAGGTCCGGAATGTGCGCCTTCAAGTATGGATCGATCAGGCTGGCATCGAGTTCTTCGCCAGAGCGGATCCGGGTGGACTGGTCAGTAAGCGCCATGCTTATCCCTTCTGCTTATTTTGGAGGCCAGACATCATTGGCTAATCTAATGGCGCACTCGGGCGGCCACAAGCGCGCAGCGGTCTTATAGGTTAGCGTGTTGCAGGATAATCAGCGTTTCGAATAGGTACGGCAGCAGGGCGCTGCCGGCTCTTTTCAATGCACGCGCTGGTTGTTGAGCCTGGGGGGCAGGGCGATGGGCGTCAGCACCGGTTGCCCTGAGAAGAACGCCACGAGGTTTTTTCCCACCAGTTCCACCGTGCCTTGGGTGGCCTCGGGTGACAGGCCGGCGACGTGTGGCGTGAGAATCACATTACTCAGGGTTTTCAGCGCATCCGGCACCTGCGGTTCGTGATCGAACACGTCCAGTGCGGCGCCCGCAATTCGCCGTTGCTCAAGGGCGCTGATCAGCTCAGCGGTGGCGATCACACTGGCCCGCGCGATGTTGACGATGAAACCGTTCGGGCCAAGGGCGTCGAGCACCGGGCGAGTCACCAGATGCTGGGTGCCAATCCCGCCCGGCGTGGCGACGATCAGAAAGTCCGAGGCCCGCGCCAGTTCGGTCGGCGTCGAGCAGAACGTATAGGGCACATCACTGCGCAACTGACGGTTGTGGTAACTGATCTGCATGTCGAAACCGAGGTGAGCACGTTTGGCAATCGCCATGCCCACCGCGCCCAGGCCGAGAATGCCCAGGCGTTTATTGGCCAGCGACGGGCGCATGATCTTCGGCCATTCACCCCGGCGCACCGCCGCGTCGCAGCGCGGAATGTCGCGCACCAGCGCCAACAGCATCGCCATCGCATGATCGGCCACCGACGAGGCGTTGACCCCGGCACCATTGGTCACGGTGATCCCGCGATCGCTGGCAGCCTGCAGGTCAACGTGTTCATAACCGGCGCCGATCACGGTGATGATTTTCAGCGCCGGCAGGGCGGCAATTTCCTCAGCGGTCAGTCCCAGCGGGCCACGGGTCAGCACCGCGTCGATCCGTGCGCCGTGGCTGGCGATGGCTTGCGCACGTTCGGCAGGGGTTGGTGCGAGGATCAGATGAAAACCCTGATGCTCGAGAATCGGCAAATAGTCATTGATGGTTTCAACCAGTACCAGAACGGTGGCGGGCATTGCGCGGCTCCTGTGATCTATGACGGTGTGGTCGCGAAAGTCGTGTCAGAGTGCTGATTCCAGAGCGGTTTGGCAATGGTGGCCGCAGCCCCGCTTCAGCCAGTGTAGGAGCTGAAACGGGGAGCGCGCGGGCGCTTCGTCAGAAGCTCACGTCGGCGCTGTTGATCAGCCGTGCAAATGCTCCGCCGAGGGTGGCGTTATGGTGCTCGATGATGATGCGGGCGGGTAATGCGGGGGTGTCCATGCAAGTGTGGGCGTCGGCCACCAGCAACGGTTTGAAGCCCAGATCGGCAGCGGCGCGGCAGGTGGCGTCGACGCAGAACTGGGTTTTCATGCCGACCAGGTACAGGTCGTCAATCTGATTAGTGTTGAGCTGCTGCGCCAGATCGGTGCCATGGAAGGCGTTGGGTCGGGACTTGTCGAACACGTGGTCGGACTCGGCATTCAGGTCAAGTTCCGGCAGCAATTGCCAGAAGGGGCTGCCGGCGGCAATCGGCGAACCTGTCGGGCCGGTGTGGCGTACGGCGTAGATCGGCACGTGTTGCTGGCGTGCCTGGCGGATCAGCTGCTGGATGTTGGCGAGCACGCGCTCCCCGTCATGGGGTTTTTCCGGGCCATGGAACAGACCGACCTGCATATCGATGATCAACAATGCTGCGGACATGATGTTTCTCCTTGAGGGCTGCAAAAGCCGCAGGGACGGGAGAAACAACAAGGCCCCGTCCATTGCTGGCGGGGCCTTGGGTTCACTGCGCTGGATTCATCTCAGGCAGCAACACCACGACCCGCCGGTGGCGGTCGTGGTGGTACGGGTGAGGTGCAGCGGGCGAAGGTTCATGCCGCCGATCATGCTGGCGGCGGCGAAGGGCTGTCAACTGGCGTATTGAGCGATGCCGTTGCCGAACGACCAATTCTCCTTTTTGACTTCCACCAGATTGATGAACACGTCTTCCATGCGAATGCCCAGTTGGGTGTTCAGGCTGTGCGCGATGGTCTGGTACAGGGCTTTTTTCTGCTCCAGCGTCCGACCTTCATTGAGGGTGATCTGGATGATCACCAACTGATCGCTGCGCTGGATGCCCAGGTATTGCGGGTCGAAGATGAAATGCTCGCCGTCGTGCTCGTTGAGGATCTGGAAATTATCGTGTTCCGGCACATTGATGGTGCTGCGCATGGCGGCGTAGATCTGCTCGCCGATGCGTTTGGCGAAGGTGGGGTCGGTGTGCTTTTTGATTTCGACGCGGACGAGGGGCATGGGCAGAGATTCCGTTGGGTAGGGGACTTGTCTCACGCTAGAACATGTCGGCCAGATTGAAAGTGTGGGGTGATGAGCTCGCAGCTGTTTTTGTACGAGGCTACCTACGTTTTTCGCGGATTTTGCCTACGAATTTGGCGGATGCGTCTGCTACCGGAATGGTGATGAACGCGAAATCATGGAGGCACAAAGTAGCTTGGGCAGTGACTACCAACAGCCAAGGAAGGCAAATGCTTCAAAACAATCGAGAACACCTGGAACTCGAAAGGATAATGAGTGAAATACGGAAACTGGCGGCCGAGAGAAAAAAGCTTATAGCGGAAGAAAAGAAGTTGAGGTGGGATACGTATTTTTATCCGTTTGCGGTAGTCACTGGGGTGTTGACCGCAACAGCAGCCGTAGTAGGACTTTCACTCAAGTTTTAAGTGTTCGCGTTTGTACCATTCAGACCCCTCTCTAAAAAAGGAAATCACCATGAGTACATTTGACCGTCAGGCCATGATTGAACGGGCAGATCGAGAATACGATGAGGACGTTGAAAGAATGCGCGTCAAAAACAAGGGCGATATGTACCCAATCTGGGGAATGCTGGTGTTCGGCCTGTTTTGCATGTCACTCGGATTCATGCTGGCTCGATCAATCTGATCAAGTCTTCCCGCTCGTATTACATTGGGACTTGCCGGAAAACGACATCTCACGTATCCGGAGCCGACAGCCATTTTCCCGAAAACGACAACCCGCTGATCTGCTCCGTACAACCATTCCTCAGCTAAGTCTTTGCTTCTGCTCATTTATCGCGGAGAATCGCGCCCCTGTTTCGGCCGGAGCATGTCTGTCGGTTTTTTCCGACGCGTCCTGACCGAGTGGCAAGTGACCGGAATGCGGAGATCCGACCGGATGAATGATCAGGCCAATAGCGTCGACGCACGCTATGAAGCGGCAGCACCAGCTGAACTGTCGAGCTGGAATCGCCATGACACCACGTGGATGTTGGGACTGTTCGGGACGGCCATTGGCGCCGGTACCCTGTTTTTGCCGATCAACGCGGGTCTGGGTGGCTTCTGGCCGCTGGTGATCCTCGCGCTGCTGGCCTTCCCGATGACATTCTTCGCTCACCGCGGCCTGACCCGCTTCGTGCTCTCCGGTCGCGAAGGCGCCGACATCACCGAGGTGGTCGAGCAGCATTTCGGCATCAAGGCCGGCGCGCTGATCACCCTGCTGTACTTCTTCGCCATCTTCCCGATCCTGCTGATCTACAGCGTCGGCCTGACCAACACGGTCGCCAGCTTCCTCGAACACCAACTGCACATCACGCCGCCGCCGCGCGCGCTGCTGTCGTTCGTGCTGATCCTCGGCCTGCTGGCCGTGGTGCGTTGCGGCGAGCAGGCGATCGTCAAGGCGATGAGCCTGATGGTGTATCCGTTCATCGTCGCGTTGCTGTTCCTCGCGGTGTACCTGATTCCGCACTGGAATGGCGGCATTCTCACCACCGCTTCGCAAGTGCCGGCACCGTCGGCACTGCTGCACACACTGTGGCTGGCGATTCCGGTGATGGTGTTCTCGTTCAACCACTCGCCGATCATCTCGGCCTTCGCGGTGGACCAGAAGCGTCGTTACGGTGCCAATGCGGAGCAGCGCAGCTCGCAGATCCTCTGCCGCGCCCACCTGCTGATGGTGGTGATGGTGCTGTTCTTCGTCTTCAGTTGCGTGCTGACCCTGTCGCCGGAACAACTGGCCGAAGCCAAGGCGCAGAATCTGTCGATCCTGTCGTACCTGGCCAACCACTTCAGCAATCCGGCCATCGCTTTTGCGGCGCCGTTGATTGCCTTTGTGGCGATTTCCAAGTCGTTCCTCGGCCACTACATCGGTGCCAGCGAAGGCCTCAAGGGCCTGATCGTCAAGAGCGGCAAGCGTCCGGGCGCCAAAGCGCTGGATCGCATAGTCGCGGCGTTCATGCTGGTGGTGTGCTGGATCGTTGCAACCCTGAACCCGAGCATTCTCGGGATGATCGAGGCCGTCGGCGGTCCGGTGATTGCGGCGATCCTGTTCCTGATGCCGATGTACGCGATTCGTAAAGTACCGGCGATGGCGCGCTATCGCGGTCAGGCGTCGAACGTATTCGTTACCCTGGTCGGTCTGGTGGCCATTTCGGCGGTGATTTATTCGCTGACGGCGTAAGCCAAAGCGCCAGAGACTCAGCTACAGTGGCCGCTGTGCGTGATACGCACAGCGGCTTTTTTTCGTCTGGAGACAGTGGATTGTCGAGCGCGCCCCAATCTGTAGAGCCACCCAATCGCTGGCAGGATATCCTCGCCGGTCTGTCGATTGCCGGTCTGCTATTACCCGAAGCGGTCGCCTATTCGACCATCGCCGCACTGGCGCCCCAGGCCGGGGTGATTGCGCTGTTTGCCGGGTTGCTGTGCTATGGGTTGTTTGGCACCAGCCGCTTTGCCATTGTCTCGGCCACGTCTTCGTCAGCAGCGGTGCTGGCGGCGGCCACCGCGACCATGGCCAATGGCGACCCGCAGTTACGCGCGACGCTGGCGGTCGGGTTGGTGCTGGTCACCGGTGGGCTGTTCTTGCTGGCGGGGATCTTTCGTTTCGGCAGCGTCACTGCGTTTATCGCCAAACCGGTGCTGCGCGGCTTCGCCTTCGGCCTCGCGCTGACCATCATCCTCAAGCAGGTCGCCAGTGTGGTCGGTGTGCATCTGACCGATGCCAATCTGGTGCGCTTCGCCCCGCAACTGCTCGAACAACTGCCGCAGTGGAACTGGCCGGCGGCGGCCGTCGCAGCGGTGGCGTTGCTGCTGTTGGGACTGTTCTCGCGCTTTCCACGGGTGCCAGGCGGTTTGCTGGTGGTGGTGATCGGCATCGTCGCTGGACAATGGCTGAACCTTCCGGCGTATGGCGTGAACATGATTGGCTTGATCGACCTGAGCCTGGAGGTGCCAAGCCTGCCGGTGCTGCCGTTTGCCGACTGGCTGCGGCTGGGGGAGGTGGGGTTTGCGCTGGTGATGATTCTGTACGCCGAGTCGTACGGCTCGATCAGTTCATTCGCCCTCAAACACGGCGACCGTGTGACCTCCAACCGCGATCTGCTGGCGCTCGGCGCAGCGAACTTGTTGTCCGGATTGTTCCATGGCATGCCGGCGGGGGCCGGGTATTCGGCAACGTCGGCGAACGAGGCCGCTGGCGCGACTTCTCGCTGGGCCGGTGGGGTGGCGGCGCTGGTGGTGCTGGTGATCGTGCTGACGGTGCTGCCGTGGATCGCCCTGACACCGGAGCCGATTCTGGCGGCCATCGTGATTCATGCGCTGGCGCGGGGCTTGAGTCTGCAGCCGCTGGGGCGCTATTTCGTCTGGCGCCGGGATCGGCTGCTGGTGCTGTGCGCGGTGGGGGCGGTGCTGGTACTGGGCATTCTCGACGGCTTGCTGGTGTCGGTGGCCATCAGCGTGTTGCTGATGCTCAAACAGATGTCGGCGGCGGACATTCAGGTGCTCGGTCGGATCGACGGCGGCCATGATTTTGTCGATCTGCAGCGTCACCCAACGGCGGTGACTGAGCCGGGAGTGCTGATTGTGCGGCCCAGTGAGGCGTTGTTCTTTGCTAACGTCGAGCGAGTTCTTGGTGCAGCTTTGCACTTGATTCGTCATTCGGACGTGGCGCTGCACACGGTGATTCTCAGTCTGGAGGAAACCCCGGACCTGGACGGCACCAGCATTGAGGCAATCCAGGAGTTCTTCCTGCGGGTGCATCAGGAGGGCAAGCGCCTGATTCTGGCGCGACTCAAGCATGAGGCACTGGCGGTGCTGGAGGTATTGCCTGAAGTGCAAGCAAATGGCGTGACGCTTAGCGGGCTGAGCGTTGATGGCGCGGTCCGGCAAGCCCTCAAACTCAACACTTAACCCCCCTGTAGGAGTGAGCCTGCTCGCGATAGCGGTGTGTCAGTCGATACAAATGTATCTGACACACCGCTATCGCGAGCAGGCTCACTCCTACAGGGGACGGTATTCCAAGGCATAAAAAAACGCCGCGCATCTCACGATGGGCGGCGTTTTCTATTGCTTTGTAACGTTAGGCTTGAACGACTGGAATCTTGGCGTTCGCAGCAGCTTCACGGAACTCGGCGATCTGGTCGAAGGACAGGTAGCGGTAGACATCGGCCGCCATGCTGTCGATCTTGCCAGCGTATTCCATGTATTCCTCGACGGTCGGCAGGCGACCCAGGATCGAAGCCACGGACGCCAGCTCGGCCGAAGCCAGGTAGACGTTCGCGCCGTCGCCCAGACGGTTCGGGAAGTTACGGGTCGAAGTCGACACCACGGTGCTGTTCGGCTCAACGCGTGCCTGGTTACCCATGCACAGCGAGCAGCCTGGCATTTCCATGCGTGCGCCGGCCTTGCCGTAGATGCCGTAGTAGCCTTCTTCGGTCAGTTGGTGAGCGTCCATCTTGGTCGGCGGCGACAGCCACAGACGGGTAGGCAGCTGACCCTTGACCTGATCCAGCAGTTTACCGGCAGCGCGGAAGTGACCGATGTTGGTCATGCACGAACCGATGAACACTTCGTCGATCTTCTCGCCAGCCACGCTGGACAGCAGACGGGCGTCGTCCGGATCGTTCGGCGCGCACAGTACCGGCTCGTTGATGTCGGCCAGATCGATTTCGATGACTTCGGCGTATTCGGCGTCGGCATCGGCTTCCATCAGCTCAGGGTTGGCGATCCAGGCTTCCATCGCTTGCGCGCGACGTTCCAGGGTACGCGCATCGCCGTAGCCTTCGCCGATCATCCAGCGCAGCAGGGTGATGTTGGACTGCAGGTACTCGGTGATCGACTCTTTCGACAGCTTGATGGTGCAACCGGCAGCCGAACGTTCGGCCGAGGCGTCGGACAGTTCGAACGCCTGTTCCAGGGTCAGACCTTCCAGGCCTTCGATCTCCAGGATGCGGCCGGAGAAGGCGTTTTTCTTGCCTTTCTTCTCGACGGTCAGCAGACCGTTCTGGATGGCGAAGTAAGGAATGGCATGAACCAGGTCACGCAGGGTGATGCCAGGTTTCATTTTGCCTTTGAAGCGCACCAGGATCGATTCCGGCATGTCCAGCGGCATGACGCCGGTGGCAGCGGCGAACGCGACCAGACCGGAACCGGCCGGGAACGAGATGCCCATCGGGAAGCGGGTGTGCGAGTCACCACCGGTACCTACGGTGTCCGGCAGCAGCATGCGGTTCAGCCACGAGTGGATGATGCCATCGCCCGGACGCAGGGAAACGCCGCCGCGGGTCATGATGAAGTCAGGCAGGGTGTGGTGGGTGGTCACGTCGATCGGCTTCGGATACGCCGCGGTGTGGCAGAAGGACTGCATCACCAGGTCAGCGGAGAAGCCCAGGCACGCCAGGTCTTTCAGTTCGTCACGGGTCATCGGACCGGTGGTGTCCTGAGAGCCGACGGTGGTCATTTTCGGTTCGCAGTAGGTGCCAGGACGAACGCCTTTGCCTTCTGCCAGACCGCACGCCTTGCCGACCATTTTCTGCGCCAGGGTGAAGCCCTTGGTGCTTTCAGCCGGTGCTTCCGGCTTCTTGAACAGATCGAATGCCGGCAGACCCAGTTCGGCACGAGCCTTCTCGGTCAGGCCACGGCCGATGATCAGCGGAATACGACCGCCGGCACGGACTTCGTCCAGCAGCACAGGGGTCTTCATTTCGAAGGTGGTGATGACTTCGTCGGTACCGTGCTTGCAGACTTTGCCAGCGTGCGGGTACAGGTCGATCACGTCGCCCATGTTCATGTTCGACACGTCGAACTCGATTGGCAGTGCGCCGGCATCTTCCATGGTGTTGTAGAAGATCGGAGCGATTTTGCTGCCGAAGCAGAAACCGCCAGCGCGCTTGTTCGGCACGTAAGGGATGTCGTCGCCGAAGAACCACAGCACCGAGTTGGTCGCCGATTTACGCGAGGAACCGGTACCGACCACGTCACCGACGTAGGCGATCGGGAAGCCTTGACCGCGCATTTCTTCGATCTGCTTCATCGGGCCGGTCTTGCCTTGCTCGTCCGGAACGATGCCGTCACGGGCCATTTTCAGCATGGCCAGGGCGTGCAGCGGGATGTCAGGACGCGACCAGGCGTCTGGTGCAGGCGACAGGTCGTCGGTGTTGGTTTCGCCGGTGACCTTGAATACGCGCAGGCTGATCTTGTCGGCCAGGACAGGACGCTTCTTGAACCACTCGCCGTCAGCCCAGGATTGCAGCACGGCCTTGGCGTGAACGTTGCCGTTCTTGGCTTTTTCAGCCACGTCGTGGAAGGCATCGAACATCAGCAGGGTGTGCTTGAGTTCTTCGGCAGCCACTGGCGCCAGCTCGGCGTTGTCCAGCAGTTCAACCAGAGTCACGATGTTGTAGCCGCCCTGCATGGTGCCGAGCAGTTCTACAGCGCGCTTCTTGTCCAGCAGAGGGGAGGTGACTTCGCCTTTGGCCAGGGCCGACAGGAAACCGGCTTTGACGTAAGCGGCTTCGTCCACTCCTGGTGGTACGCGATTGGTGATCAGGTCAACGAGGAAAGCTTCTTCGCCAGCCGGAGGATTCTTCAGCAGCTCGACCAGGCCTGCAGTTTGTTCGGCGTTAAGCGGCTGGGGAACGATACCCAGGGCTGCACGCTCTTCGATATGTTTGCGGTAGGCTTCAAGCACAGTTATTACCCTCATCAGTGGTCCCAAATGGGTGTCCGGGACGCTCATCCCGAAATTGCCGTACTCATGCACCGCACGACGTTGTGGGTCGTTTGGCCAGAATTACCGGCAATTCCTTACAGAAGCTGCTTTCAAAGTTTTACGCCTGCAGAACGGGGAGCTGATGAGGGTTGGCGTTGGGCTTTTCCCCGCTGGAAAAACCCTTCGCCAACACCGCTCTGAAGGAACGACTGTGCTCGTGACGCTTTGAAAACAGCTTCTAACGGACATTGGCGCCTTAAAAGGCTGGCTGATTCTACGGCAAAAAAAATTTAAAGGTAAGTCGCGCTCTATTGGACTTTGGTGGCGTTGTGCGCGGGCGAGGCAAACCGCGAGCCAGCGCTTGCCCCTGACGTTTGAGGGGTGATCAATGCCCGACAAAGGGCTAACATGCCGGCCTGTTCCGCGTTTCAGTGTTTTGCCAATTTATGCCCAATCAGACCATCAAGACCCCCTGCGTCGGCCTCTGCTCCACTGTTTACGGAGATCTGGTGTGCCGTGGCTGCAAGCGTTTCCACCACGAAGTGATCCACTGGAATGGTTACGGCGAGGAGGAAAAGCGTGCGGTGTGGTTGCGTCTGGAGCAATTGCTGTCACAAGTGATGGCGAGCAAGGTCGAGATCTTCGATCCAGCGCGGCTGCGCCAACAGCTGGAGCAGCGCAAGATCCGCTTTGTGCCGCATCAGTCGGAATATTGCTGGGCCTATCAGCTGATTGCGCGCGGGGCGCGGGTGATCATTAATCTGGAAGCCTACGGGATGGTGTTGCTGCCGGAGTTCCGCGACTGGAACCTGCCGGAGTTGCGCGATGCCATTGATCGGGAATTTTTCCTGCTGTCGGAAGCGCATTATCAGCGCTACATCGCCCCGGGCTTCCTCAAGGACGTCTTTGGCGCCTGAAGATCAAAAGCTTCGCGAGCAAGCCCGCTCCCACAGGAGATTGCATTCCAAATGTGGGAGCGGGCTTGCTCGCGAAGACTGACTTTCAAACGCCGCAGTCCCTAATGCTTCACCGCCAACTCCACCAGATGATCTTCAATCTCCTGCGGCTTGAGCACCAGCACGTCGCTTTCCAGCGCATCCAGCACCACTTCGGCGGTATTGCCGATCAACGCGCCCGACAACCCGGTGCGCGCCACGGTGCCGATCACGGTCACCGCCGCCTGCAGCTTGTGCGCCATGAACGGAATCAGCACATCCGCCGGGCCTTCCTCGATGTGCAGGTGTTCGTCGTCCACATCGAACTCGGCCTGAAACGCCTTGCACTGTTCGCGGTATTTCGCCTCGATGGTTTCCTTGAGTTGAAAGGTCGGATCCGCTGCCGAGAGCATGGGTGACGGATGCGCCGTGATCACATGCAGATGCGCCTTGGCGAGGCTGGCAATGTCGTAGCCGTGATCAATGATCGTAGTGTGCAAATGCCGGTGTTCGCCATCGGCATTGCCCACGTCCACGGCCGCAAGAATCACCCGGTCTTTCCAGGAAGTGGATGTTTTTACCAATAGCACCGGGGTCGGGCAGTGCCGCAGCAGTTTCCAGTCCGCCGGCGTCAGCAGGGCCTTTTTCAGCGCACTGTCGGGATAGTGCTGCTTGACCACCAGCCCGCAGCCTTCGGCCTGCTGCACATCGATGATGGTTTCGTGCAGGCTCTCGTTCCATGCCTGTTCGGTGGTCGCGCTGTAGCCATCCGCCAGCAGCGCGGCTTTGAGCACGCCGAGCATGCCGGCGTGGTCGTGCTTGCGGTCGCACACCAGCAAGTGGAGATGGGCCTGGGTCACGCCGGCGATCAGCTTGGCGCGCTTGAGCGCCAGGCTTTCCGAATGTTCGGGTTCGATGACCACCAGAATGCTGCGAATGGCTTGCATGAGCGGAGTCTCCAGCAAAGAAAAGGCACGGCGTTGCACAACTATAGTTGCTGCTCATGCGCCTGCGACTTGATACATATCAACGCCTGCGACTGGTGGTCTGCGGGCAGGCCGGTATAATCGGCGGCCTTTGCTCGTACACCTTTTACCGTGAGCCCCATGATCCTTCCCGAAATCCACGAATTCCTTGGCTGCCGCACGCCCGACGCCTGGGTCCAGGCGGCACTGGCCGATCAGGAAACCCTGTTGATCGACCACAAGAACTGCGAGTTCAAGGCCGCCAGTACCGCGTTGAGCCTGATTGCCAAGTACCATTCCCACGTCGACCTGATCAACATGATGTCGCGTCTGGCCCGGGAAGAACTGGTGCACCACGAACAAGTCATGCGCATCATGAAACGCCGCAAGATCGAGCTGCGCCAGTTGCATGCCGGGCGTTACGCCTCGGGCCTGCGCAAAGTGGTGCGCAGCCATGAGCCGGTGAAACTGGTGGATACCCTGGTGGTCGGCGCATTTATCGAAGCGCGCAGTTGCGAGCGTTTCGAAGCGCTGGTGCCGCATCTGGACGAAGAACTCGGCAAGTTCTATTTCGGCCTGCTGAAAAGCGAGGCGCGGCACTTCCAGGGTTATCTGAAACTGGCTTACCAGTACGGCGACGTGAAGGACATCGCTCAGGTGATCGACAAGGTGCGTGCGGCCGAGCAGGAGCTGATCGAGTCGCCGGATGAAGAATTCCGCTTTCACAGTGGTGTGCCGGCCGCGGCCTGAAACACAAACTGTTAAAAACTCTTAAGAGTATGAAATATCACCGAAAACCGGCCCCTGCGGCCGGTTTTTGCTGCCCGAAACAACGCCTCGCCGACGAATCCCGCCATACTGTCGCCCACTTCACACATGGGTTGGCAGACGGTCGTTATGGATAACCTGGGTTTTGGCAAAGTCCTGCTGGTCGAAGACGATGAGCGTCTGGCCACGTTGATTGCGCACTTTCTCGAACAACATGGCTACGAGGTGCGCGCGGTGCATCGCGGTGATCTGGCGGTGGCCGCGTTTCTCGAGTTCCAGCCCAAAGTGGTGGTGCTCGACCTGATGCTGCCGGGGCAGAGCGGGCTGCACGTGTGCCGGGAGATTCGCAGTGTGTCGGACACGCCGATTGTCATCCTTACCGCCAAGGAAGACGACCTCGACCATATTCTCGGCCTGGAATCCGGCGCCGACGACTACGTGATCAAACCGATCAAACCGCCGGTACTGCTCGCTCGGCTGCGCGCCTTGCAGCGGCGGCAGATGCCGGAAGCCGGCGTGGTCAGTGCGCTGGAGTTCGGGCGCTTGAGCATCGATCGCAGCTGTCGCGAAGTGCGTCTGGCCGGCGAGATCATCGAAATGACCACCATGGAATTCGAGCTGCTGTGGTTGCTGGCCAGCGCCGCCGGCAAGACCCTGTCCCGCGATGACATCCTCAATCGCATGCGCGGTATCGCTTTTGACGGGCTCAACCGCAGCGTCGACGTGTACATCAGCAAGTTGCGCAACAAACTCAAGGACAACCCACGCGAACCGGTGTGTATCAAGACCGTGTGGGGCAAGGGGTATCTGTTCAATCCGTTCGCGTGGGAGCTGTAGATGCTGCGGTTATTCCTCGGGCTGTTTCTGGTGATGACGGTGGGCCTGGTCCTGGCCCTGCAAACTGTCGAGCGTACGTTCGATGCCTTGCTCGACTATCAGATGCAGGACTACAACCGCGAGGCGGTGCGTGGTCAGGCCTGGACGCTGGGGGAGTTGCTGCGCAACCTCGACGGCCCGTCCCGTGAAAAACAACTGCAGGCTCTGCGCCCGCACTATGGCTTGGGGTTGACCTTGGTCGACGCCGATCAACTGGCGCTCAGCGACGAGGAAAAAGCCGAGCTTGCTCAAGGCTTGCTGGTGATCCGCGACAAATACACCCAATACATTTCAGCCATCGACGGCGGCTCGCAACTGCTCAGCATTCGCTTGCCCGCCGAACCCAGCCTGATGCCGTTCTACATTGCCGGTGCCTACTTGATGATCGCCGTGCTGATCGGCTGTGTGTTGTTTTTCTGGGTGCGTCCGCACTGGCGCGATCTGGAAAAACTGCGTCTGGCCGCCGAGCGCTTTGGCGACAACGACCTGTCGGTGCGCATTCAACTGTCCAAGCGCTCGAACATTCGCGATCTGGCTGAACACTTCAACCTGATGGCGGCGCGCATCGAGAGTTTGATCGCCAATCAGCGTGAGCTGACCAACGCGGTGTCCCACGAACTGCGCACGCCGATTGCGCGATTGTCGTTCGAACTCGACCAGCTCAAGCAGCAACCGGACGCCAGCCAGAACCGCGAACTGATCGCCGACATGTACGCCGACCTTGGCGAGCTGGAAGAAATGGTCTCCGAGCTGCTGACCTACGCCAGCCTCGAACGCGGCGCGACGGTGATCAAGTGCGAAAACATTCAAGCGGCCAACTGGCTCGACAGCGTGGTCGGCAGCGTGGCGCTGGAGGCGGAAGCGGCGGGGGTGCAGTTGCTGATTGGTGACTGCCTGCTCGACACCGTACGCATCGAGCCGCGCTTCATGGCGCGCGCAGTGATCAATCTGCTGCGCAACGCCATTCGTTATGCCGAGCAGCGTGTCGAGGTGACGCTGGTGCGCAGCGGCGATTACTACGAAGTGCGGGTCAACGACGACGGTCCGGGTGTGCCGGTGGAAGGTCGGGAGAAAATCTTCGAGCCGTTCTCGCGGCTGGATGCCAGTCGCGACCGTCGTACCGGTGGCTTTGGGCTGGGTCTGGCATTGGTGCGGCGGGTGTCGCAGTCTCATGGCGGGCAGGTCGAGGTCGGGGAATCGGTGTGGGGTGGGGCGTCGTTCCGGATGACCTGGGCGCATCTGGACTGATTTGTGTAGACAGGTTGGGCCCTATCGCGAGCAGGCTCACTCCTACATTTGGAATGCATTCCCTTGTAGGAGTGAGCCTGCTCGAGATAGAGCCATCAATCACAACACAACCCCCTGCTCATTTGACCAACCCCAACCGCTCATGCCACTGCGCAATCGACTCCTCGGGATACACCTCAAATTGTTGGTCTTTGGGCTTGGCATCCACCTCGACCCAGGACGCCTTCGACCCCAGCATCAAATGTGTGTGCTGCGGCGGCACCGGCAGTGGCGTATCGATGGCCGAGGCGAATGGATGAATCAACTCCGGCCATTCCGGGCTGAACAGCCACAAGCCGCTGCCGCACTGTGAGCAGAAATGCCGCTCGGCGGTGCTGCGATGGGCACGTTTTTCACCTGCTTCCTTCATCTTCGCGTGGTAGATGCTGATGTGCTTGCGCCCCTGAACCTTGAGGCTGGCCGCATCGCCACCGAGGTTGATCGCATAGCCGCCACCGCCCTGAGTCTTGCGGCAGATCGAGCAGTAGCAGCGTTGATAGGGGTAGGGATGGGCGCTGGTCAGGCTGAAAGTGACGGCGCCGCAATGGCAGGAGCCTTCGAGGTGCATGTTGGGCCTCCGGTTGGCTGAAGTGGGTGCGGTTGAGCCTAGAAGATTTGTGGTGATCATGTTGACGCCTTCGCGAGCAAGCCCGCTCCCACAGGGGAACGCATTTCAAAGTGTGGGAGCGGGCTTGCTCGCGAAGAACGATAACGCGGTGCCACTGGACGCCTGCTCAAGGCCCGGTCAGCATGTCCCAAAAAAAGGCACCCCAACCCATGCGAAGACTCCCCTCACTGGCCGCCCTGCGAACCTTCGAATGCGCCGCCCGCCACGCGCATTTCGGCCGGGCTGCCGCCGAGTTGTGCGTCACCGACAGCGCGGTCAGCCACCAGATCCGTCAGCTCGAAGAGCAGCTCGGCGTCTCGCTGTTTATCCGCGAAGGCCGGCAGATTCGCCCGACCATCGCCGCCGGACGCCTGATGCAGAGTCTTCAACAGGCTTTCGAACTGATCGGCGAGGCCTGCGATGAACTGCGCGATCCTTCCTCGCTGGCGGTGTTGCGCCTGGCGGTCACCGCCGAGCTGGCGCAAAAGTGGCTGATGAACCGCCTCACCGATTTCTACGCACGCTATCCGCACATCACCCTGCATCTCTACGAACAGCCGATCGACGCCAGCGCGCCGGGCGAAGACATCGACCTGGCGATCACCTACGGCACCGGCCCGGTGGACAGCAGCGCCTACTTCGTACGGCCGTTACCAGCGCTGCAATTTTTCCCTGTGTGCAGCCCGGGGCTGTTCAACCAGGGCACTCTGAAAACCCCCAAGGACCTGGCCCGTCATTGCTTGCTGCACGACGATCAGGACGGCAAGACCTGGACCGCCTGGCTCACCAGTCACGCCGGCGATCTGCGCCCGCAGCGCCAGTTGTATTTCGCTCACGCCGGTCTGGCGCTGGAAGCGGCGGCACAGGGGCAGGGTGTGGCGATGGGCGACAACCTCACCGCGCAGGAGGACTTGCTGAGCGGGCGGCTGGTGCGGCCGTTCGCATCGAGCATGACCGCGCTCGGCCAATACGCGCTGGTCTGCGAGCGGCTGCGCCTGGAGCGGCCGGCGGTGGCGCAGATGCTTGAATGGTTCAACGATCAACTGGCCGATTGATGAGTTGAATTCAACTGTTCCGCAATATTCATCGTTGGCGGGCCAGCCGTCCGCGATCGTAGCCTGTGGTCATTCCCAACCCCAAGACGAGGTTTGACCATGGCACGTTTGCTCGACTCCACCCCCAAGCGCGACGGCTTCCGTCTGCCCGGCGAATTCGAAGCCAAGTCCGGCTGCTGGCTCGGCTGGCCGGAGCGCACCGACGTGTGGCGCAACGGCGCGAAACCGGCGCAGAAAGTCTGGGTGCAGATCGTCACCGCCATCGCGCAGAGCGAACCGGTCACCGTCTGCGCCTCCGCCGCGCAATTCGCCACCGCCCGCCGCCAGTTGCCGCCGCAAGTGCGCGTGGTCGAGATGACCTGCAACGACACCTGGTTCCGCGACAGCGGTCCGTGCTTCGTGGTCAACGACCAGAGCGGCGAAGTGCGCGGCGTCGACTTCGAATTCAACGCCTATGGCGGCCTCGACGGCGGGCTGTACTACCCGTGGGACAAGGACGATCAGATCGCCAGCAAGATCCTCGAAATCGAACGCTTCGACCGTTACCGCGCACCGCTGATAGCCGAACTCGGCGGCATCCAGAGCGATGGCCAGGGCAGCATCCTCACCACCGAACAGTGCCTGCTCAACCGCAATCGCAACCAGCATCTGGGCAAGGACGAGGTCACTCGACGCCTGACCGATTACCTCGGCGCCGAACAGGTGATCTGGCTGCCACGCGGCTGCAAGTTCGACGAGACCGATGGCCATGTCGATGACCTCGCCTGCTTCGTGCGCCCCGGCGAAGTGGTGCTGCAGTGGACCGACAACCGCGACGATCCGCAATGGGAAATCTATCAGGAGGCCTACGACATCCTGCGCAGCATCCGCGACAGCCGTGGTCGCGAGTTGATCGTGCATAAACTGCCGCAACCGGACGTGCTGGAGTGGACCGCTGAGGAAGCCGAAGGCCTCGATCAGCAGGACAGTACCCACACCCGTCAGGCCGGCACCCAAATCTGTGCGTCGTATATCAACTACTACGCCGGCAACAGCTCGATCGTGGTGCCGCTGTTCGGTGATCGCAACGATCAGGTGGCGCTGGCGACCCTCGCCGAACTGTTCCCGCAGCACAAGATCGTCGGCATCGAAAACTCCCGGGAAATCCTCCTCGGTGGCGGCAACGTCGCGTGCATCACCATGCCGCAATACGCCGGCACGTCTAATCGCAAGGGGGTGTGATGATGGGCCTGCACAAACTGACTCAAGCGTTATTGCTGGTGCTTGCACCCCTGTGTGTGCAGGCCGCCGACCCCGCCAGACCGGTGGTTAATCTGTATATCTGGGGCGAGTACCTGGCCCCGGATACGCTGAAGAACTTCGAGGCGCAGACCGGTATTCAGGTGGTCGCCGATCACTTCGATTCGCTGGAAACCGTGGAGACCAAACTGCTCACCGGACGCAGCGGTTATGACCTGGTACTGACCGCCGGGCAACACCTGTCGCGAGCCATCGAGAGCGGTGCGATCCAGCCGCTGGACAAGGCGCGGGTGCCGCATTTTGCCGGAGTCGGTGACGAGTTCCGCCAGCACATGGCGGTGTTCGATCCGGGCAACCGTTATGCCGGTATCTATGCTTGGGGAACCACCGGTGTGGGTTATCAGGAGCAGGCAATCAAGCAGCGTCTGCCGAACGCGCCGACCGACAGCTGGGCGATGCTGTTCGACCCGGCGGTGGTGGCGAAATTTGCCGATTGCGGGGTGAGTCTGCTCAACGACCCGAACGAAGTGTTCGCGGCGGTCATGAAGTACCTGGGCCTGGACATCAACCGGCAGAACCTTGATGACTTGAAACTCGCCGAGCAGCAACTGGCGAAGATCCGCCCGTACATTCGCTACTTCGACAACGACCTGAACATCAGCGACCTGGCCAACGGCAACACCTGCGTGGCGATGTCGTGGAACGGCAACGTGGCGATTGCAGCCGGGCAGGCGCAAGCGGCGAACAAGCCGTTCCAGCTCAGTTACCGCATCCCCAAAGAGGGCACGTTGATCTGGTTCGACGCCATGGTCATTCCCAAGGATGCGCCGCATCCGCAGGCGGGGCTGGCGTTGATGGATTACCTGATGACCCCTGAGGTGATCGCGCCGATCACCGACACCATCCACTACGCCAATGCGATCACGGCGGCGGATGGTCTGGTGGATGCATCGATCCGTAATGATCCGGGGACGTATCCGTCGGAGGCGGTGCGGGCTTCGTTGTACAGCAAGAATGACAATGGCAAGGCGTTCAATCGGGCTTTGATTCGGGCGTTCAGCAAGTTGAAATCCGGCCTCTGAAAAGCCAACCCTCACCCCAGCCCTCTCCCGGAGGGAGAGGGAGCCGACCGAGGAGTCTTGCGTAATACATTGACCTGAAAATCCTGGGCGACTATGGATTCGCAGCAGCTATTACAGGTCGGCAAACATCTCCAGTCTCCCCCAGTCAGTTCCCTCTCCTGGAAGGACAGGGAGCCAACCGGGGCGACTATGGATTCACAGCCGCTATTTCAGGTCGGCGGATATCTCCAATCTCCCCCAGTCAGTTCCCTCTCCCTCCGGGAGAGGGCTAGGGTGAGGGCAGCGGTTTTGGCACGCGCCACAAATACCACGCCGCCACCGTCCGATACGGACTCCACGCCAAGCCGATCTCGATCATCTGCCTGCGCGTCGGCTGTACCTCCAGCGCCTTCAAGCGGCGATAGCCCTCGCGCACGCCAAAGTCATCCGCCGGCAGAATATCCATGCGCTCCAGGCTGTAAATCAGCAGCATCTCCACGGTCCAGCGGCCAACCCCGCGCAGGCTGACCAGGCGTTCGATCAGCGCTTCATCGTCCATCGCCAGCGCGGTGGGATAATCCGGCACCACACCGTCCAGCGTTGCCCGGGCGATGCCCTGAATGGTCGCAATCTTGCCCGCCGAAAAACCGCAGCCGCGCAGTTGATCGAAGTCACTCGCGAGAATCTGTTCCGGCCGGGGAAACGTCTGCCCCGGAAACAGCGCCACCAGACGCCCGACAATTGCGTCCCCAGCCTTGGCGTGCAGTTGCTGATAAGCAATTGCCCGCACCAGCGATTCGTAAGGGTCACGCGCCGGGTGCGGTTGATGCAGGCACTGGCCGACGGCTGCAACGTGGCGCTGCCAGTCCTCGTTGAGCGCGGCCAGAAATTCGCTGGCCGCCTGATAACGATCCGGCATGCTATTTCAGCAGTCCGTTGACTTCGCCGTAGGTCAGCGCCTTCAGGTCGTGGGTGTCGAGCTTGCCGCTGACGAGGAAGCTTTTTACCAGCGAACCCATCGCGCCGTAGAGGAACTCGGCGATCCCGGACCCGGCGCTCAGGCGCCGCACGCCCAAAGCTTGCAGCTCGGACGGCGAGGGCAGGCAGGCGAAGCCGAGCACGTTCACCGGCAGTGACGTGCCCTTGCAGATTGCCTCGATTTCATAAGCGGCGGTCACGCCAGCGGCAAACAAGCCATCGGCCCCGGCGGCCTGGTACAACGCTGAACGGTGCAGGGTTTCGGCGACGCGATCCTCGGCCGGTACCAGGCCCTTGAGGTAGACGTCAGTGCGCGCGTTGATGAACAGCTTCACACCACGCTTCTGAGCGACTTGCCGCGCCACTTCAATCTTGCGCGCCAACAGCTCCGGGGCGCCGCTGCCGTCCTCGATATTGATCCCGACCGCACCTGCGGCGAGCACCGCGTCGACCACTTCGGCCACACGGCCAAGGTCATCGGAATAACCCGCCTCGATGTCCACGCTCAGCGGCACCTGGATCACCCGCGCGATGGATTCCACGGTTGAAATCAGCCGTTCAAGGGGCAGGGTGTTGCCGTCTGGATAGCCATGCGCCCAAGCGACTGCCGCGCTGCTGGTGGCGACCGCTTGCCCACCCGCGTGCTCGACCAGCCGCGCGCCGGTGGCGTCGGCGACGTTGGTCAGGATCAGCAGACCTTCCTGGTGTAACTGGTGAAACCGAGTGTCGAGCGCGTTCATCGAAATCCCTTTTTGTGAGTGGTGCAAAGCGTCAGAAAGCCAGTGGTTGCGTGAGCTGCACCGCAGCGTTTTCCAGCCTCAGCAGAAACGCCTTGCGCGGCTGTCCACCACCATAGCCGGTCAACGAGCCGTCCGCACCGATCACCCGATGGCACGGGACCACGATCGACAGCCGATTGTGCCCATTGGCCAAGCCTACCGCGCGACTGGCGCCGGGTTTGCCCAGGCGTGAGGCGATGGCGCCGTAGGTGCTGGTCTGGCCATAAGGAATTTGCAGCAGTTGCTCCCAGACTTGCTGGTCGAACGCGCTGCCGGGCAGATGCAGCGGGACGCTGAATGCACTGCGCGTCCCGGCAAAATATTCGTTGAGTTGCTCTTCGATCTGCCGCAAATGCGCGTTGTGTCCCGGTGCGACCACGTAGCCATGACGGGTTTGCAGCTCTTCGACTTCGCGGGTCAGCGCCGGGCGATCGAGAAACTCCAGCAACACCAGTCCGCGACGTTCCGCCATGGCAATCATCGGACCCAGCGGCGTGGTCAGGCGGGTGAACAGCAGCGGTTCACTGTTGGCCGCGCGGCCCGGGGTAATGTGGAACGACTTCTGGAACGCATCGCGAAAACCACTGAGCGATTCATAGCCTGAGTCGAACGCCGCATGGTCAATCGAGGTGCCTTGGCGAATCCCGCCCAGCGCCATACCGAGCCGGCGCGTGCGCAGCCAGGCATGAAAGGTCATGCCGAAATGCTGCTTGAACCAGCGCCGCAGCTTCAGCGGTTCGATGCCTGCGGCCAGCAGTTGCGCATCGCTCCAGCGCATTTCCGGGTCGGCATCGACGGCGGTGAGCAGGCGCTGCACCCAGTCGGGGGCGATGGCTGCGGCGTCCAGCGGCTTGCAGCGCAGGCAGGCGCGATAACCGGCGCTCAAGCACTCATCGGCATGGGCGAAGAATTCGACGTTCTCCGGTTTCGGCTTGCGCGCCGTGCAGCTGGGGCGGCAGAAGATCCCGGTGGTTTTCACGGCCGTGAAGAACACCCCTTCGTAGGCGGTGTCGCGTTCGAGCATGGCGCGAACCATCTCGGCGTGGGGCGGCAGGAGTGCGGTTTGTATGTTCATGGGCAGAGCTTAAATCCAGGATTTCGATGGCTCCACCGAAAAATCGACAGTGAATTTTTTCGATTCTGCACCACAATCAGCGGATCGCCGATTCGCTGGAGCCAACCATGCCACCGTTCATCATTCAACACATCGATCACATCGTCCTGCGTGTCGCCGATCTGCAACGCAGTATCGAGTTCTACCGCCAGGTCTTCGGCGCCGAGGTGGTCAGGCACAACGAACCATTGGGGCTGGTGCACCTGCGCGCCGGCACCTCGATGATCGACCTCGTCGACTTGCAAGGCGAACTCGGCAAAAAGGGTGGCGCGGCGGCCGGTGCCGAGCGGCGCAACGTCGATCACTTCTGCCTGCGCATCGAGCCGTTCGATGAATCTGCGCTGACCGAGCACTTGCAGGCGCACGGTCTGACTGTGGAAAAAGCCGCCAGACGCTTCGGCGCCGAGGGCTACGGCCTGTCGTTGTATTGCTTCGACCCGGACGGCAATCAGGTCGAACTCAAAGGGCCGTCCGAAACTTAAGCCCGTTTCGCGAGCAACAACACCGAAGCCGCCGCCGACAACAGCCCTGCGCAGCAACGGTTGAAGATCCGTTTGCCGCGCGGCTCGGCGAACCAGCGGCGCATGTGCAGGCCCATCCACGCGTAGGCGCCGATGGCAATCCATTCCAGCAGCAGAAACAGCGCGCCGAGCACGGCGAATTGCGCCGGCACCGGGCGGCTCGGATCAACGAATTGCGGCAGAAACGCAGTGAACAACAGGATCGCCTTCGGATTGCCCGCCGCCACCAGAAACTCCTGACGTGCCAGCCGCCAGAACCCCACCGACGCTCCGTCCATCTGCTGCTCAGCCTCGGGGTTGGCCCGCCACAGTTGCCAGGCCAGGTAAAGCAGGTACGCCGCGCCGATGATCTTGATCGCATGGAACAGCCATTCCGAGGTCTGCAGCACCACCGACAGCCCCGCGCCGGCGAGGGCGATCATTGCGGCGAATGCAACGATTCGCCCGATACCGGCGGCGCAGGCCCGACGATAGCCATAGCGGGTGGCATTACTGACCGACAGCAGGTTGTTCGGGCCGGGGGCCATGTTCAGGGCGAAACAGGCCGGGAGAAACAGCGAGAGCGTGGCGAGATCCATGGGCTTGGGCTCCGGAAACGATGACGCTTTTTTATCACAGGCTGCGGGCGCGCTGACCCGTACAGTCACGTGCTGCTGTCGCGGTACAGCATTGGCAGCCCTTTAATCGAGTCGAACTTTTCTGATTCTTCAGAACTCTGAAAGGTCAGAAGGCGCTGGTTTCGTCAGAAAAATCTGTGCGCCAAGTCAGAAAAAGGCGTTTGCCGTGTAATATCCGTCCAAAGCTGCAAACACCCTGCCGGCCCCGAAGCGGCCCCACCAAGAGCGATCTACATGCAAGCAAAGGCCCGTGAAGTTTATGTGCCACCGGTGCTGCAAGATCTGCGAGCCGGCACTGCCGAACTGCACATCGCACTGGAAAAACGTCTTCCTTTTTTCTCCGATACCCTCGATTCCAACGCTTTTTTGCGGTTGATGCAGGCCTACTACGGCTTTTATCGACCGCTGGAAAGTGCACTGCTCGACAGTGGCGTGATGCCGGTCGATTTCGATCTTGCGCCACGTCTCAAGGCACCGACCCTGTTCAATGATCTGAGGGCCCAGGGTCTGTCGGTCGAGGCTATCGCCCGTTTGCCGCTGTGTCAGGCGCTGCCCGCGATCGACTCCAACGCTGCCTGTCTGGGAGTGACGTACGTGCTGGAAGGGGCAACCCTCGGCGGGCAGATCCTGCGCCGCGAAATCGCCTCGCGGTTGAGCCTGAACGCCGACAATGGCGCGGCATTCCTCGACATTTATGGCGCCGCCACCGGCCGCCGCTGGCGCGCTTTCATTGAATACCTGGGCAGTCGATCACTGGATGCGAGCGAACGTGAAGCCGTGGTTGCGGCGGCCCGAACCACATTCAGTTGTTTCGAGCGCTGGCTCGAAAGCCGGGAGGTACTGGCATGAACCCGCAAGACCAAGAAGCCTTTGAAGAACTGCTGGCCAACTGTGCCGACGAACCGATCCGCTTTCCCGGGGCAATCCAGCCCCATGGCCTGTTGCTGACCCTGAGCGAGCCGGCGCTGGAGATCATTCAGATCAGCGCCAACGTCGAGACCCTGCTGGCACGCCCGGCGCAGGAACTGATCGGCCAGCCGCTGCACGAATTGCTGGGTGAGAAGCACGCGGTGGCCGTGCGCGAGGCGTTGCAACAACCGGTATTTGCCGATGCCGCACCGCTGCACTTTCGCCTCAACGGCACCGCGTTCGAAGGTCTGCTGCACCGGCATCAAGGCGTGTTGATTCTGGAACTGGAAATCCACGTTGAAAACTTCCAGCCGCGCAACGTCGCCGGCAACCAGACCCATCTGGGGCGCATGCTCCAGCGCTTGCAAGCGGCCACTTCGCTGCAGGCCCTGTACGACATTAGCGTCAAGGAAATCCAGGCGATGACCGGTTACGACCGGGTGCTGATCTACCGCTTCGAGGAGGAGGGCCACGGTCAGGTGATCGCCGAGGCGTCCGATCCGTCGATGGAAGTGTTCAACGGCCTGTTTTTCCCGGCCTCGGACATCCCCGAGCAGGCGCGCGAGCTGTACCGCACCAACTGGCTGCGGATCATCCCGAATGCCGATTACCAGCCGGTGCCGCTGGTGCCCAAGCTGCGCCCGGACACCCAGACCCCGCTGGACCTGAGTTTCGCCACCCTGCGCAGCGTCTCGCCGATTCATTGCCAGTACATGAAGAACATGGGCGTGCTGTCGTCGATGAGCATCTCGCTGCTCAAGGGCGACAAACTCTGGGGCCTGATCAGCTGCGGTAATCGCCAGCCGCTGCATGTGCCGCACGAACTGCGCAGCGCGTGCCAGACCATCGGTCAGGTGCTGTCACTGCAGATCAGCGCGATGGAGGCGCTGGAGATCAGCCGCCAACGCGAGGAGAAAGTCGAGGCGTTGGCGCTGCTCAATCAAGCGATGATCGACTCGCCGGAAAACGTCTTCGATGGTCTGGCGCAGCAACCGCAAGTGCTGATGGCGCTGGCCGGGGCCGGGGGCATTGCGATCATCGAAGACAAGCAATTGCACCGTTACGGCAATTGCCCGGAGCCGGAAGACATTCGCGCCCTGCACAAGTGGTTGCAGGACACCGGTGAGCCGGTGTTCGCCAGCCATCATCTGGCGAGCGTTTACCCGCCAGCCGCGCAGTTTCAGCAAGTGGCCAGCGGCGTGCTTGCCATGAGCCTGCCCAAACCGGTGGACAACGGGGTGATGTGGTTCCGTCCCGAGGTCAAGGAAAACATCAACTGGAGCGGCGACCCGCGCAAACCGCTGGATCTGGAAAATTCCGACGCCGGCCTGCGTCTGCGTCCGCGTACTTCGTTCGAAATCTGGAAAGTCGAGATGGCCGGAATCTCCACCAAATGGAGTCACGGTGATCTGTTTGCGGCCAATGACCTGCGCCGTTCGGCACTGGAAAACGACCTCGCCCGTCAGGTGCGCCGTGAGCAGGAGGCAGTGCGCGCCCGTGATGAATTGGTAGCGGTGGTTTCCCACGACCTGCGCAACCCGATGACGGTGATTTCCATGCTCTGCGGCATGATGCAGAAGACCTTCAGTTCCGACGGCCCGCACACCTCGCGGCGCATCTCCACGGCTATCGACACCATGCAGCAGGCAGCTGGGCGGATGAACACGCTACTGGAAGATCTGCTCGACACCTCGAAGATCGACGCCGGGCGTTACACCATCGCCCCGCAGACCCTGGATGTCGGGCAAATGTTCGAGGAGACCCAGTCGCTGCTCGGGCCACTGGCGATGGACAAGGACATCAATATCTCGTTCGAGGCCGATCCCGACCTGAAAATCCACGCCGACCCGGAGCGCCTGTTTCAGGTGCTGTCGAACCTGATCGGCAACGCGATCAAGTTCACCCCGCGCAAAGGTTCGGTGGGCGTGTTGGCCAAGTCTGACGGCAAAGAGATCGTGTTTACCGTGCGCGATACCGGCGAAGGCATTCCCAAGGAAAACCTGGCGCGGGTGTTTGATCGCTACTGGACGGTGAAGGAGGGCAACCCGACCGGAACCGGACTGGGCTTGTACATCACGCAGGGGATTGTTGAAGCCCATGGCGGGCGGATCGAGGCCAGCAGTGAGCCGGGTGAGGGCACTGAGTTTCGGTTTACCGTGCCGGCGATGCTCTCCGGGGAATGAAGAAATCCGTGCCACGTTAAACGGGGCACGGATTTTGAGTGGTTAGCCCAGATCGCTCAACGACATGAACACGTGTTTCGGCATCGGTACAAATCGATTGTTGCGCAGTTGGCTGATCGCATACACCGCGCTGGCGGTACGACCATTGCCGTCGCCGAAGCCTTGAAAACCGGCGATGGCCGCCAGCAAGTGTTTGTCGACATGCTCATGGGCGGCATCGAGCGTCTTCAGATGTTGTTCCAGCGAAGCATAACCGCTGATGCTGCCACCATATTTTGTTGGCTGTCCTACCTCGCGCACAGACTCCGCCAGTTGAGGCACCAGTCGAGCGTGGATCTCTTTGACCACGTTCGCATCGGTGAGCGATTTATTGTTGCTCGTATACTCGCGCAGGATCGCGACAATGTGCTCCAGTTCGTTGTCGGAGGACGAACCCTTGACCATCCAGGCTCCGGCTCTCTGCGCATTGTCGGTGAAACCCTGCGGGTTGAACGCCGTTTCGGGCATCACATCGTTGTAGGGTGGCTTGCCCAGATCCAGCTTCAAGACATTTTGCTGATGATTCTTCAGATAGAGGACTTTCTTTGCTTCAAGCTCGGCGGTGGATCCAAGTATTTCCGAAAAGTCACCAGCGTTTGTAGTGAACTTCGTGCCGTTGAACCGGGGGCCTCTGCTTTTGGTGAAGCTAATCAGTACGTCGTTCGCAGCGGCATGACCTATTAACGATTCCAGTTGCTGGAATCCTTTTGAGGATTGAGTCGCTTCCCTCGTTGCAGCGTTGAACAGATGCTGCAGTTCTGTCGCATTGCCGCCCTTGGGTATGGAAACAACGTCCTGGCTCAGGCGTGTGACGAGCTGTTCGACTGTTTCGAGTGCATCATCCTTGAACAATGCCCGTGCATGCGCCAGCGTCGGCAACGTCATGCGAATCTCCGCTGCAACTCCGGTCTTGCTCAGGGCCTTGACCAGGTCGTACGAGCCGCTGCTGGTACTGCTCAGCGCTCGGAGTTGTCCGGCTCCGGCCCGGATGACGGTATGGCCGAAATGGCTGAGTTTCATCACGCCTTTGCCGACCAGTCTGGCGCCACCGTAAACCAGCTTCGGAACGCCATCGAGCGGATTGAACACCGACAGCGCTACGCTTGCGCCGACCTTGCTCAGGCTTAACAGTCTTGTACTGCTGCCCAGCGCCTTGCCGAACGGCCCCAGGGCTCCGGCAAAGACGAAGAGGATCGCGGTCAGGTCCATCACACAACTGAATATGGCGCCGCTGCGAAGATCCGGGTCACTGGAGGACAGGCCCCTGATGCATTGGCGGAACGGGATGACGACGTCGAGAATGGTTTCGGTGATGTTGTCCCAGTCATCAAGATTCTTCTCCAGAGCGGTTTTGTCGTAACTGATTGCATAAAACTGATCGTAATGGGTCGGCGGATTATGTTCGGCAATGATTTCGCCGATCTTGTTGAAACGTTCCGAGTTGAAACTGTGCATAGGGCTACGCGTAAAGGGTAGCGAGTCGTCAGGCTCATCGAATTCGGCAAAGCGTTCGAGAATGATGCCCGGCCTGTCTCGCAGCTCCTCGCCCAAGGGGGCCTGGCCTTCGAAGTAGGCGGTTTTTTCGATTCGCGTATGAAGATACGTCAGCGACTTGAAGTCGTTGTCGCCGTTCGGCCCTTCGGTAAACCATCCGATCTCATCGAGTGTCTGGCCGCGGACGTAGGCCTCAGCAAGAGCCGGATTATTGCGGCAAATGCCTTGCAGGGGGAATATCTCAAAACAGTAAAACTGCAATCCATACTTGCAAAACAGCAGGGTGCCGAAGCGCGCTGTTTTACGTGGATCAAAAGGCACAAAGCTGCTGTTTATCGGGGTTTGTATGGAGAATTCGCGAACGATGAATATGGCTGCCTTGCCAAATTCAAGTGCCATCCGTTCTTCCTGTGGCAGTCGTGAAAGTGTCAGGCGCATAGTGGTGTTGATGGCCGCTTTGTATTGCTTGAAGTATTCTTTTACTTTTGCCTTGTAAAGGTCATTGATTGGTTCGAGTCTCAGCAGATCCGGATGTGCCTTGTAGATACTTGTGCCGGATTGCCTGTCATAGTCCTTTTTGAACAACAGGTTGCGCGTCATATAAACATCAAGTACGGAATGATAGTTGCGTTTGAATCCGTATTCGACCGGCAACGATATTTCTGTCGTCGGATCGCAATCAATGTCGTACAGCTCGGCTTTCGCCAGCTTGCGCCGACTGACCGGTGGGGTGGCGAGCGTTGTCAGTGCGGCGCTGATCGCGTCGAGGTGGGCGTTGTATTGGCTGGCTGCCTGCTTGAACAGTTCCTGGGTTGGCAGTTCATTGGCATTTTCCGGTTCCAGGCCATTCAGCATCGACCAGTCCATGATGCCTTGCAGGTTCGCCCAGTCATGCAGGGTCTGCTGTTGCGCACTGGTGGGTAAAATCGCGCCCAATTCAAGCAACTTGTCATAGGACATCTGACTGGACAGGCCCGGCGCGACGCTCTCGGCCAGACTTACCGATTTGCGCAGAATTACCCAACCAGGCGTGCCGATCTGCAGAGTTGCGGGTGTCCTGACCAGGAACTCAGGTGCAAGTCCGGCGAGGATCAGTTCCAGCGTCATGGGAACTGCATATTCCTTGATACGTCGGCGTCCGAGTGCCTGTTCCAGTGCCAGGTTGACCTCATGGGAGGTAGCCTGCACGTAACCTGGGTTATAGATATTCTGCTCGATGAAGTTCTGGTTCTTGTCTTCGCGACCCAACGACAAATCCAGCATGACCGCTGCGACCAGCAGGCGACTGCGCTGCGCTGTGCTCAGCACAGTCGCATTGGCCATGGACGGTCCATTCAACGCTTCAAGGCAGGACTGGACGAAAGCTCTGGCTTCTTCGGTCTCGATCAGCAGTGCCCAGGCGCGACGCGGGTATTCACGCAGGGCTGTCGGCGTCTCTTTCTTGAGCAGTGCAGCCGCCAGATAATTGATCAGCGGTTCCGCGCGCGGCTCGCCCTTGTCCATCAACTTATGGATGACCTGGTAGATAGCCGATTGCTGATCTTCGTCGATGCACAGCTCTGTTGCGCCGGTTTCGTTCGATATCCCCCAGTAGTTGCCATGCGTGGGCGGCAGCGGCAACGTCAGTTCGAGCCAGGCAATCAGGTTTTGCAACTGGTCTGCGGTCTCGGGCAGGTTCAGTTGCTGGAACTGCAGCCAGTTGAGCAAGGGCAGACGGTCGCTTGAAGACACGATGCCGCCTGTCATGACTGCACTGCTGGCCAGCAGTTGCAGGTCGGCTTTCAACGAATCAATCTCGTTGATCTGCTGGGTGATATCAATGCGCTCGATAAACGTCCCGACAGTTGTTTCGATTTCATGGACTTGAAAGATTTCGCCCTTTTTATTGACCAGTGTCCAGTTGTCATCATTGATTTCTAACGTATCGACGATTGCAACGAATTGTGGCTGACGTACCAGTTGGCGCAGGACGATGTGTGCCGAAAAATGCGCTTGATTGAATAGACTTCCCTCAAGAGTCGATATGCACAGTTGTTTGTTATTAACACGGTTGGTGGGGTAGGCATAGTTGTCGCTGGCCTTGGCCTTTTCCCACTTTTCGAGCATGGCTCTCATTGTCTGCGCAATATCACGTCGCTCAAGTTGCTCACTTGATAGAGATGCTGGGGTAAAAAGATTGGTTGAAGTCGTCATTGGGTGTCAGTCCATCCATGGCTATATAGGTGGGTCAATAAACGGGTACCGCGAAGATTTGTTTTCGCGTGGCGACTATATCGGCGCAACCAGGGTTTGTTTTGCAGTATTGGTTTCAACGTATGTTTCGTGTCGGTCGATACGAGGGCAATTTTGTTCAATACAGCAGGCCGTGCCTTAGTTAGCCTGAGTCTCTTTCTCCCCACTCTGCAGCAGGTGCGTAATGAGTCTGATTGTGTCGATGGCGGCGTTTGCGCTGGTGGCGTCCATAACCCCGGGGCCGGTGAATATAGTGGCGCTGAGTTCCGGTGCGCAGTTCGGCTTTCGGGCCAGTCAGCGGCACGTGGCAGGAGCGACGCTGGGTTTTGTGCTGTTGCTGGTGCTGATGGGCCTGGGGCTGCATGAGGTCCTGAAACTGTGGCCATTTCTGACCCGGGTGGTGCAATTGGCCGGGGTGGCGTTTCTGTTGTTCATGGCCTGGAAACTGGCTGCCGATGACGGCCAGTTGCATGCCGGCGAGGCGGGTCGGGCGCCGTCGATGTTGTACGGCGCGGTGATGCAATGGCTCAACCCGAAAGCCTGGCTGGCGTGTGTGGCAGGGATGGGCGCGTTTGTCGCCGATGGCGAGGCACGGCTGGTCTGGCAGTTCGCCGCGGTGTATCTGGTGATCTGTTATCTGTCGGTCGGTTGCTGGGTCTATGCCGGGACGTTTCTGCGTGGGTATCTGGGCAATCCGAAGGGGATGCGCCTGTTCAATCGGTTGATGGCCTTGTTGCTGGCGGCGAGCGCGGGTTATCTGCTGTTGCCGTGAGCCCGGCGCCAGGATCAGCCGCGATATTGGCCGGGTGTCGCCGCCAGATGCTGTTTGAATGCGCGCTGAAAATGCGCCTGATCGGCAAACCCTGCTTCCAACGCGACATCGGCAATCAACTGGCCGCTGCGCAGGCGTTCGCGGGCGAACTGGATGCGCTGGTTGACCACAAAGGCATGCGGGGTCATGCCGTAATGCTGTTTGAACGCACGGATCAGATACGACGGTGACAACTGCGCCGTCGTGCAGATGTCCTCCAGGCTGAGCAGGTCAGTGCAGTGTTCGCGGATGAAGTCAGCGGCGCGTTCGAGCTTGAAATTCGGCTCGCGCAACGGTGGTTCAGCCGGGTTCAAGCGTAGTTGCAGATCGCTGAAAAACTCCACCGCTGCGCTGTGTTTGCGCAGTACGTCCTGTTGCTCGTCGACGAGTGTGGCGTAAAGCCCTTGCAGGTCACGAAACAGTCGCGGGTCATCCAGATGAGTAGTGGAAAACCGCCGAAACTCAAGCTCGGCACTGAACCCCAGTTGATGCTGCAGATCCGTCAGCCACGGCGTCTCGACATACAGCATCAAGTACGACCACGGCTGATCATCGAGTGGGTTGCAGGCATGCACGTCGCCGGGATTCATCAGCACCACGGTGCCGGCGGCGACTTCGAACGTCGATTGCTCATGCACATAAATGCTCCGCCCGGCGGTGATCGCGCCAATCGAAAAATGCGCATGGGAATGGCGTGAGTAGCAGACCTCACGGCCATCGGCGATGGCCCGCGCTTCGATGAAGGGCAGGGCATCGTCGCGCCAGAAGCGAGGGGCTTTTTCAGGGTTTTTGGCGGCAGCGTGTTTCATCGTTATGGTTCCCGGCAGGCCAGAACCGGAGTGTATTAGCTCTGGCCGGCAAAGGCCCGCTCCAGTTCGGCGATGTCGAGTTTTTTCATCTTGAACATGGCCTGCATCGCCCGTTGCGACTTGCTGGTGTCGGGGTCCAGCATCATGTGCATGAACGCCACCGGCACGATCTGCCACGACACCCCGAACTTGTCCTTGAGCCAACCGCATTGCTGGGCCTCGACCGGGCCGCCTGCCGACAGATTGCCCCAGAAGTGGTCGACTTCTTCCTGATTCTGGCAATTGACCTGAAACGAAATGGCCTCACTGAACTTGAACATCGGCCCGCCGTTGAGGCCGGTGAAGGTCTGGCCGTCGAGTTCGAAACTGACGGTCATCACCGCGCCTTCCGGCTTGCCGTGAAATTCCTGGCCGACCTTGCTGTAGTGGGTCAGGCCGGTGATTTTCGAATGATCGAAGATCGAGCAATAGAACTTCGCGGCGGCTTCGGCCTGATCATCGAACCACAGGCACGGTGTGAGTTTTTGAAAGCGTTGCATGGCAGTCATCCTCGGCAGGTTAGACACGCAGGATTTACAGCGTAGTCAGTCCTTGGTCGAATGACGGTGCCGTAGATCGACAAGTGCGGCGCTTGCTGACAAACCCTGTAGGAGTGAGCCTGCTCGCGATGGCGCAGGGTCAGGCAACGCCTATGCAAGCTGCAACGACGCCATCGCGAGCAGGCTCACTCCTACAAGGAGCGGCGTTCGGCGATCATCAACAGCGACTGTGGCACTGGGCTTTGCGGATGCTGCGGCTCTTGCAGGCTGACCAGTTGAAACCCGGCCATGTCCAGCGCGTTGCACCAACTCGACAGCGTGCGGAAATACCACGGCATCGGCTGCCACTGGCCCTTGAACCCGGCGAAGGACTCTTCACGCCAGCCATCCTGATAATCGCCGGCCGCCACGGCCCACGGATGCAGGGTCTGAATGATCATGGCGCCGCCCGGAACCAGCAACGCATGCATTGCGGCGAGCAATGGAATGATGTCCTGATGCAGCAGAGAGAAGTTGGCGCAGATCAAATCGTAGTCACGGCCAATATCAATTTCGGCGTCGACCAATGCCGCATAACTGGCCACATGTACCTTGGCCGAACCGGCCGCGCGTGCAGCCTCGATCAACGTCGCATCGCCATCGACGCCCGCCGAATCGATACCGCGATCCGCCAGCGCCCGCAACAACCAGCCTTCGCCGCAACCCAGATCCAGCACGCCTCCCGGTTGGCGGCCCATGATCGCCAGCAGGATCGCCTGATCGGTGACCTGCTGACGGCTTTCGATGGCACCGCTGCGGATCGCGTCGATCCAGGCATCAGCGTTGGTGTGCCAGCTCTGTAACAAGATGGATTCAGGGGAGGGCATGGCGCTGTCTCCGGTATAAGCCGATTGTGGGCGTTCGCTTGTTGGCTGCTATGTTCAAAGGCTGAACAGAGTCTGGCAGAGGATAGACACCATGAACTCATTAACTGGCGGCTGCCTGTGCGGTGATGTGCGTTTCGAAGCATCAGGCCAACCTTACCGCGTCGGCATCTGCCACTGCCTCGACTGCCGCAAACACCACGGCGCGTTGTTTCATGCCTCGGCGATATTTCCCGAGAATGCGGTGACCGTCAGCGGCAAGACCGGCGAGTATCAAGGGCGAGTGTTCTGTCCGCGCTGTGGTTCGCCGGTACTGGCGCGTTCGGGGGATGAAATTGAAGTGAATGTCGGCTCGCTGGACGCGCCGAACCAGCTCAAGCCGACTTATGAACTGTGGACTGTACGGCGCGAGTCATGGTTGCCGGCGCTGCCACTGGCGCACCACTACGAACGTGATCGCGAACGCACGGGGCGCACCGAGGAATAGCAAAAAGTCCGGGCAAGCCCGAGTCCCCTGGTGGGAGCGGGCTTGCTCGCGAAAGCGGTGGTTCAGCCAACTCGATATCGACAGACCGATTGCCTTCGCGAGCAAGCCCGCTCCCACAGGATTTGTGTTGGATAGATAGAATTGTTTGCACCACCGACCTTGGTGGGAGCGAGCTTACTCGCGAAAGCGGTGATTCAGTCAACCTGATATCGACAGACAGATAGCCTTCGCGCGCAAGCCCGTTCCTACAGGGGAGTCAGCTGACTTCGGTTATCTCAGCCGCGAATAAACGCCAGCAAATCGGCATTGATCGTCGCCGCCTCAGTCGTCGGCATCCCGTGCGGAAACCCCGGATACGATTTCAGCGTGCCATTTGGCAGCAGTTTCGCCGACAAAGGCCCCGAGTTCGCATACGGTACGATCTGATCGTCCTCGCCATGCATCACCAGCACCGGCACGGTGACTTTCTTCAGGTCTTCAGTGAAATCGGTCTGGGAGAACGCGACGATCCCGTCGTAATGCGCCTTCGCGCCGCCGATCATGCCCTGACGCCACCAGTTGCCGATGATCCCCTCGGACGGCTTGGCCCCGGGGCGGTTATAGCCATAAAACGGCCCGCTGGGGATATCGCGGTAGAACTGCGCACGATTGGCCGCCAGTTGCGCCTGAAAATCGTCGAACACCGATTTCGGCAATCCACCGGGATTGCTTTCAGTCTGCACCATCAAAGGTGGCACCGCGCTGATCAGCACGCCTTTGGCGACGTTGTCCTGACCATGCCGGGCGATGTAGTGGATGACCTCGCCGCCGCCGGTGGAGTGGCCGACATGCACCACATTCTTCAGCCCCAGATGCGTGACCACCGCCAGCGCATCGTCGGCGTAATGGTCCATGTCGTGGCCGTCCCAGACCTGGCTCGACCGTCCGTGACCTCGACGGTCGTGAGCAATCACCCGAAAGCCCTGGGCCAGAAAGAACAGCATCTGCGCGTCCCAGTCATCCGAACTGAGCGGCCAGCCGTGGTGGAAGTGGATCACCGGGGCGTCTTTCGGGCCCCAGTCCTTGTAGAAAATATCGACGCCGTCTTGGGTGGTGACAAATCCCATGTTCGCGACTCCTGAGCATTGTGATGGGTTACCGCGCTCGTCGCCGACCGGTCGTGATGGTTCGGATGAGCGCCGTTATCAGCCACAGGATTAAAGTCGACATTTTTGCGTTGAGGCATGACCGGTGGTCGCCATGTCTGGCTTCACGCGCAAATTAGGCTTTGCTGAAAGGGATAAGCCGAGGCGCGCACAGGCTTCCACGGCCGTAGCGGCGCCCCTTCAGAACACCGTGAGTCTGAGGAAATCCCCCGATGCTGACCTTGAATATCAATGGCAAGGATCAGGAACTCGATGTACCGGCAGATATGCCGTTGCTCTGGGTCCTGCGTGACGTGGCGCACCTGACCGGTACCAAATTCGGCTGTGGCATGGCCCAGTGCGGCGCCTGCACCGTACACGTCGATGGCGCACCGTTGCGCGCCTGTATCACGCCCGCCACCGCCGTGGCCAACGGGCAGAAAATCCTCACCATCGAAGGCCTGTCCACTGATGGCTCGCACCCGGTGCAGCAGGCCTGGGCCGAACTCGATGTGGTGCAGTGTGGTTACTGCCAGTCGGGGCAGATCATGTCGGCCGCCGCGCTGCTGGCGAAAATCCCCAAGCCCACCGACAGCGATATCGATCAGGCGCTCTCCGGCAATATTTGCCGCTGCGGTACCTATCCGCGAATCCGCGCGGCTGTGAAACGTGCGGCCGAGATCGGCTGATTGGGAGACAGACGATGAACAGTCCTGTATCGCGTCGCGGATTTCTCAAGGGCAGTGCCGTGCTGGGGGGCGGTCTGGTGGTGGCGTTCGTCGTGCCTGGTGCCCATCGTTTTGCTCTGGCGGCGGAGAATGAAGGCAAGGTCTTCGCGCCGAATGCGTTTTTGCGCATTGCCGCCGACAACAGCGTGACGGTGTTGCTCGGGCATTCGGAAATGGGTCAGGGCATCTGGACCGGTCTGACCATGCTGATCGCCGAAGAACTGGACGCCGACTGGTCGACGATCCGCGTCGAACACTCGCCGGCCTCAGCGGCGAATTACGGCATGCCGGCGTTTGGCGGGATGCAGATTACTGGCGGCTCGACCTCGACCTGGATGGAGTTCGACCGTTACCGGCTGGCCGGGGCCACGGCGCGGCAGATGCTGGTGGAAGCGGCGGCCAAGCGCTTCAACGTCGCTGCGTCGACTATTCGCACCGAGTCCGGCGTAGTGATCGCCGGCGATAAACGCGCGACGTACGGCGAACTGGCGGACGCCGCCGGGCAACTGCCAGTGCCGGATCCAAAGTCGATCACCTTCAAGGAGGCCAAGGACTGGAAAGTCATCGGCAAACCGACCAAGCGTCTCGACACCCCGGAGAAAATCACTGGCCGCGCCAAGTTCGGCATGGACGTGCAATTCGACGGTTTGATGACCGCGATGGTCGCCCGTGCGCCGGTGTTCGGTGCCACGGTCAAATCCTTCGAGGGCGCCGAGGCACTGGCGGTGCCCGGTGTGCACAAAGTGGTACAGGTGCCGACCGGTGTGGCGGTGATTGCCGATCATTACTGGGCGGCGAAACTTGGTCGCGATGCGCTGAAGGTCGATTGGGATCTCGGGCCGCACGCTGACCTGAGCAGCCAGGACCTGCTCGACAGTTTCCGCAAACTGGCAGCGACACCGGGCACTTCCGCCAGCCAGGCTGGGGATCCGAAAGGCAACTTCGACAAGGCGGCGAAGAAAATCGACGTCGAATACAGCGTGCCGTATCTGGCGCACGCACCGATGGAACCGCTGAACTGCACAGTGAAGATCAGCGCCGAAAAGTGCGAGATCTGGACCGGCACGCAATTCCAGACCCTCGATCAGATGGTCGCCGGCAAGATCACCGGACTCAAACCGGAACAGGTGGAAATTCACACCGAATTTCTTGGCGGCGGATTCGGGCGGCGGGCCAATCCGACCTCGGACTTCGTCGCCGAAGCGGTGCAAGTGGCGAAAGCCGCCGGGCTGCCGGTGAAAACCGTGTGGTCGCGCGAGGACGACATTCGCGGCGGGTATTACCGCTCGATGTTCCTGCATCAGGCACGCATCGGCCTCGACGGGCAGGGCATGCCGCTGAGCTGGCAGCATGTGCTGGTCGGCCAGTCGATCATGGCCGGCACCATGCTCGAACAGACCATGGTCAAGAACGGCATCGACGCGACTTCGGTCGAAGGCGTGGCCGACAGCCCGTATATCAAGGGCCTGGCCCATCAACAGGTCGAGCTGCATTCGCCGCAGACCGGGATCAATGTGCTGTGGCTGCGTTCGGTGGGGCACAGCCACACCGCGTTCGTCATGGAGTCGCTGATCGATGAGATGGCCATGGCGGCGGGCAAGGACCCGATCGAATATCGACGCACCTTGCTCAAGGACCATGCGCGGCATCTCGGGGTGCTGAATCTGGCGGTGGAGAAGGCCAACTGGACAGCGCCGTTGCCTGACGGGCATGCATTGGGCGTGGCGGTACACGAGTCGTTCGGCAGTTATGTGGCGCAGGTGGCCGAGGTCTCGCAGGAAAATCTGGCGATCCGCGTGCACCGCGTGGTGTGTGCGGTGGATTGCGGGATCGCGGTCAATCCGCAGAGCATCGCGGCGCAGATGGAATCGTGCATCACCTTTGGCCTGGGCATGGCGCTGCACAGCAAGCTGACGCTCAAGGACGGCGCGGTGGTGCAATCCAATTATCACGACTATCAAGTGCTGCGGCTCAACGAGATGCCGCTGGTCGAGGTGCATATCGTGCCCAGCAGCGACAAACCCGGCGGCATCGGTGAGGCCGGTGTTCCGCCCACAGCGCCGGCGGTGGCCAATGCCGTGTATGCGCTGACCGGGCAGCGCTTGCGTGAACTGCCGCTGCAACTGTCGGGGGTGTGAGATGAAACGACATCTGCTGTTGGGCACGGTGATACTGCTGGGGCTGGGCGGCTACGCCTCGGACCTGTTCGCCGATGATCAGGAAGCGCTCAAGGCGTTCGGCACGGTGCAGAAGGTGTTCCAGAGCCCGCGCTGCCAGAACTGCCACATCCCCGGCGACTCGCCGCTGCAGTTCGATGCGGGCAAACCACACGCGATGAATGTGGTGCGTGGCATGGACGGCAAGGGCGCCGCCGGTTTGCCCTGCGCCACCTGCCACGCCGAGAGCAATCCGCCGGCCAGTTATGGCCCGCATGCACCTCCGGGAGCGCCGCACTGGAGCTTGCCTCCGGCGGCGCACAAGATGGCGTGGATCGGCCTGCCGCCGGACAAGTTGTGCGCAATGATCAAGGATCGTTCGAGCAATGGCGACCGTGATTTCGCCGCGCTGATCAAACATGTCAGCGACGACAAACTGGTGTTGTGGGGATGGAATCCCGGGGCAGGGCGCACGCCGGTACCGGTACCGCATGACATTTTTGTGGCCCAGTTCAAGCTTTGGGCCGATGCTGGCGGGCCATGTCCGGTGGCGGGCGGTTGAGTGTGTGAGTCGCTGGCGAATCAAGCTACTCTAACGGTCATTGACCCTGATGGAGTGCGTGATGCTGGCCCCGATCAAACCCGCCAATGAAACCACCCGAATTCAAGCGCTGCACGGCTTGAAGGTTCTTGATTCGGCGCCGGAGGAGCGTTTTGACCGGCTCACGCGGCTGGCCAAACGCCTGTTCAACGTGCCGATTGCGCTGGTGACGCTGGTGGACAAGGATCGGCAGTGGTTCAAGTCGTGCGTCGGCCTCGAGGTCAACGAAACCCCGCGTGATGTGTCGTTCTGTGGGCACGCGATTCTTCAGGACGAATTGCTGCTGGTGCCTGATGCCAAGCAGGACAAGCGCTTTCATGACAATCCGCTGGTCACCGGCGAGCCGAAGATTCGTTTCTACGCGGGCTACCCGCTGACCGTGCCCAACGGCAACAAAATGGGCACGTTGTGCCTGATCGACACCCAGCCGCGTGAACTCGACGACGAGGAGCGTGCCCTGTTGCGCGATCTCGCCGGCATGGCCGAGCAAGAGTTGATGGCGGTGCAGATGGCGAGCATGGACGAGCTGACGCTGCTGTCCAACCGCCGCGGCTTCAAGACCCTGGCCCAGCATGCGCTGGACGCCTGCAAACACCGGGACAAACCGGCGACGCTGCTGTTTTTCGATCTCAATGACTTCAAGCAGATCAACGATCGTTACGGCCATGCCGAGGGCGACAGTGCGCTGAAGTCCTTTGCCGATGTGCTGCGCATCGCTTTTCGCGAGAGCGACGTGGTCGGGCGCCTGGGCGGTGACGAGTTCGTGGCGCTGCTGACCGGCTCCAGTCACGTCGAAACCACAGCGATCATGGCCCGGCTCAAGGAAATCCTCGACGAGCGCAATGCGATGTTGCAGCGCGGCTACGAGATTCGCTTCAGCGTCGGCCAGATCGAATACGATCCGCAACGCCATGAAACGGTGGATCGACTGCTGGCCGATGCCGACGAGGCGATGTATGCGCACAAGCAGGCGTTGAAACGGCGCTGATTCAGGCCTCATCGCTGGCAAGCCAGCTCCCACAGGTTTATCGGCTGCCCACAAAATCCAGATACACCGCAGAACCCTGTGGGAGCGGGCTTGCTCGCGAAAGTGTCCGGCCTGGCGATATCCATGTCGAATGTGCCGGCCTCTTCGTGAGCAAGCTCACTCCCACAGGTTTATCCGCTGCCCACAAAATCCAGATACACCGCAAAACAGTGTGGGAGCGGGCTTGCTCGCGAAAGCGTCCGCTCAGGCGATATCCATGTCGAATGTGCCGGCCTCTTCGTGAGCAAGCTCACTCCCACAGGTTTATCGGCTGCTCACAAAATCCAGATACACCGCAAAACAGTGTGGGAGCGAGCTTGCTCGCGAAAGTGTCCGGTCAGGCGATATCCATGTCGAATGTGCCGGCCTCTTCCTGAGCAAGCCCACTCCCACAGGTTTATCGGCTGCTCACAAAATCCAGATACACCGCAGAACCCTGTGGGAGCGGGCTTGCTCGCGAAAGCGTCCGCTCAGGCGATATCCATGTCGAATGTGCCGGCCTCTTCGTGAGCAAGC